>MNCR01000069.1 GCA_001914535.1 Candidatus Rokubacteria bacterium 13_2_20CM_69_15_1
GAAGCCGCCGGCGCCGCGCTCGCTCGTGGGAAGCTCGTCGACCTCGGCCGGCTCGGCGCGCTCGACGCGCTGAAGAACGAGCTGGGCGACGCGCTCGCCCCGCCGGAGCGTCACTGTCGCCGAGGTGTCGTGGTTGACGAGCAGCACCTTGAGCTCGCCGCGATAGCCCGCGTCGATCAGTCCGGGCGCGTTGAGGATCGTCACGCCGTGCATCAGGGCGAGCCCCGAGCGCGGCAGGACGAAGCCGGCGTGACCCGACGGGATCGCCACAGCGAGGCCGGTGCCGACGAGCGCTCGGCCGCCCGGCGGTAGCGTCACGTCGTGCGCGGCGTGGAGGTCGAGGCCGGCGTCGTCCGCGCGCGCGTAGGCCGGCAGCGGCACCGACGGGTCGAGCCGCTTCACGCAGACCCGGATCACGGGACGAGGACGACCTTGCCGTAGCTCTCGCGCGAGGCGATGGCGGCGAGCGCACGCGCCGCGTCTCGCAGCGGAAACGTCGCCGAGATCACGGGCCTGAGCTGGCCGGCTTCGGCGAGCTTGAGGAGCTCGACCATCCACCGGCGGACGATCACGGGGTCGCGCTCGCTGTAGAGCCCCCAGTGCACGCCGACGATGCTGATGTTCTTGAGGAGCACGCGGTTGGTGGCGACGTCGGCGATCCGGCCGCTCGTGAACCCGATGACGAGCAGGCGACCCTCGAAGGCGATGCATCGCGTGGAGCCGTCGAAGACGTCGCCGCCGACGGGGTCATAGACCACGTCGGCGCCACGCCCGTCCGTCTCCTTCTTCACGCGCTCGACCCAGTCCTCTGTCCGATAGTTCACGAGCACGTCGGCGCCCGCGGCGCGCGCGACCTCGAGCTTCTCGGGCGAGCCCGCGGTGGCGACGACGCGCGCGCCGAGCGCCTTGCCGAGCTGCACCGCGGCGAGCCCGACGCCGCCCGCCGCGCCGTGGACGAGCAGGGTCTCGCCGCGGCGGAGGGCGGCACGGTGAACGAGGCCGCACCAGGCGGTCTGGTAGGCGAGACCGAACGCTGCGCCTTCTTCGAAGGTCATGAAGTCGGGCAGCGCGTAGGCGTGGGACTCGTCCGCCACGGCCTGCTCGGCGTACGCGCCCCAGTCCATGAGCGCGAACACGCGCTCGCCGACGCCGACCTGGGTGACGCCCGGCCCGACGTCGCGAACGATGCCCGCCACCTCGGCTCCCGGACTGAAGGGCAGCGGCGGCTTTTTCTGATACCGGCCCTGGACGATCAGGATGTCGGGGAAGTTGCAGCCGATCGCCTCGACGTCGATCAGCACCTGACCGGGCAGGAGCTCCGGCGGGAAGACCTCGGTGTACTCGAGCGTCGCCGGCTCGCCCCACATGCGCGCCACTATCGCCTTCATCGCCTCTCCTCGCTCGCCGGTGAGATGGATCCTAGCACGGCCGCGGTAAGATGGCCGGCGTGACCGACTCCAGCCAGGCGCTCGCCGGCGTCACGGTGCTCGACCTCGCGACGTTTCTCGCCGCGCCGCTCTGCGCGACGTTGCTCGGCGAGTTCGGCGCCGACGTCATCAAGGTCGAGCAGCCCGGCGTCGGCGACGATCTCCGGCGTCTCGGCCCGGCCGCCGGCGGGTCCGGCAGCTCCTACTGGTGGCTCGTCGAGGCGCGCAACAAGAAGTCCATCACCTGCAACCTGCGCGACCCCGAGGGCCAGGCGCTGATCCGCCGGCTCGTCGCGTCGACCGACGTCGTGGCGGAGAACTTCAGGCCGGGGACGCTCGAGCGCTGGAACCTCGGCTGGGACGAGCTCTCGCGCATCCGCCCGGCGCTCGTCATGTTGCGGATCTCGGCATTCGGCCAGACGGGCCCCCAGCGCGCGCGCCCGGGCTTCGGGCGGATCGCCGCCGCGGTCGGCGGCCTCTCGTACATCTCCGGCTATCCCGACCGGCCGCCGGTCACGCCGGGGACGCCGACCGTGCCGGACTACCTCGCGGGCGTCTTCGGCGCGCTCGGCGCGCTCGTGGCGCTCCGTCACGCGGAGCGGACCGGCCAGGGGCAAGTGGTGGACCTCGGGCTCTACGAGCCCGTGCTCCGCATCCTCGACGACGCGGTCGCCGTCTTCGGCGCGACGGGGCAGGTGCGCGAGCGCATCGGCTCGGGCACCGAGAGCGCGGTGCCCCACAACCATTACCGGAGCCGCGACGGGCGCTGGATCGCGATCGCGTGCACCAACGACCGCATGTTCGCGCGGCTGCTGCAGGCGCTCGGCCGGCCGGAGCTCGAGGGCGATCCGCGGATGGCTTCGGTGCGCGCGCGCCTCGCGCACCGCGAGGCGGTCGACGAGCTCGTGGCCGCCTGGGTGGCGGCGCGCGAGGCCGCTGAGGCGCTCCGGGTCCTCGAGGCCGCCGAGGTCCCGTCGTCGCTCGTCGCGAGCGTTCGCGATCTCTTCGAGGACCCGCAGGTGCGCGCGCGCGAGAACATCCTCCGGCTCGTGGTCCCGCTCGTCGGTGCCCTGGCGATGCCGGGCGTGGTGCCGCGGCTCACGCGCACGCCCGGCCGGGTCGACCGCGCGGGGCCGACCACGCTCGGAGAGCACAACGAGGAGGTCTACGGCGGACGGCTGGGGCTGTCGCAGACGGAGCTCGCGCGCCTGCGCGCGCGCGGCGTCATCTGACGCTGCCGGCCTCCGCGCGCTCCTTGTCGGTGGCGACGACCAGCTTGGACAGGCGCTTCAGGAGCTCGACGGTGAGCTGAGGGCGGTTGCGGATGAGCCACTCGAGCCGCTCGTCTTTGATGACGAGGAGCTCGGTCTCGGAGGTGGCGACGGCGCTCGCCGATCGCGGTCCCTTGCGGAAGAGCGCCAGGTCGCCCAGGAGCTCGCCCTCGCCGAGCCGGTTCAGGACTCGTTCTGCCCCGTCGAAGCTCCGCCGGATCTCGACCGCGCCGGCGTGGATCACGTACGCTTCGCCGTGCGCGTCGTCGCCCTCGCGGAAGATGACCTCGCCCGTCCGGAACTTCCGCCGCTCGACGTCGCCGAGCGTGAGGTTCTTGTAGATCTCGAGCCCGATCGAGGGCAGGGACGACTTGGCCTCGACGGGGAGCCGCGCATTGGTCCAGCCGCCGAGCCCGCCCTTGAGGATTCTCAGGCTTTTGAAGCCGCGCTCGCGGAGCACGCCCACCACGCGCGCGCTCGTCGCCTCCTCCGGGCTCGTGCAGTACGCGACGATGAGCTGGTCGGGCTCGAAGTTCAGGTTGGCCGTCTCCGCGGTCTCCGGGTCGAGCCGGACGGCGCCGGGCAGTTTCAGCGGGCTCGTCTCGTAGTCGGTCGTGGTCCGCACGTCGAGCATGACGGGGTTGAGGCCGCGCTCGATGAAGGCGATCACCTGCGTCGGCTGGATCCGGAACCGGTTCTTCCACCAGCGCCGGCCCCACATGGAGCCGTACGCGCCGAGCGAGAGGAGTGTGACGCCCAAGGTCGCCCACGCCCACGGGAACGGCCGCGGCGGCGGGTTCCTCACCTTCTCCTCGGCCTCGGCGAGCAGACGCTTGCCGTCGGTGAGCCCGGGCAGGAGCGTGTTCGCCTCTTGGAACTTCGCCACCGCGGCGGCGTAGCGGCCGTCGAGGAGCGCCTCGATGCCCGCCACCCAGACGGGGTTGAACGCGCTCTCGCCGGGCTTCGTCACCTCGGTGCCCTGGAGGAACTTCGCCACGTCCTTCGCCGGGATGAGGAAGTTGAAGCCCTGGACTTCGCTGCCCGACGACGAGAGCGAGATGAACGTCATCACGCCCACGAGCGAGGCGTCGTCGGTGACGGCGGGGCCGCCGCTGTTGCCGTGAGCCGCAGGCGCGTCGGACTGGATCACGCTCTGGCCGATCTGATCCTGCTGGAAGCCCGACACGGCGCCGTTGGTCACCGACGCCTCGAGCGCCGCGCTCTTGTTGAGCAGCTCGTGCGAGAGCACGACGCCCGGGAAGCCGAGGATGTGGACGGGATCGCCGATCTGGCTGTCGCGCTTCGAGAGCGCGATGGTCGGGTAGACGCCGTCCTTCACGCGCAAGAGCGCCAGGTCGCGCCCGGAGTCGGGGAGCGGGCGGTTGTTGCTGTCGAGGAGGAGCGGCGGGCTGAACTTCCGGACCTCGGCGGGCAGCTTCGCGCCGTTCGAGAGCATCACCGTGATCTTGGGAAGCGGCACGACCTTGGCGGTCGCCAGCGCCGCGTCGGAGGCCTGGCGCCGGATCTGCTCCTCGATGTCGGGGCGCTGGCCACGCATGAGCCCGCGCGCCCGCAGCACGGGCTCCACACACGCCTGCTCGATCGCCTTCTTCTTCAGCTCGTGCGTCACCCAGGGCGGGAGCCGGTGCGGCGGATCGATGACGTGCGCGTTGGTGATGAGGAACCCGCGGCCGTCCACGAACCAACCCGTGCCGGTCTCGACGAACGGCGCCGGGCTCACCGTGACGAGCCCCTGGCCGCAGTTCATCGTGACGTCCGCCTTGACCTCGGCGGTGACGAGCGCGACGGCGGGCTTGGCGCGGAGGATGGCTTCCTGGACGCTCAGCGCAACCACGACGGAAGGCTCGGCGAGCCACGCGGTCGCGAGGAGCAACGCTGCGACGACGGCCCTCATGCCCTCGCCAACGTATCACGGGCCCACGGTCGGGACAATGGCGCGGCTATTCCTATTTTCGCCCTTTCTGGGCCTGCCGGTGGCGCTTCGCTGCCATGGCCTGCTTGCCATACTGAGTGAATGCTTGGGCCAAGTTGGCGTGGGCTTCGGCCAGGTCGGGCTGGACGCGAAGAGCCTGCTGGAGCTGCTCGATCGCCTCCACGGGCTGACCCTGTTGGAGGAGCGCGGCGCCCCAGTTGCTGCGGGCGAGGGCACAGTCGGGATCGATGCGCAGCGCCTGCTGGAAATGGTTGATCGCCTCGGCTGGCTTACCCTGCTGGAGGAGCGCGGCGCCCCAGTTGCTCTGGGCGAGGGCAAAGTCGGGATCGATGCGCAGCGCCTGCTGGAAGTGGTCGATCGCCTCGGCCGGCGCGCCCAGCTGACCGAGCGCCGTGCCCCAGTTGTTATGGGCGATGGCGAAGTCGGGTTTGAGGCGCAGCGCCTGCTGGAAGTGGTCGATCGCCTCGGCCGGCCTGCCTTGACCTTTGAGCGCCATGCCCCAGTTGTTATGGGCGAGGGGGAAGTCGGGCTTGGTCCGCAGCGCCTGCTGGAAGTGGTCGATCGCCTCGGCCGGCCTGCCCTGACGATCGAGCAGCTCTCCGAGGTTGCTGTGAGCGATGGGAGAGTCGAGGTCGATCGCGAGGGCGTAGGTCCACAGCCTTTCCGAGTCGTGCCAGATCTGGACCTGGTTCCACGTGAGGACTCCCAACGCGATGACGATACCCGTGGCGATGCCGGCGAGCCCCCACGTCGTCGGTGCCCCTGTCGTCGAGTTCGTGGAGAGGCGCCAGCAGGACAACAGGGCGGCGCCGGCCAGGATCGCCCATCCGAGGGTGGCGAGATAGGTATATCGATCAGCGGCAATCTGCGGGCCGTTCTGAGCGATGCCGAGCACCGGCAGGAGGACGACCACGTACGCCAGCCACGCCGCCGGCAGGCCGGGCCATCGACGGCGGAGTGCCAGAGCAATCGCCGTCACGGCAAGCACCCCGGCGTAACTCGCGATGAACGGCGTCGCCGCGGGATTCACCGTCTGCGGCAGGTTGTAGAGCGGCGAGAGGTTCAGGGGCACGACCGTCTTCCAGAGGTAGAAGCCCAATCCGTACGCCGAGACCGCGAGCCGGTCCAGCGCGCTCAGGTGAGCCACGGAGACCATGGCGCTGTTCGAGAGCTGCGCCATGAGGGTGATCGCCGATGCGGCAGCGGCCAGCAGGACGAACGGGATCTTCTCCACGTAGACCCGCCGTGTGGACGCGCTCGACCATCCGAGGGACCCGCCGAGGCGTCGGAGCGGATAGACCTCCAAGATCAACAGCACGACGGGAAGGCTCACCGCCATCGATTTCGAGAGGAGCGCACAGCCGAACAACGCCACGGACAACCAGTACGATCGTTGGCCGCGCGCCCCCCGCTCGCAGGCCCGCAGGTACGTCAGGAGCGTCAAGAGGTAGAAGAGCCCCGAGAGCACATCGCGCCGTTCGGTGGCCCAGGCGACGGATTCGACGCGCAGGGGATGGATCGCGAACACGAGGGCGGCGAACCCCGCCGACACCGTGAGCGCGTGACCTCGTCCAGAGGCGAGGGGCAGAGCCACGGTCATGAGCCTCCGGGCCAAGAAGAAGAAGACGACCGCGCTCGTGACGTGCAGGAGGAGGCTGGTCAGATGATACCCGACGGGATTCATGCCCCAGAGCAGGTAGTCCATGCCGAGAGTCATCCAGGTGAGGGGAATGTAGTGGGCCATGTGAAATGTGGTCCACATCCAGCGAAGGTGCGCCCCGCCGAGCCCCCGATAGTGCGGGTTGTCCAAGAAGTTCACGTCGTCGTCCCAGTTCACGAACTGGTTGTGCAGCGTCGGCAGGAACGCAGCGAGGGTGAAGACGGCGACCAGCAAAGCCGCAAGCCAACGGACCGATCGCTGGGGCGGCGGGGGGACCAGCGAATCATCGCTCCGACGATGTCCCGCCACGGCGACGGCGTCGAGCTTGGCCGGCTTACGCTTGCGACTCATTGCTCACGATCATAGTTTCTCACGCACGGTCCGGCGTATTCGCCGGGGTTCGAGCCAGAGCTCAATCGGTCGTAGGCTCGCCCCTTCCGTGCACCAGACCTGCCACGTGTTCGTCGCGGACGTCACGTCCGAGACCTCTCGAAAACTTTGACCCGCGGCGGGCCGGGAGGATAATCGGGACGATAACGAAGGGCGATGGGGTTCGCCCGAGACAGGCGACGACGGTGGAGGATCTCCTGATCGCGGCGATCGCAGGGCTCCTCATCCTCGTCGCCAGCATCGCCTCGGTCGAGCTCGGCGTCTCCGTGGCCCTGATCGAGATCAGCCTCGGCGTCGTCGCCGGCAACTTTCTCGGCTTGACGAGCCCGCCGTGGATGGATTTCCTCGCCTCCTTCGGCAGCATCCTCTTGACGTTCCTCGCCGGCGCGGAGGTCGATCCGCGCGTGATGCGCGAGAAGCTCAAGGAGAGCGTGCTGATCGGCGGCGTTTCCTTCGCAGCGCCGTTCTTCGGCGCCTGGCTCTTCTGCGCGTGGGTGCTCGGCTGGCCGGGCGCCGCGGCGCAGATCGCCGGCGTCGCCCTCTCGACGACGTCGCTGGCCGTGGTCTACGCCGTGCTGGTCGAGACCGGGCTCACGCTCACGCCGCTCGGCAAGCTCATCATGGCCTCAACGTTCGTGACCGACTTCGGCACGGCGCTGGCGTTGGCGCTCCTGTTCGTCAGGCCGACGTGGTGGCTCGTGCCGTTCCTGGGCGTCTCGGTGCTGGCCATCTGGGCCATGGTCACGCTGCAGCCGTGGTTCTTCGCGCGCTACGGCGAGCGCGTGATCGAGCCCGAGATCAAGGGCGCCGTGGCGGTCCTGCTCGTGCTGATGTTCTTCGCGGACAAGGCCCAGAGCCACGCCGTCCTGCCCGCGTTCGTGCTCGGGCTGGCGCTCGCGCGGATCTTCCACGAACACCCGGAGCTGACGCGTCGATTCCGCGTCGTCGCGTTCGCGCTTCTGACTCCGTTCTTCTTCCTCAAGGGGGGCATGAATGTCTCGCTCGCCCTGGTGTGGGCGAACGCCGGCCTCTTGCTGGTGCTGTTCGCCGTCAAGCAGGTGACGAAGATCGCGGGCGTCTACCCGCTCGCCAGGCGGTGGGTTCCGAGAAGCGCGATGTTCACCACACTCCTCATGTCGACGGGCCTGACCTTCGGGACGATCTCCTCGCTCTACGGCCTCAACGCGGGGATCCTCGACCAGGCGCAGTTCTCGGTGCTCGTGACGGTGGTCGTGGCGAGTGCGGTGATCCCGACGATCATCGCGCAGCGCTGGTTCCAGCCGGCGCAGGCGCTCTCTCCCCGGACCGCGCCTTCGCGGGAATGATCGTTCAGGCTGAGCTGCAGGTGCGAGCCCGGCCGCTCAAGCCCGCTGTTCTGCGGCCGCGGGCCCAGAGCTGCGGCCGTGACCACTAGGATCTCAAGCGCGATGAGGCCGCAGCCGGCTCAATTTGTCCTCGCCGGGCCGTAGGCGAAAGCCGATCGTGCGCTGCCCGGCGGCCTGGGGCGACATGAGTTGCCGAATCGCATCGAAGACGACTTTAAACTGCGCGTCGTATTTCTTTTCGAGCGCATCCAGCTTGCGGGCGAGCGCTTCATTCGATGCCAGCAACCCACGCTGCCGAACGAAGGCCCGCATGATCGCAATGTTGGCCTGGATGGCGCGAGAACTCCGGAGGACGCTCGACAGCATAGCGACGCCATGTTCGGTGAATGCGTATGGCGAATAGCGCCTACCGCCCCGTCCTACGTTTGAGGTCACGATTTGTGACCTCAAACGGACGGCCTCCTCGACCGTCAGTCGGAACATGAAATCATTGGGGAAGCGAGCTAAGTTGCGCTTAACAGCCTGTACGAGGACTTTCGTCGGCACGCGGTAGAGGGCGGCCAGATCCGCGTCTAGCATGACCTTCTGGCCGCCGACCAGAAGGATCGCGCGCTCGATGCGCTGGGCCACGACGATCGACTTCCGCGCGGGCATCGAAGGCCATCGTAGCTGGCGGTATGAGCTCGAGGGAATGTCCAGCTTTCGATACACCCCACGGTTAAGGTTCTACGGAGGCCCTCAGCGCGAGGCGCCCCAGCGGGTCTCGTGGTAGAGCCGTCGCTGATCCTCGCTGAGGAGGTCGCGTGTCTTGAGGTGCGCGAGCAGGTGGACCAGACGCACCTCGCTCCGCGCGCGCTCGACCTCGGCAACGGCGGCGCGCACCGCCGCCTCGTCGGCAGCCCGCTCGGCGAAGAGGCGCCGCAGCTTCGCCTCGGCCTCGAGCAGGCGGACGCTCTTCGGGCGCGACTCGGCGAACATCGCGTGCATCAGATCGCGCGCCTTCGCCTCCTGGTCCGCGGTGAGCTTGAGGCGATCTCGGAGCTCGAGCACGTGCATGGGTCCCGGGTAGCCGTTCTGATCCGCCGCGAACGCAAGGCCGAAGCCACGGCCGTCGCCCACGACCTTCTCGAACTCCGTCGCGCAGGCTTGCGCCATCTGGTGCCCCTCGGCACCTGCGCCGCCGTGGCCGTGCTGAGCCGACGCGGCTGCCGCGGCCGCCGTGACCGCGATCCCCACCACGACGCCGAGCATTACGTCTCGCATGCTCGCGCCTCCTTGAATCACTGAGAGAATCGCTCGGAGCTGGCCGCAGACCCTGGCGAGCGTTGAGCTCAGCCGAAGCGCGCCAGGTATTTCGAGAGCGTCGCGCCTTCGCGCGTGCGCAGGGTGACCGCGATGCGGAGCTGCTCGAGGTACTGCGCGAGGGTCTTGCCGCCGAAGTCGATCTTCCGCGCGCGGAAGAACGCGTGGACGTCGCGCTCGAGCTCGGGCGTGGCGAGGGCAATGACGCCCTCGGCCATGCGCCGGAGCCCTTGCTTGGGGTACTGGCGGTCCATCGCGTCCCAGTTGTTCTTGACGAAGGCCCACGCCAGCTCCCGCGCGTGGACACTCGTGAGAAGCGCGCGGGCCACGAAGGGCGCGTCCTGCGTCCGCAGCTCGCCGTTGACCGTGCGCGTGAGCGTCTGCGCGACCAGCTCGGGCCGTCGGAAGCCGGCGAGGGCGTAGAGGTAACGCTGCTCCTCCTGAGGCGTCGTGGCCGCGCGGAAGCGGCGGAGGAACTCGTCGTAGCGCGCGGCGTCGCCCGCGTGCGCCAGGATCGCGATGAGCGCGGGGAGGACGTTGGGGTCCACGTAGCGGCCGCTCTCGACGTGCGCGGCGTAGAGGGCGGCGGCCGCCGCTTGCACGGCAACGTCGTCGCCAAGGGTGCCGAGCGCGCGTGCGAGGTCGCCGCGGAGCTGGCGGGTCAGCTCGTCCTCGTCCGCGCGCACCGTCCAGCCGAGCTCCGTGAAGGCCGGCGTCAGACGGTCGCGGACGAAGGCGGCGAGGCGGGGCCGGTCGGCGGGCTCGACGATGCGGTTGAGCGCGTGGAAGGACGCGATCAAGACGGACCAGACGTTGCGGTCGCGCTCACTGCGGAAGCGCGCCGTCAGGTCGAGGTAATCGGTGAGGCTCCCGAGGCCCGCGGCGGTGACCGCCCAGGCGTCGTTGACCAGGTTGAAGCGCTCGATCGGCGCGAGATCGGGGAGGTGGCGGACGAGTCGCTCGAGCAGCTCCGGCGTGTATCGCACGCGGTAGAAGCCGTGGCCGCCCTCGTTGACGACGACGGCCTCGAGCGCCGCCGGCGATGGCACGCGCGCATCCGCATCCGAGAGGATGAGGCGGTTGACCGACGGCTTACCGCCGGCGCGGATCCGGAGCTGGACGGGCACGCGCCAGTGGGCACCGGGCTCGCCGGAGGGCGGTCCACCCTCGAGCGGCTCCGCGAGGTAGGTGAAGCGCTGCTGGCTCAGGACGAGCTCACGCCCTTCGAGCCGCACGCTGACGAGCGGATAGCCCGGCTTGAAGATCCAACCGTCCATCACCTCGGGGATCGGCTGACGGGCGGCGCGTCCGAGCGCGGCCCACAGGTCGCCCGTCTCGGCGTTCCCGTACGCGTGTCGCCTGAGATAGTCGCGCACGCCGTCACGGAACACCTCCGCGCCGAGGTACTGTTCGAGCATCCGGAGCACGGAGGCGCCTTTCTCGTAGGTCAGCACGTCGAACATCGCGTCGGCGTCGCGCGGGGCCCGCACCGGGAATTCGATCGGGCGCGTCGAGTGCAATCCGTCCACCACGAGGGCGGCGGCGCGAGAGACGCCGAAGGTGACCCACCGCTTCCACTCGGGCTTCCAGGCGTCGACGGCCAGGATCTCCAGGAAGGTCGCGAACGCCTCGTTGAGCCAGATGCCGTTCCACCAGCTCATCGTGACGAGGTCGCCGAACCACATGTGGGCGTTCTCGTGCGCGACCACATCGGCAACGCGCTCGACCTCGGCGTGAGAGGCCGCGTTCGCGTCGACCAGCAGCGCGGTCTCCCGGAAGGTGATCGCGCCGAAGTTCTCCATCGCGCCCGCCGCGAAGTCGGGGATCGCCAGGAGGTCGAGCTTGTCGCCCGGGTACGGCAGGCCGTAGTACGCCTCGAAGAAGCCGAGCGAGGCCACGGCGACGTCGTGGCCGAACGCGGCGAGGCGCCGCTTGCCGGGGACGCACCAGACGCGGACCGGCGCCTCGCCGACCAGGACCGGGTCGGTCGCCTCGAGCTCGCCCACGACGAACGCGACGAGATAGGTAGACATCTTGATCGTGTCCGCGAACGTGAGGACCTTCTTGCCGCCCTCCTGCCGCTCGGCGACGACGCGCGTGTTGGAGACGGCGGTCAGCGCCGGGTCGATCGCGAGCGTGACGGCGAACACCGCCTTGAACGCTGGCTCGTCCCAGCAGGGGAAGGCGCGCCGCGCGTCGGTCGACTCGAACTGGGTGGCGGCCAGGAGGCGCGTGGCGCCGCTCGCGTCCTTGTAGCTCGAGCGATAGAAGCCGCGGAGCTTGTCGTTCAGCGGCCCGGCGAACCGGAGGGAGAGCCGCCAGGCGCCGGGCGCCACACGCGACGGGAACGCGATGCGGCAGCGCTCCGTCGCCTCGTCCATGGCCGGCACGCCGCGCAGGGACTCGCCGCGGTCGTTCGCGATCGTCGCCTCCGTGATCGCCAGGTCGACCGCGTTCAGGACGACCTCGTCGGTCGGCTCGGTGACGGTGACGGCCACGGTCTCCTCGCCACGGAAGCTGAGCGTCGTCAGGTCCGGCTCGAGCCGGAGGTCGTAACGGCTCGGCACCACATGGCTCGGCAAACGATACGGGTCCACTGTGTGTTCTCCGGGGAGATCAGAATGATCGCGACAGGCCACTACTCTACTCCAAGTACGGGGCTCCGGTAAGGCCGTCCGCGTTAAGCTCGACGCCATGTGGCTTCGCGACGCGGTGGTGCTCGTCACCGTGCTGGCTGCGCTCTGCGCCGTCAACGCCTCCGGCGCCGACGCCATCCGGGAGTTCCTCGACCGTCACTGGCGCCGGCCGCTCGCGCCTCAGGGCCGAGCTCCAGCGCCTTCTCGACGACGAGCGCAGCGAGCGCTGAACCTCTATGCCGAATCCAGCCAGGGGCCTGGCGAAGACGGCCGGACGGCCGGGCGCTCGGGCTTCAAAGTCGACGTGACGCTGGAGAACATCCACGAGTCAGCGCGCCGCCAAACCCTGTCACTTTTAGTAGACACCGGGGCAACCTACACGACGCTGCCCCGCACAGTGGTTGAGTCGCTCGGCTGCTCACCGATCGGTTCGCGACGCGTGCTGCTCGTCAAAGGTCGTGAAGAGGAGTGGCCGATCGGCCTCGTCATGATAACGCTGGAGAATCAGGAACTGCCGGGCGTCGGCCTCATCGGCCCGACTGAGGGGCCTGCCCTTCTGGGCGCCGTCACCCTGGAGGAGTTCGCTCTCTCCGCGGACCCGGTCGCCAGATGTCTCGTTCCGGTCCGAAGCTATCTGACCTGACCGGCCTACGCCATGCGGCTTCGTGATGCGGCGGTGCTGATCGCCGCCCTAGCAACGCTCGCCGTCGTCAACGCTGCCGGCGCCGACGCCATCAGGGAGTTCCTCGACCGTCACTGGCGCCGGCCGCTCGCGCCTCAGGGCCCGCGTCCGGCGCGCTACTCCCCGCTCGAGGCGTCGCTCGAGCCCGAGGCGTGCGGCACCTGCCATCCCGCGCAGCTCGCCGACTGGCGAACGAGCTTGCATGCCGCCGCCATGGGGCCGGGCGTGAGCGGCCAGCTCGTGGAGATGCTCGAGAGCGATCCCGGATCGGCGCTGAGCTGCTTTAACTGCCACGCGCCACTGGCCGAGCAGGCGCCGCGCCTCGCCGACGGCGCGCGCGCCCGCGCCAACCCGGTCTACGACACCGCGCTCGGCGCCAAGGGCCTCGTGTGCGCAGGCTGCCACGTGCGGGGCCACGCGCGGTTCGGCCCGCCGCGCCGCGACGGCTCCCTCGCTCCGACCGCGCCGCGCGAGACGCTCCCGCACAACGGCGTGACACGCACTCCCGCGTTCCTCTCCTCCGAGTTCTGTCAGAGCTGCCACCAGTTCACGCCCGACGGCTTCACGCTGAACGGCAAGCTGCTCGAGAACACCTACAACGAGTGGAAGGCCAGCCGCTTCGCGCGCGAGAGCGTTCAGTGCCAGAACTGCCACATGCCCGACCGCCGCCACCTGTGGCGCGGCGTTCACGATCCCGAGATGGTGCGCTCGGGGCTCACGATCGATGCGCGAGTGGGCGCCGCGCGCTACCGGCCCGGCGACACGATCGCCGTCACGCTCACCGTCGAGAGCACACGGATCGGCCACGCCTTTCCGACGTACGTCACGCCGCGCGTTGTGATGAGCGCCGAGCTGGTGGATCAGGCCGGGGAAGTCGTCGCCGGAAGCCGCGAGGAGCGGGTGATTGCTCGGGAGGTGACGCTCGATCTCGAGCGCGAAATCGCCGACACGCGCCTCATGCCCGGGAAGAAGGCAGCGCTGCACTACCGCCGGCGCGTCGATCGCGCGGGCCTGCGCGCGCGGCTCCGCGTGGTGGTCTATCCGGACGAGTTCTATACGCGCTTCTTCGAAAGCCTGCTCGAGCAGGGCGCGGGGCGTGGCGAAGCCCAGATTCGCGACGCGCTCGCCGCTACCCGCCGCTCGCCATTCACGGTGTTCGAGCGCGAGATGCCGTTGACCTGACCGCCCGCCGCGCCCGACAGGTTATTGGGGAGGGAGCCTCGCGGCCGGGCGTCCCCGGCCGCGAAGCCTCTGCGCGCGCTACTGGCAGTGCGGGCGATGCACCTGGATGTTGCCACCGCCCAGGGTGTCGGATTGGCTGTACCCGAGTTCGGGTATGACGATCGAGAACGTGTCCGCGGTTCCCGGTTCCCCATGGTCCGTTACTGTGACGTTGAAAGTCACCGGCGCGGAATTGGCGGTGGCGGTGCCGTTGATCTGGCTCGTGCAACCGGGCACGAAGTCCGTCATCGCCGTGCTCTGCACCTTCAAGTCTATGTCGTGGTCGGTGTAGACTAGGTGGCCGGCAAGCGACCCGTCCGGTCGAAATGCGGCGCTGACGCCGAACGTCCCCTTGCCGCCGCCCGGCGTGAGAGTGATCCATCCGCCGCCGGTCGTGGAGCTCCCCGCGGGGCCGGAGCCCGGCTGGCAGTCGATCATCGCGTCCGCGATGGCGAGCTGGACGTCGGCGAGCACCTGGCCGGTGATCGCGTCGATGGTGATCACGTGCAACGCGACGACCCTGAGCTCGGCGGTGCTGCCGGCGACGGCCGGCGTTTGCTCGTTGAGGGTCGCGGTGCCGTTCGGCAACGAGACGGTCTGATTCGGGTTGCCCGTGACGGTGATTGGCTGACCGTTGATGACGAGGTTCTGGAGCTGAGCGCTGCCCGCGACCGCCGGCCCGCAGCCTGCGTTGCTCCGGGCCATCAGGAAGTCGGACGTGATCCCGTTGCCCGAGACGGTCAGGCTCACGGTGGCCAGCGAAGCCTCGGCGTCCGTTTCGTCCAGGCCGACGACGACGCTGTGGAGCGCGCCGGCGGCGAGCGCAACCACCCCGCCCGTCGTGCTGCCGGGAATGTTCCCCGAGAGGAGCGACGCATCGACCTCGCCGCCGCTCGGGGGAAGCTGACCGCTGGCGGCCTTGATGGTCAAGCCGGTGGCCGGCACGAACACCTGTGCGCCGGTCGCCTGACCTCCGAAACTCAGCGCCTGGGCCCGGCTGGGCCAGATCACGAAACCGAGCGACACGACCAGCACCGCGATGACAGTGGCGCGACAAGACCACTGTAGTCTCATAGACCCTCCTTGTGGGTTTCGCCGCACGCGGCCCTCGCCGCGGCGGCGGAATGGTGAGTGCGCTGACGGGAATCTTGGGAGACCCGATCAATCCCGTCCATTCCCAAGGAGGGTTCGTCCGAAGGGATTAGCCGCTACGGGCCGGTCATCATCAGCTTCGCCACGATCGCCGCGCGGGACGACACGTCCATCTTGAGCATGATCAGTCGCAGAAAGGCCTTCACCGTGTTGGGGCTGACGCTCATTCGATTCGCGATCTCCTTGTTGCTGAGCCCCTGCAGCAAATGCTCAAGCGCGTGGCACTCGCGCCGGGTGAGGTTGAATTGCTCGGAGACGGGCGACAGCGGAATCACGCTCACAGGCGCTCGCTCGAGCAGCACGGCGATGCTCGCGCGCGAAGACCCGTTCGCATCCGAATCCACGGCGAACGCCCTGCAAAGGTAACGCCGCCTGCCTGAGCGGAATTCATTCACAAGGCGCGATTCACTCGAGGGCTGCGGGCTCAACAGGCTCTCGCGAATCTTGCCGGTGAGGAAGACGTCGGGACGTCTGACATTCGCCGGCGGGTCTGGGTAGCTGAGAACCCGGATGGCCTCGGCATTGAACACGATGGGGCGTAGCGAGCCGTCCAGCAGGAGGAAACCGACCGCCGACCTGGGCGGAGGCCCCGCGTCGGGCTTACGGAATGGCGGCCTCATCAACTGGTCTGTCGTGGAGTTCGAGCGCTGCGCGACTAACAGCGGCGAACCGTTACTGTGCATCCTGACCTCCAGTTGTTTTGAAGAGCATGACCTTCGCCGGGCTCCGCGCGGGGCCCCAGGTACGGGAAAATACCCATCAAGTCATGAGGGTTTTCTCCCACTAGCCCCATCGGGTGTAGACCCGAAATATTAGAGAGGAATAGCCCTAAAAGATCATCCGTGATTTACCTGATCTTGGGATTGGCGACCCTGGACTGCTTCCTGCTGGTCGAGCCCGAGCTCGGGCTGGTCATTTTGCCACCAGCCTGAGCGAAACCGCGAGAGCCGATACGAGATAAGTACCTAGAATAATTTCTTTCCTGAAACGAAACATCTGGCATCGCCTTTGCCCCCAGAACAGGCATGAGGAAAGACCCCCCAGCAATTGCACTCAGGTTTGGGCTCGTGGGCCGGCTCGGCCTCATTCTGCTGCTCGTGCTGGCGTCGGCCGCGCCCGCGACCGCGGCCATCAGCCTCGTCACCTCCGGCAGCGCGACCGCCCCAAACCTCGGCGCCACGACGGGCAACAGCTCCCTGACCGTGACCCCGGCGGCGGCCACAGGGGACAACAATACCGTCGTGGTCATCGTCGCTACCAAGAACACGTCGCAGGGCATGGCAAATCCTGCGGTCCAGGACAGCGGGGGCTCGGTCTACGCACTCCGGGCGGATGTGACCGCCAACAGCACGTCATCGAGGGTTCGGGTGTACTCCACCAACCCGGGTGCGTCGAAGAACAGCACCTCGGTTCAGGCGAACGTGGCGTGCTGCAGCTTTCCCTCGGATATCGTCGTCGCCGTGGCCTCGTACTCAGGGGTGTACAGCCTCGGGAATACGGCGACACTCGCCACGAACTCGAGCACTCCGGCGACGATCAGCGTCACGATCCAGGACGCCAACAACTGGGCCGTGGCGGGTTTTGCCGGTTGGGGGACCGCGAATCCCTCCGCGGCCTCTACGGGCAATATGCGGGAACACGCGGTCGCAAACGGCAGCATCGGCGGGTTTCTGACAGACAACACGAGCGGGACCCCGAACACGAGCGTGGCCAATGCCGTGAACCTGGCCGGTCCCGAGTGGACCGCGATGGCGGCGCTGGAGCTTCGGACGGTGCAGGGCTTCTCCGCCGCCGAGGGCCACTTCTGCGGGGCGAGCGACAAGTCGTCCTCCAACTCGTGGACGTTCGCGACCGGGTTCGGTAACCCACTCGACGCCGGCCACCTCGGCGTCCTCACCCTGGCGACGGACAACCGCGCGACAAGCAACGGGAACACGAACGACCACCAAAGCATCACCGACGCGGCCGGCAACACC
The DNA here is from genome assembly GCA_001914535.1 of Candidatus Rokubacteria bacterium 13_2_20CM_69_15_1. Taxonomy (GTDB): domain Bacteria; phylum Methylomirabilota; class Methylomirabilia; order Rokubacteriales; family CSP1-6; genus 20CM-2-70-11. The sequence continues at coordinate 16,997 of MNCR01000069.1, forward strand.
TGGACGAAGGCGCGCGAGTTCACGAATGCCCAAGGTGCGGCGGCGGCGGGCGTCACGGTCTCCATTTGGTACACCAAAGCCTCATCGACTTTGGCGAGCCCCGCCAACATCACGGTCAACTTCTCCGGTTTGATCACCGCGAAGGTCGCGTCGTGCGAAGAGTTTACGATGGGCGACAGCGTCACGGTCGAGGCCGGCGGCGATGTAGCGGCAACGAATACGACGAGCCCCGGCTCGATAACCCTGAGCGGCCTCTCCAACACGTCGCACCTCTGGATTCGGGCTACGGGGCGCGAGTTCCCTCCAGGCGTCTGGACGGGCTCGGGGGCGAATTTCACCCAATTCTGGGGCATTGGAACGAGCGGTGGCTCCAATGCCACGAACATCGACATCCGCAGTGAGGCCCTGATCGCCGCCGGGACAAGCCTGACGACGAACCCGAGCGCGGGGACGACGACTGACTGGGCCTCCACGATGGTGGCGTTGTCGGTGGTGTGCAACGCTGCGAGCAACCCGAGCTACGTGGCGGCCAACGCGCAGGACGGCCAGGTCACCATCTACTGGCCGTCGGGCACGAACGTCGTCATCCTCCAGAAGGCGAGCGCCTTCGGCAGCGAGACGCCGAGCGCGCCCGGGACGGCCACCCAGGCATATTCCGGCTCGGCGGGAAGCTTCAACCAGAGCGTCACGAACGGCACCTGGTACTACAAGGCCTTCGTGCAGTCGGGGGGTTGCTACTCGCCCGGCACCGCAGTCAGTGTCGCCCCGGCCACCGGCACCGGCACACCCGTGTGGAGCTACGCGACGACGGCGGCGAGCATGGCCCCGCCGGCGTTGGACCCCTGGAGCAACATCGTGGTCTCGGGCTCGAACGACAACCGGGTCCACAGCATGAGCGACGCCAACGGCACCATGTCCGCGGGCTTCACGCCGTTCACGACCGGGGGTCCGATCCAGGCGCGCCCAACGATCCTGCCTGCCGGCTACTCGGCGACCGGGGTGAATATCGGCTACGTCTCGTCCCAGGACGGATTCGTGTACGCGGTGAACACGGGCACTGGCGCGCAGGTGTGGCAGAGCCCGTCCCTGGCCGCGAACAACATGCTGCAAGGGGGGGCGGCGGTCTGGCTGCAGGCGCTCAAGTCGCTGTCGGTCTGCGGAGTGACGCCGGACGTCGTCTTCGTCGGCACCCGGAACACGGGCACCACGAGCGCCAACAAGGTGTACGCGCTGAATGGTGGCAACACCACCGTGACCGCCACCGCCGGAGGGAACTGTACGAGCGGCAGCGTCGCCCCAGGGGGCATCCTGTGGACGTACACCGGGGGCGGCACCAACCCCAACATGGACATCATCTCGTCGACGCCCTACCCGGACTTCATCAACAACGTGGTCTGGGTGACGAGCCGCGGGGCGGGGGGCACGACGCAGCCGAGCGTGTGGAAGCTCAACGCGACGAACGGCACGCTGGCGAGTGGCACGGCGACCTGGAACCTCGGCGACGTCGACAGCTCCCCGGTGCCGAACGCCGACGGGAGCTTCATCTACGTGGGGACCAACGCGGGGACGCTGCAGGCGATCAAGGTGAGCACGGGCGGCGTCAGCCCGTACACGCCCGTCACCGGGACGGGCGCGGTCGTGTCGCTGCCGTGGCCGCTCAGCTACAGCCCCATCGGGCAGGCGACGACGATCGCGCACGTCAACTCGGCGAGCGGGACGGGGATCACGACCACCTGCGCGATGAGCCTGGGGGCGGTGACGGTCGGCAATACGGCGGTCGTCGTCGTGGGGATGCGCACGACCACTGCGAGCGTCTCCGCCATCACCGATTCCGCCGGCTCCATCTATACCTATCGGACTGCCGTCAACGGGGGCACGACGGCGCGCCTGGAGATCTGGAGCGCGACGGTGGCCTCCACGGCGGCCTCGAATATGGTGACCGTCACGCTGGGGAGTTCGCTGTCGGTCTGCGCAGTGGGTCAGTACTCCGGGGTGGGGGCGGTCGGTCTCGCGGCCACGGCCCAGAACACGACGGCTGGCCCGTCCATTAGCGTGACGGCGCAGGACGCCAACAACTGGGTGGTCGCGGGGTTCTCGATCGCGAACGGGACGGTACCCACGGCCAGCGCGAACGGCAATCTCCGGCAAACGATGTCGACAGGGGGCGGAGCCTCGAACCAGAGCGGCGGGCTCTGCGACAACACCAGCGCGACGCCGGGGAGCGTGGGGTGCACCCTGGGGCACACCGCGGTCCAGTGGGCGGCGGCGGCGCTCGAGCTTCGGGGCGTGACGACGGACACGATCATCTTCACGCAGGGCACGTACGTGCAATCGGTCGACTTCAACGGGTCGACGTTTATGAAGAACTGGACGGTGCAGCTCACGGGGACGCCGACAGTGTCGGCGCCGGTCGACGACGGCGCGGGCCACCTCTACATCGGGGGTTCGGACGGCAAGGTGCACCAGGTGGACATTGCGACGGGGACGGACCAGAAGCAGGCGCCGACGACGGCGATCTCGGGCACGTTCGGCGACCCGACGTTCAACTGGGATATCAGCAGCATCCACGTCGGGGCGACCGACGGTCACATCTACACCTTGACGGTCCCGTTCTAGGGAGAGAGCGCATGACGAACAGGAAGATCGTGCAAGGGGTGGCGGGGATCCTGCTGGTCCTCGGCGCCATGGTGATCGCGCTCTCTGGCGGACCGGGGCGGGCGGAGGGGGCGCGTCCGACCGTGCAGGTGCGCGAGGTGTTCTTCGGCGACCGTGACGAGACGCTCTGTCAGCCCGGGGGGCGGGAGTTCAGCCTGGACGATCTGCGGGATCTCCACGTGTGCACCGTGTGGGCGGGGCTGTCGGGGACCTACTGGGCGCAGCTGACGTTCCTGTCGCCGGATGGCCACGTGTATCAGACGATGACGCTGGCGTTCGTCACCCCGGACGCGACGGCGACGGTGGGGACGGTGGAGGTGGCGGGCAGGCAGCACCCGGTTCGGCGCGCCGGCTGGCGGGGCAAGGGAGAGACCGTGCTGGTGGCGACGCTGCCGGTGGCGGGGACCTACATCAGCCAGCACAATCTCGTCGGGACCTGGACGGTGAAGATCTCGCTGAACGGCCGGCCCGTCGACTCGGACCAGTTCACGCTGCGCTCGCAGCCGTAGCCTCGACGCCTCACGCCCTCAGGGACGGCGGTCCTTAGGTTCCACGGCGATCAGTTTGGCACCAGGCCACGCATGAAGCTCGAAGTGGTGAAGGAGTCTAAGTTAGCGGCAATTCAAGCTTTTCCAGGAACTCTGACCCCTGGTACCGCTCTTGCTGTCCTAAAACGACGTGATGAAGAGCGACTGCCGATTGATCACCGTGAGGCTTGGGCTCGTGGGCCAGATCGGCCTCGCCCTGTCGCTTCTCCTTGTGTCCGCGGCGCCCGCGACCGCGGCCATCAACCTCGTTACCTCTGCCAGCGCAGCCGCCGACAACGTCGGCGCGGCGTCCCCCTGGAACTTGCAGGTGAACGTGAACACGCCGGGCAACAGCACG
>MNCR01000064.1 GCA_001914535.1 Candidatus Rokubacteria bacterium 13_2_20CM_69_15_1
GGGTCTGCCCGGCGTGGTAGAGTTGGCGCGATGCTCGGCGAGATCCTCGACGATCTGCTGACCTCACCGTCGACGGGGCCGTGCATCACGGCGACCCGGCACTTCGCCGCCAAGCCTCCCGTGCTCGTTCCGTTCCCGCCCTCGCTCGACCCGCGGATCGCCGACGGACTGCGCGCGCGGGGGATCCACGAGCTGTACTCGCACCAGGCGCGCGCGTGGGAGCTGATCGAGAAGGGTCACCACGTCGTCGTCGTCACGCCGACCGCGTCGGGCAAGACCCTCTGCTACAACCTCCCCGCGCTCCAGTCCTTGCTGCAGCACCCCGACGCGCGCGTCCTGTACCTCTTTCCCACGAAGGCGCTCGCCCAGGACCAGCTCGCGGAGCTCGAGGCGCTGGCGAAGGCCCTACCCGAGATGAGGATGTTCACGTACGACGGCGATACGCCCCAGGATGCGCGGCGCGCCGTCCGCGCGCGGGCGAACCTCGTGCTGACGAACCCCGATATGCTCCACTCCGGGATCCTGCCGCACCATACGAAGTGGGCGACCCTCTTCCAAAATCTCCGGTACGTCGTCATCGATGAGCTCCACGCGTACCGTGGGGTGTTCGGCAGCCATCTCGCCAACGTCCTCCGGCGCCTCCGTCGCATCTGTCGTCACTATGGCTCGGTCCCCCAGTTCATCATGGCCTCCGCCACCATCGCCAACCCGGCGGAGTTGGCCCGGCGGCTCACCGGGGAGCACGTGGAGGAGATCGCCGAGAGCGGCGCGCCGACGGGCGACAAGACGTTCGTCTGCTACAACCCGCCCGTCGTGAACCCCGAGCTCGGCATCCGCGCGCCGTACCTGGGCGAGGCGGCGAAGCTCGCGATTCGGCTCCTCCGGGAGCGGATCCCCACGATCGTCTTCGCCCAGAGCCGCCTCGCGACCGAGGTGTTGTTGGCGTCCGTCAAGACCGGCGTGGCCGACAAGACCGGCGACAGCGGGATCGTTCGCGGCTACCGCGGCGGCTATCTCCCGACGCGCCGGCGGGCGGTCGAGAAGGGCCTGCGCGACGGCGACGTGCTCGGCGTCGTCTCCACGAGCGCGCTCGAACTCGGTGTCGACATCGGCCATCTCGACGTCGCCGTCCTCGCCGGCTACCCGGGAGCGATCGCCTCGCTCTGGCAGCAGGCGGGGCGCGCGGGGCGCCGATCGGGCTCGTCCGCGGCGATCTTCGTCGCGACGAGCGCGCCGCTCGATCAGTTCATGGTCACGCACCCCGACTACCTCTTCGGCACGCCCCCCGAGCACGCGCGGGTGAACCCCGACAACCCCTTCGTCCTGGTGAACCACCTCAAGTGCGCCGCCTTCGAGCTGCCCCTGGGCCCGGGTGTTGCCGGCGACGACGTCGAGAGGTTCGGTGAGCTCGACGTGCGGCGCTTCCTCGCCGCGCTCGAGGACGAGGGCGTTCTCCATCACGCGGGCTCCCACTGGCACTGGGCGGCCGAGACCTACCCCGCCGACCACATTTCGCTCCGGACCGTGACGAGCGACAACTTTCTTGTGATCGACACGGGCGCGCGCGACGCGACGCAGACGAAGCGGCGGCAGATCATCGCCGAAGTGGACTGGGGAAGCGCGTTCGCGACGATTTACCCGAAGGCGATTTACCTCGTGGAGAGCGAGCCGTACGAGGTCCAGGAGCTGCACTGGCGCGAGGACGAGGAGAAGGTCGCCTACGTCAAGCGCGTCCGCGTGGACTACTTCACGGACGCGATCAGCGCCAAAGGCGTGTGGATCATCCAGCGCCTGGCCGACCGGGCCCACACGGCGTATCTCGCCGAGCAGGGCGAGGTCCTCGTTGCCGAGAAGGTCGTCGGCTTCAAGAAGATCAAGATGGGAACGCTCGAGAACGTCGGCTCGGGGGAGGTCGAGCTGCCGCAGCAGGAGATGCAGACGACGGCGGCCTGGCTCACGGTGACGGCCGAGACGCTCGCGGGCGTCGGCGCCTCGCGCGAGGAGCTGATCGACGGGCTGCGCGCGGTGACATACCTCCTCCACCACCTGGCGCCGATCTTCCTCCTCTGTGACATCCGCGACGTGGGCTCGTGGCTCGGCGACACGACGCCCGCCGAGCCCGGCGTGGTCGCGACGCGCGAGTCCGCGAAGCGGCGGCTCATGAGCGCCGAGCGCTTCAACCCGACGATCTACCTCTACGATGCCCACGCGGGTGGCATCGGTCTCGCCGAGCGGCTGTTCGAGGTCTTGCCGGACCTCCTCAGACGCGGCCTCGAGACGCTCCACGCGTGCCCGTGCCCCTTCGGCTGCCCCTCCTGCGTCGGGCCCGTCAACGAGGTTGGCCGAAAGGCCAAGGCGACGGCCCAGGCGCTGCTGCAGGCACTCGCCGGCTGATCCCAGGGCCGATGCCGTCGCTCGACGAGCTCCGCAGCGTGATCCGGCGCATCGAGACGCGCCGGCCGCCGCGTCCCCCCGCATCGCCCGCGCACGAGGTGCTGGGCGGCGAACTCGTCGAGACGGGATCGGGGACGCTCCTCGTTGTGCGGCGCGCATACCCGCTGACGTACACCCACGGCCGTCACCCGCTCGCATCGGCATTCGCGGCGCCGCTCGATCTCCTCTCTGCGGTGGCGCGCGCCGAGACGCCGGCCCGGGATCCGCGCGGGCTCCTCTTCCTCGACACGGAGACGACGGGGCTCGCGGGGGGCACGGGCACCTACGCCTTCCTCGTCGGCGTGGGGCGCCTCGACGGCGACCGGTTCGTCGTGGCGCAGTACTTCATGCGCGACCTCGACGAGGAGCCGGCGCTGCTCGCCGCGCTGGTACCGCTCCTCGAGCGGGCGACGGGGGTCGTCACCTTTAACGGCTCGGGGTTCGATCTGCCGCTCCTGGAGACGCGCTTCGTCCTCGCGCGCCGGCGCTGGCCGGCCCTCTTGCCCCATCTCGACCTCCTCCGGCCGGCCCGCCGCGTTTTCACGGCCCGCTGCGCCGACTGCCGGCTCACGACGCTCGAGCGCGAAGTCATCGGACTCGAGCGCCTGGACGACGTGCCGCGCGCCTCGATCCCGGCCCTCTACTTCGACTTCCTCCGCTCCCGCCGGGCCGCACCGCTGGCGCCGGTCTTCGACCACAACCGCCACGATATCCTGTCGCTCGTCGCGCTCCTCGGCTGGTTCGGCCGTGCCCTCGCGGCGCACGACCACCTGGGCGCGGAGGACCTTGCGGGGCTGGGCCGGCTCTGGGAGCCGGTGGATCTCGAGCAGGCCCTCGCGTGTTACCGGGCGGCGCTCGCCGCCGACCTCGCGGGCTCCGCCGCCCACGGAGTGCGCCTGCGTCTGGCGCGCTGGGAAAAGCGCGCCGCGCGCTGGGAGGCGGCGCGCGCGCTCTGGGAGGTCGCGCGGCAGCGCGCGGGGTTCGATCGGGAGCCCTGGGAGGAGCTCGCGAAGCTCCACGAGCACCGCGCCCGCGACCTCGCCGCGGCGCGGGGGGTCACCGGCGAGGCGCTGGCCCTCGCGCGCGGGGCGGCGGTGCCCGAACGCGTGATCGCCGCGCTCGAGCACCGTCTCGCCCGCCTCGAGCGCAGGCTGGCCCGTCGCGTATAGCCCGCGTGGGGCGGGGGCGCTACGTTTACGTTGACCCCCCACCGCCTGTTAGGTATACCTAACCGCACCCCCGGGGATGTGATGCCGTCCCCTCCGGGCGAGGGAGGGTGCCATGCGACCGATTCGTCTCGGCTTCCGCGGTGTCGCGGTCGGCCTGATCCTGACCGGAGGCTTCCTCGCCGCCGGCGCGCTACCGGCGCCGGCCCAGACGGGCGAGGTCGTCATCTACTCCGCGCGTCACTACGGCCAGGAGCCGGCGTTCGAAGCGTTCACGAAGAAGACCGGGATCCAGATCAAGATCCTGAACGGCAGCACCGGTGAGATGTTCGAGCGGCTGCGCGCCGAGGGCGACCGGACGCCGGCCGACGTGCTGCTGACCGTCGACGCCGGCAACCTCTGGAACGCCGCGCGCGCGGGTCTGCTCCAGAAGGTGGACTCGCCGGAGCTTCAGGCCAACCTCCCCGCGCACCTGCGCGATCCCGAGATGCGGTGGGTCGGCCTCACGGTGCGCGCACGCACGATCATGTACAACACGAAGAAGGTCACGCCTGCCGAGCTCTCCACCTACGAGGCGCTCGGCGACCCAAAGTGGAAAGGCCGCCTCTGCCTGCGCACGTCGGGCTACATCTACAACCAGTCGCTGATCGCCACGCTGACCCGCCGCCACGGCGAGGCCCACGCCGAGGCGATCGTGCGCGGCTGGTCCCAGAACCAGCCGACCATCATCAACAGCGACACAAAAATCCTCGAAGCGATCGCCGCCGGGCAGTGTGACGTGGGACTCACGAACCACTATTACCTCGCGCGGTTGGTCGCGAAGGACCCGGCGTTCCCGGTGGCGCCCTTCTGGGCGAACCAGCAGACGACCGGCACCCACGTGAACGTCTCGGGCGCCGGCGTGACCGCGCACGCCAAGAACCGCGCCAACGCACTCAAGCTCCTCGAGTTCCTGTCGAGTCCCGAGGCGCAGCAGATGTTCGCGGACGTGGGGTTCGAGTACCCGGCGAACCCACAGGCGGCCGTGAACCCGATCGTCGCGCGCTGGGGCCGGTTCAAGCAGGACGATATCAACATCGCGGCGGCCGGCGAGTTCCAGGCGGCGGCGACTCGTCTCGCCGACCGCGCCGGCTACAAGTAAGCGCGGGTGCCACGCGCGCCGCGGCCCGCTCGCGCGGGCTGGTGGACGCCCGCCGCCCTGGCCATCGCCTGCCCCGTCGCGGTGCCGGTGCTCTCCGTCGCGCTGTCGCTCGCGACGCCGCGCGGGGAGATCTGGAGCCACCTCTGGCTGACGCAGCTCCCGGAGCTGGTCGTGAATACGCTCGCCTTGGTGGCGGGGGTCGGGGTCGGCGCGGTCGTGCTCGGCACCGCGCTCGCGTGGCTCTGCGTCCACCACCGCTTCCCCGGGCGCGGCCTGTTCGAGTGGGCGCTCGTTCTGCCGCTCGCCGCGCCCGGCTACGTCTTCGCCTTCACGTTCCTCGGCATGTTCGACTACGCGGGGCCGGTTCAGACGTGGCTCCGCGGTCGGCTCGGCCACGGCTTCCGACTGGCGGATCCGGGCGCGTACGTGTCGGTCGTTGCGGTCATGACGCTGGCGTTCTACCCGTACGTGTATCTGCTCGCGCGCGCGGCGTTCCTCGAGCAGGGCGCTGCGACGCTCGAGACGGCGCGAGCGCTCGGGCGCTCGTCGTGGGAGGCGTTCTACGAGGTCACGCTGCCGCTCGCGCGGCCTTCGATCGTGGCGGGTGGAGCGCTCGCGATGATGGAGGCGCTCGCCGACTTCGGCACCGTGGCGACCTTCGGCTACCGCTCGCTCACCGAGGCCGTCTACCGCGTCTGGCACGGGATGTTCGACCGGGCAGCGGCGACCCAGATCGCGGCGCTGCTGCTCCTGTTCGCGCTCGGTCTCCTCGCGCTGGAGCGGAGCCTGCGCGGCCGCGCTCGCTTCACCCAGAGCCGGCGCCGCGGCCCCGGCGTCGCGCCCGTGGCGCTTGCCGGCGGGCGCGCGCTCGTGGCGACGGTCGCGTGCGCCCTCGTCCTGCTCGTCGCCTTTCTGGTTCCGGTCGGCCAGCTCGTCGTCTGGGCCGTGCAGACCGGGGGACCGGAGCGGATCGGCGCGGCGCTCGTGGAGCACCTCGGCGTGACGATCTTACTCGGCGGTGTGACCGCGGGGATGACGTGTGCGCTCGGGCTCGCGCTCGCTTACGCGCGGCGACTCTCGCCCTCGCGGCCGGTGCGGCTCGCGACACGGCTGGCGGCGATGGGCTACGCCGTGCCCGGCGCGGTGATCGCGGTCGGCGTGCTCGTGCCACTCGCGTGGATCGATCACGCGCTCGACGCGCTGGCGTGGGCGATGCTCGCGCGGCCGCTGCCGCTGCTGCTCACCGGCACCGCCGCCGGCCTGCTCTTCGCCTACGTCGTGCGATTCCTGGCCGTGGGCTTCCAGACGCTGGACGCGAGCCTCGGCACGGTGTCGCCGCACCTGGACGAGGCGTCGCGCTCCCTCGGCGCCTCGAGCGGCGCCGTTCTGCGGCGCGTGCACCTGCCACTGCTGCGCCGCGGCCTCCTGACCGCGCTCGCGCTCGTGTTCGTGGAGACGATCAAAGAGCTGCCCGCGACGCTGCTGCTCCGGCCGCTCGGCGTCACGACGCTCGCCGTGGACATCTGGACACGCACCTCGGAGTCGCTCTGGGCCGAGGCCGCGCTGCCGGGGCTCGCGATCGTGATCACCGGGCTCCTGCCCGTCGTCATCACGATGCGCGCGAGCGGGTTGGCTACGCCGCCGGGAACGTGACGACGTGCAGGAGCTCGGCTTCGGCGCGCACGCGGGTGCCGGGCTCGAAGATCGCCGTCGAGGGTTGCGAGGCATGCACGCGCTGCCCGGAGGGCAACCGCAGGCAGTAGACGTTCACCGGGCCGCGGAAGTCGCGGCGGACGATCAGCGCGTGGCCTCCGGGCTCCGGCGCGAACCCGATGTCGTCGGGGCGGATCATCAGCCGCACGCGCGTCCCGGCGCGCAGTCCGTCGGGGTTCGGGAACGCGCCCAACTCGGTGGCGATCCCGGCCTCGGTCACGGTGCCCGCCAGGAAGTCCGCGTCGCCGACGAACTCGGCGACGAACGGCGTCGCGGGCCGATGGTAGACGACCTCGGGCGTGTCGAGCTGCTCGAGGCGCCCCGCGTTGAGCACGCCCACGCGGTCCGCGAGCGTGAAGGCCTCCTCGTGATCGTGGGTGACGAAGACCGCCGTCGTGCCGGTCGCGCGCAGCACCTCGCGTACCTGCTCGCGGAGTTCGGCGCGGAGCTCGGCGTCGACGTTGCTGAAGGGCTCGTCGAGCAGGATGAGCGCGGGCGCCGGGGCGAGCGCCCGTGCGAGCGCCACGCGCTGCTGCTGGCCGCCCGACAGCTCGTGTGGGTACCGCGCGCCGAAGCTTCCCAGGTCGACGAGCTCGAGCACCTCGCGCGTGCGGACGCGGCGGCCGGCCGCCGGGAGGTCGGCGAGGCCGAAGGCGACGTTATCCTCGAGCGTGAGATGCGGGAAGAGCGCGTAGTCCTGAAACACGATGCCGACCCCTCGCGCCTCGGGCGGCACGAACTCGCGGCTGCCGGCCTTCGCCACGGTCCGCCCGCCGATGAGGACCTCTCCCTCGTCCGGCGCCTCGAAGCCCGCCATGAGGCGGAGCGTCGTCGTCTTGCCACAGCCGGATGGACCAACGAGCCCGAGGATCTCGCCGCGCGCGGCGGCGAGCGTAAGGCGCTCGATCGCGGGCTCGGGGCCGCTGGCGAAGCGCTTGGTGACCGAATCGAGGACGAGGAGGTCCATCACGCGACCGGCGTGATCGGTGGCTTCCCCTCGAGAACGGCGACGCAGTTGCGGACGGCGAGCGTCGCCATCGCGATGCGCGTGTCGCGTGAGGCGCTCGCGATGTGCGGGGCGAGCACGACGTTCTGGAGCGGGAGCAGGTCGGGGTGAATCTTCGGCTCCTCCTCGAAGACGTCGAGCCCCGCGCCAGCGATCCAGCCCTCTCCGAGTGCCTGCGCCAGCGCGGCCTCGTCCACGATGGGCCCGCGGGCGGCGTTCACGAGGACCGCCGACGGCCGCATCAGGCGGAGCGTGCGCTTGCCGATGAGGTGGCGGGTCTCCGGGGTGAGGTTCGTGTGGAGCGTCACAAAGTCGGCCTCGCGCAGGAGCGTCTCGAGATCGGTCGCGGTCGCGGAGAGCTCCCGCTCGACGGCGGCGTCGGCCTTCACGGCGTCGTGGTAGAGGACGCGCATCCTGAACCCGAGCGCGCGGCGGGCGACGGCGCGCCCGATCCGCCCGAACCCCACGATGCCGAGCGTCTTGCCGTGAATGTCGGCCCCCCAGAGGAGATCCCACTTCCACGCCGTCCACCGGCCGGAACGGGCGTAGTGGTCGGCCTCGACGATGCGGCGGGCCGTCGCCATGAGGAGTGTCCACGCGAAGTCGGCGGTGGTTTCGGTGAGGACGTCGGGCGTGTTCGTGACGGTGACGCCCCGGCGCTTTGCCGCGGCGACGTCGATGTTGTTGTAGCCGACCGCGACGTTCGCGACGACCCTGAGTGTCGGGACGGCGGCCAGCACCTCGTCGTCGATCGTGCTGATGATGTGGCAGACGAGGCCGTCCTTGCCCTTCAGTCGGGAAACCAGCTCCGTCTTCGAGAGGGGGCTGTCCGTGTCGTTGTAGTCAAGCGTAAAGTCCTTTGGGATCAGGCCTACGGCCTCCTGAGGCAAAGCATTTGAAATAAAAATGTTTTTCGCCATCGACCACCCCCCGGATTTTTCGCTTGATTGGCCTGCGCGGCGCGGCTATATTAGCACTCGCTTTTACTGAGTGCTAATAGATAGAAATAGAAATAGGCGGCCGGAGCGGCAGCCGGCCGTGGCGAAACACCGGGTCCACGGACAACAAACAACACGGAGGAGGTAGAGAAAGCGATGAAGATTCGTCCGCTGCATGACCGTATCCTCGTCGAGCGACTCGAAGAGAAGGAAGTGAAAAAGGGCGGCATCATCATCCCGGACACCGCGAAGGAGAAGCCCCAAGAGGGTAAGGTCATCGCCGTCGGCAACGGCAAGGTGACCGACGAGGGCAAGAAGATCGCCCTCGACGTCAAGGCCGGCGACAAGATCCTCTTCGGGAAGTACTCCGGCTCCGAGGTGAAGCTCGACGACAAGGAGTACCTGATCCTGCGCGAGGAGGACGTCCTCGCCATCCTCGAATAACCCCACTACACAGCTCATCGCGAAGGAGGAAATCGATCCATGCCGAAGCAGTTAAAGTTCAACGAGGAAGCCCGGGCGAGCCTGCTCAAGGGCATCAACATCATGGCCGAGGCCGTCAAGGCGACGCTGGGTCCGAAGGGCCGGAACGTCGTCATCGACAAGAAGTTCGGCAGCCCGACGATCACCAAAGACGGCGTCACGGTCGCCAAGGAAATCGAGCTGAAGGATCCCTACGAGGACATGGGCGCCCAGATGCTGAAGGAGGTCGCCTCGAAGACATCGGACATCGCGGGCGACGGCACGACCACCGCGACCGTGCTCGCGCAGGCGATCTT
>MNCR01000004.1 GCA_001914535.1 Candidatus Rokubacteria bacterium 13_2_20CM_69_15_1
CCTCGCCCCACTGCGCCACATCGGCGGCGGTGTACGGGTTGAGGATCGGGTTCCCCGTCGTGCCGCTCGACATGTGGACCCGGCGGTAGCCCTGCTCCCGCCCGCACGCGAGGCCGAACGGGTAGGCGTCACGCAGCTCGGCCTTCGTGAGGAGCGGCAGCCGGCGCCAGTCCTCGAGCCGCCGGATGTCCTCCGGCTGCGCGCCGCCGAGCCGCCGCGTGTGCGCCGGATGGGAGGCGAGGCGGGCGAGCGTGGCGCGCATCCGCTCGAGGACGAGGCGCTCGAGGCGCTCGCGGTCGAGGGCTTCGAGCTCGGGCTGGAACATCCGCTCGCGGGCGACCGCCTGTCTACGCGGGCGTGAGGTTACGGAGCCCGCCGCGCTTCCGGAGACCCAGCGCATAGGGAAGGGCCCGGAGCACGACGCCCAGTGTCTCGCGCTGCTGCCCGAACCAGGTGACCTTGGGTCGGGGCGGGAGCGGCGTCGCGTGCGCGGCGAGATCGAGATAGTAGGTACGGGCGCGGCCCACGCCCTCGAACTCCTCCTCGAGAAGCCGGCCGCCGGTACGCAGGCGCGCGTCGGCGCGTTCCCAGAGCGGCTCGGACATCAGGAGATATTCGCGCACCGGGACGGAGTTCTTCAGCATCCGGTGGACGAAGATGACGTCGAAGCCCGCGAGCCTCGTGAGCCGCTTGACGCGCTGGGGCGCCACGTCGCCCACGTGAGCGACGAACTTGACCTTGAGGTTCGCGACCTGGGCGCACCCCTGGCACGGGCAGTTGTTGAGACACGCGATCTTCTGCTGGAGCGCGTGAAAGGCGCCGTGCATGGCCACCGACTGGCGAAGCGCCGACTCCACGAGCTCCGGGTCCGTGCCGCTCGGCAGCCGGCGGTACAGGAACGCGGCGTCGCCTTCCACCTCGACCAGCTCGAGCGCCGAGGACGCGTCGATCATCGCCTCGAGCAGGCGGGCCACGATATCCTGCGCGTGCGCCAGATCCGTCCGGTGAAACTCCATGAAGCGGGTGTAGCCCGCGATGTCGGCGATCAAGAGGAGCCCGCGCTGGACCGACATGACGCCCCCCATCCTACACCGTCAGGGGGCTCGCGTGGGCTTCCCCAACCCCAGGTAGGCCGCGCGGACCCGCGAGTCCTCGCCGAGCTCACCGCAGGTCCCCGCGGCGACGACATGGCCCGTCTCGAGCACGTAGCCGCGTCCCGCGAGCCGGAGCGCCCGACGCGCGTTCTGCTCGACCAGCAGGACGGCCACCCCCGTCGCGTTGATCCGTCGGATCGTGCGGAAGATCTCGCGCGAGAGCATCGGCGCCAGGCCGAGCGAGGGCTCGTCGAGGAGGAGCAGGCGCGGTCGCGTCATGAGCGCCCGCGCGATCGCGAGCATCTGCTGCTCGCCGCCGGAGAGCGTGCCCGCGAGCTGCCGCTGCCGCCCGTACAGCACGGGGAAGAGCCCGAACGCGCCCTCGAGTCGCTCCGTCACGTCGTTCCGCGGGACCGTGTGGCCGCCCACGAGCAGATTCTCGCGCACGGTGAACTCGGCAAAGACCTCGCGCCCCTCGGGCACGTGGCCGACGCCGGCCGCGACGATCGCGTCCGCCGGCGCGCACGTGATGTCGCGTCCCTCGTAGAGAATGCGGCCGCGCGCCGGCCGGACCAGGCCCGAGATCGCCCGCAGCGTCGTGGACTTGCCGCTGCCGTTGGCGCCGAGGAGGCTTACGATCTCGCCCCGCCCCACGGTGAGCGATACGCCGTCGACCGCCCGGCGCTTCCCGTAGTAGACGGCGAGGTCCTCGACCACGAGCGTCGGCGCCACCCTCAGTCGTCCTCGCCGCCGAGGTACGCCTCGATCACCACCGGGGCGGCGGCGATCTCGCGCGGTTTGCCGTCGGCGATTTTCCGTCCATCGTTCAGCACGGCGATGCGGTCGGAAATTCCCATCACGAGCTCCATGTCGTGCTCGACGAGCACGATGGTCAGCCCGTGCGCGTCGCGGAGCCGGACGATGACCTCCATGAGCGCCTGGGTCTCGGTCGGATTGAGACCGCCGGCCGGCTCGTCGAGCAGGAGGAGCCTCGGCTCCGCGGCGAGCGCCCGCGCGAGCTCGAGGCGCTTCTGGAGCCCGAGCGGCAGGCTCCCGGCCTCGAGGCCCGCGGCGTCCTCGAGCCCCAGGCGGGCCAGCAGCGCGCGGGCCGCGTCGCGCGCGGCGGCTTCCTCGCGCGCGACCGTCGGGAGGCCGAGCGCGCCGCGGAGCGCGCCCGCGGAGAGGTGCGTGTGGCGGCCGATCAGCACGTTGTCGAGGACGGTGAGCCGGCGGAAGACCTCGGTGTTCTGGAAGGTGCGCGCGATCCCGCACCGCGCGATGGCGTGCGGTGGGAGCGCCAGGAGGTCGCGGCCGCGGAACGTGACCCGGCCGGACGAGGGGCGGTAGAGGCCTGTCACGATGTTGAAGACCGTGGACTTCCCCGCCCCGTTGGGGCCGATCAGCGCGAGGATCTCCCGCTCGGCGACGTCGACCGTGAAGCCGCGCAGCGCGGTGAGGCCGCCGAAGGTGATCGAGAGATCGTCGACGCTGAGCACCGCGTGCTACTCCGACTTGAGCCAGTCGGTGAGCGGCGTGAAGCGGCGCTTTTCGACGCGCACCCAGAACCCCTGCTTCTGGGTCTCGTGGTCCCGGCCGATCGTGACGGGCGGCAGAATGCCGCTCTCGAAGTCACGGATCCCCTCGAGCGCCACGACGAGCCCCTCGCGCGTCAGGCTCCGGCCCGCGCGCTTGGCGCCTTCCGCGAAGAGCATCGCGGCGAAATAGCCCGAGAGGGAGTAGCGGTTCGGCTCGTTTCCCGGGAAATACCTCTTCATGCGCTCGCGGTAGAGCCTGACACCCGGCAGGTCCGAGGCGAGCGGGTCGGGCCAGAGCGACAGCCCCTCGACGCCCTCCGCCGCGTCCGCCGCGAGCGCGAGGTAGCGCTCGTCGGTGAGCGGGCCCGAGGAGACCATGACGGCCTCGGTCCAGCCGATCTTCTGGCGCTCCCTGAGCGCCTGGGCCCCCGGGCCGGGCGTGAGGACGAGGAAGAGTACCTCCGGCCTCGCCGCGTGGAGCTTGGCGATCGGGGCGCTCACGTCGGTGACGCCGCGCTTGACGGACTCCGCCGCGACCAGCTTGAGACCATGGCGCCCGAGGTCTTTCTCGAAAGCGGCGCGGAACGATTTGCCGTACTCGTCGTCCTGGTAGAGCGCCGCGAGCTTCCGGTACTTCCGCTGGCCCACCAGGTA
Source organism: Candidatus Rokubacteria bacterium 13_2_20CM_69_15_1 (assembly GCA_001914535.1). Classification (GTDB taxonomy): domain Bacteria; phylum Methylomirabilota; class Methylomirabilia; order Rokubacteriales; family CSP1-6; genus 20CM-2-70-11. The sequence goes on from MNCR01000004.1 coordinate 3,284, forward strand.
CTCGATCATCATGCGTGACTGCCGGTCGTAGAGCGTCATCCCGCCGAACACGTACCGGCGCGCCCGCGTGATCGGCGAGCCCTGGAACGGGAAGAGCAACGGAACCTTGTTCGCCTCGAGATACTCGAGCGTCGCGAGCACCGGCGGCGTGCCCTGCGGGGCGATGATCGCGAAGACTCCGTCCTGCTCGACGAGCTTCTTCGTGTTGGCGACGGCCTCCTGCGGCTTGTAGCCGTCGTCGTAGTAGACCGTCCGGACCTTCCGGCCCAGGACGCCCCCCGCGTCGTTGACGGCCCTGACGTAGAGGTCCACGCCGAACTTCGTCGCCTGCTCGCCGGAGAAGGCCAGCGGACCCGAGAACGAGTTCGAGCAGCCGAGTACGACCTCCGCGTCGGTCACGCCCTGCTCCGCGCGCGCGGGGGCCGCCGCCAGCACGGCGAGGGCCACCGGGAGGAGGGCCCATCGGGATCTCATCGTCATCCTCCTTTGAGCCGGCGCACCGCGCTCGCGATGCCACCCGGCATGAACAGCATCGAGGCGATCAGGAGCGCGCCGAAGAGCAGCGGCCGATAGTTCTGGAAACCCGCGAGGGAGTCGTTCAGGACCGTGAGCACCGCGGCGCCCGCCACCGAGCCCGGGACCGACCCGAGACCGCCGACGATGATCATGGCCACGAAGTCCACCGACAGGAACACGTCGAAGGCGTCGGGCGAAAGGAAGCCGACGACGAAGGCGAAGAGCCCGCCGGCCACGCCCGTGTAGAGCGCCGAGATCACGAACGCGAGCGTCTTGTACTTGGCCAGGTGGACGCCGCTCGCCTGCGCGGCGATCTCGCTCTCGCGGATCGCGAGGAGCGCGCGCCCGGTCCGCGTCCGTACCAGGTTGAGGGCGGCCCACACCATCGCCGCGCCGACGAGAACCGCGAGGTAGTAGCGCGCGGTGTCGGTCGCGAGCGCCCACGGGCCGAGGCGGGCCGTCGGGACGCGCAGCCCGTCGTTGCCGCGCGTGAGCCACTCGAGATTCACGATCGCCTCGACGACGACGAACCCGAAGGCGAGCGTCGCCATCGCGAGGTAGAGGCCCTCGAGCCTGAGGCACGGCACCCCGAGCAGGAGTCCGACGAGCGCGGCGCCGAGCGCGGCGGTGAGGAGCGCCACGACGACCGGGACGCCGGGCCAGCGGGTGGCCACGATCGCGGCCGTGTACGCGCCCACCGCGAGGAACCCCGCGTGGCCAAATGAGAGCTGGTTCGTGTATCCGGACAAGAGATTGAGTCCGATCGCCACGATCGCGTTGACGACGACGAGGCTCGCGAGAAAAACGAAATACGGCGGCGCCGCCCACGGCCAGGCCACGAGTCCCGCCGCGCCGATCGCCACCGCCGGGTACCGCATCAGACCTTCCGCCTCGCCGGCCGTCCGAGCACCCCGCCCGGACGGATCAGGAGGATCGCGATCAGCACGAGGAACGGCACCGAGTGCTTGATGGACGACGGGAGGTAGAGCGGCGCCAGATTTTCGATCACGCCGAGCAGCATGCCGCCCACGACGGCGCCCGGCATCGAGCCGAAGCCGCCCAGCACCGCGGCGATGAAGCCGTTGATGGCGACGAGCCCCATCTTCGAGGAGAGGAAGATCACCGGGGCGATCAGGACGCCGGCGAGCGCGCCGACGACCGAGGCGAGCACCCACGACGCCGAGTAGACCCGCTCGACGCTGATCCCCATGAGCCGCGCCGCGCGCTGGTTCTGGGCGACCGCCCGCATGGCGCGGCCCAGCCGCGTGTGGGTGAAGAGCGCCCAGAGGCCCCACATGAGGCCGAGCGAGGCGCCGATGATCCCGAGCGACACGGGTACCAGGCGAACGGGGCCGAGCGTGATGGGGCGGTCCCCGAAGAACGACGGAAACGGGAACTCGTCATGGGTCCACGTGAGGCCGGCGGCGGAGCGGAGCACGAGCGACAGCCCGAGGGTGATGATGAGCACGTCGAAGGGCGTGGAGGCGATCGCGTGGCGGATGAGCACGCGCTCGATCACCCACCCGAGCAGCGCCGCCGCGACGACCGCGACGAGCATCACGACCACGAGCGGCACCTTCGCGCGCGCATAGACCGTAAAGCCCACGAAGGTCGAGACCATCAGCATCTCGCCCTGGGCGAAGTTGAGCGTGCGTGTGGCGTTGAAGATGATCACCAGACTGATCGCCATGAGGGCGTAGATCGAGCCCGTCGCCAGGCCGCTCACGACGACATGGACGAGCGCCGCGGTCGTCACCGGACGCGCGCGGCGAAGCGGCAGAACGACGCGCCCGTCGCCAGGCACGCCGTTTCGGTGGCGGCGGCGGGCGCGCCGAGCACCCGCTCGGCGAGCCGCTCGAGCACGCCGCGCGTGAGGTGGCACACCGGCGCTTCGGCGGCGCCGTACGCCAGCGCGAACGGCGAGTTCCGGACGGTGACCACCAGCTCGTCCGGGCCGAACCGCTCCAGCGCGAACTCGCCCCAGCCGATCGCGCCGCCCATCGCCAGGAGCCGCTCGACGATTTCCTCCGCCGAGCCCTCGACGGACCGGAGGGCCGAGCCGCCGCCCGCCCGGCCGCCGGCCACGAGGCACGCCGCGGCACGCTCGCCGAGCGCCGCCTCGACCGCCTTCTGCAGCGCGACGAGCGTCTCGGGTCGGACGAGGAGGTAGCGCGACCCCCGGTAGCTGAGGCCTCCCGCGCCGTCGTGCCTGAGCGCCGAGGACGCGCGCTCCGCGGTCACTGGATCACCTTCCGCCACACCGGCGAGGCCCAGCCGTCCCGGAAGAACTCGCGGATCTCGCGTCGGCTGAAATCGCCGAGCCCCAGGCGCTCGAGCGCGCGGCCGCCGCCCGACAGCTCGCGCCCGAGCAGGGCGCCGAACACGAGGAGGAGCCCGGTGGTGGCGGGCGTCACCACGCCCGCCGCCCGCGCCGCCGACTCGAAGAGCGAGAGCCCGAGGGCCGCGTCTTCGGTGACGTAGCGGTGCTCGAACGTGAGGATCTCGCTCCAGAGGCCGCTCGCCACGAGCTTCGTCTTCGCCTTCGCACCGTAGAGCCCCTCGGCGGCGCGCGTCTCGTCGTAGTATGTCGCCAGCTCGTAGTGCGGTGGGGCGTACCCCCAGCCCCGGCGCGTCGCGACGCGCTCGGCGTCCACGGCGTCGATGAGCCGCCGCACGCTCGGCGTCGTGCCCGCCGCATGGACGTCGTATCGTCCGGCGTCGATCGGACCCGCGTTGAGGAGCACCAGCGGCGGGTGGATCACCGGCCCCGCGTTGGTGAGCGCGACGTCGAGGGCGTCCACGCACGGGCGGACGGCCGCGAAGAGCTCCGCGAGTCGTGGCAGGACGCCAGCGCTCCGCGACGCGGGGAACACGCCGACGGGCAGGTTGGCGGCGCGCACGGGGGCCTTCACGACGGTCGGCGCCGTCTTCCGCGCCAGGTACGGGAGCGTCCCGGTCTCGGCGAACGCCAGCGGCAAGGTCCCGTCGGCGCGCGCGATGGTCCGCGCCATCGCGTAGCTGCCGAGCGTTCCCGGCGTGAGCAGGACGAGCTGCCGGTCGTTGAGATACGGCGCCAGGCGCCTGGCGAGGTCCTCGTGGCTCGTCGCGGGCAGCGGCGCGATCAGAATCTCCGCGCCCTCGACCGCCTCGGCGAGGTCGGTCGTGGCACGCTCGAGGCGCGCCGTCCCGTGCCGCCCTTCGGCTTCGAGCGTGATCGTCGCGCGCTCCACGAGCGGGCCGAGCGCGTCGGGGGAACGGCTCCAGAGCCTCACGTGGTGACCGGCCAGCGCGAGGTCGGCCGCCGTCGCGAACCCACCGTGGCCCGCGCCCAGGACGGCGAGCTTCATCCGACGACTCCAGAGGCTCGTAGCCCGGCGAGCCGCGCCGCGTCGTACTCGAGCAACCCTCCGAGAACGGCGTCGGTGTGCTCGCCGAGCCTCGGGGGCAGCGCCGCCTCGAGACCCATCGCGCCGTCCACCTTGACCGGCGTGCCGAGCGCCAGGAGCTTGCCGTGGAGGGGATGGGCCATCTCGACGACCATCCCGCGCTGCCTCACCTGGGGATCGGCGAGGACGCGATCGACGGACCGGATGGGCGCGCAGGGCACGCCCTCCGCCTGCAGGCGCCCGAGCCAGTCGTCGGTCGGCCGCCGGGTGAAGGCGGCCTCGACGAGCGGGGCCAGCACGTCGCGGTTCGCGACGCGGTCGCGGTTGGTCCTGAAGCGGAGGTCGTGCTCCCATTCCGGGTGCTCGACCGCGCGACAGAACCCCGACCAGAACTTCTCGGCGAAGACGGCGACGATCAGGTGGCCGTCGCGCGTGGCGAGGGCCTGGTAGGGGACGACGGAGGCGTGGCCCGAGCCGAGCGGGCCGGGGACGCGGCCATTCGTCCAGAAGTATTGCGCGATGTACGTGAGCAGCGAGACCTGGCAATCGAGCAGGGACAGGTCGATGTAGGTCCCCTCGCCCGTGCGCTCGCGCCGGAAGAGCGCGGCGGCCACCGCGAAGGCGCCGACGATCCCGCCCGTGAGGTCGCCCATCGGGAGGCCCATGCGCACGGGCGCCCTCCCCGGCTCGCCGGTGAGGGACATCGCGCCGCCCATCGCCTGGAGCGCCAGGTCGAATGCCGGCCAGTCGCGGTACGGGCCGTCCTGGCCGTAGGCGGAGATCGAGCAGACGATCACGCGCTGGTTGAGCGACCAGAGCTTGGAGTACGCGCAGCCGAGCCGCTCCATCACCCCGGGACGGAAGTTCTCCCAGACGACGTCCGCCCGGCGGACCAGGTCGTGGAAGACCTCGCGCCCCGCGTCGCGGCTGAGGTCGAGCGCGACGGACTTCTTGTTGCGGTTGATCGCCAGGAAATACGCCGACTCGCCGTCGGGCAGGAACGGCGGCCCCATGACGCGCATCGGGTCGCCGCCGTCGGGATCCTCGATCTTGATCACCTCGGCACCCAGGTCCGCGAGCAGCATCGAGCCGTACGGCCCCGCGAGCATGCGGGAGAGGTCGAGGACGCGGACGCCCTCGAAGAGCTTCACGCTCTCTCCGCGCTGCCGGACGCCCATTGACACCGGCGTCGAGGGCCGATACCTTTACTTGCAATGCCAAATGTAAAGGCTGGCCGCACGCGGGGCCGTACACGGATCAGCGCGAAGAACCAGGCGACGATACCGGTCGCCGCGCTCAGGCGGGCTGGGCTCAAGCCCGGAGACCAGTTGCGGGTGGAGGCCGCCGGAGCCGGCCGCATCGTGCTCACCCGCGTCGAAGAGACGCTGGCCGGGTACGCCGGCCGGCTGACGGGCGTCTATCCGAAGGGATCCCTGCAGAAACTGCGCCGGGAGTGGCGATAGCCGTCCTCGACGCGAGTATCGTTATCGCGTTCCTCGACGCCGGTGACCCGCACCATACCGCGGCGGTCGCGGCAATCGGGCAGGCGCGTCGGGAGGAGCTGGTCCTGCCGTCGAGCGCGTACGCCGAGATCCTCGTTGACCCCTGGCGCCGCGGACCGGACGCGGTCGCGGTCGTGAGGCGATTCGTGACCGACCTGGGCATTCGAATCGAGCCGCTCACCGAGCAGGTCGCCGAACGGGCCGCCCGGCTCCGGGCACACCACCGCGCTCTCCGGCTTCCGGACGCGCTCGTGCTCGCGACCGCGGACGCGCTCGATGCCACGGCCCTCACGTGCGATCGTTCGTGGCAGCGCCTGAGCCGCCGGGCTCGGGTCGTCTGACCCCGGCGCGCAACCATCACCGACCGTCCTTCGCGGCGCTGCGGCCGGCCAGCGCGGCGCGCACGCGCGCCGGTGTGATCGGCAGCTCGGTGAAGCGGACCCCGATCGCGTCCTTGACGGCGTTCGCGACCGCCGCGGCGACGGGGATGACGCCCGACTCGCCGAGCCCCTTGGCGCCGAACGGGCCTTCCGCGTCCACGCTCTCGACGAGCCGCACGACGATGTCCGGCATGTCGTCCGCCTTGAGGACCGCGTAGTCCATGAAACTCTGCGTGACGATCTGCCCCTCTTCGACGACGAGCCGCTCGCTGAGCGCGTAGCCGAGCCCCATATGGATCCCCCCGTGCACCTGCCCCTCGGCGGCGGGCGGGTTGAGGGCGCGGCCGACGTCGTGCGCAGAGGCTATCAGACGGACCTCGATCTTGCCGGTCTCGGGCTCGACATCGACGAGCGCCGCCTGAAACGCCGAGGCGTACGCGGCGGAGACGTTCCCCTGCAGGTCCTTGTCGAGCATCGCCGTGGGCGGGTCGTAGAACGCCTCCGCCACCAGCACGCGGCCTCCGCCTTTGAAATGCCCCGACCGCGCGACGGCCTCGTACGCGAGCCGGCGCTGAGGCTCGCGTTTCACGAAGACCCACCCACCCCGGACGTCGAGATTCGCGACCGGCTCGTCGAACTGCGCGGCGGCCATCGCGAGAAGCTGCGCCCGCACCTTCTCGGCGGCGAGGCGCGCGGCGTTGCCGGCGACGAACGTGGTCCGGCTCGCGTGCGTCCCTACGTCCCACGGCCGGACGCTCGTGTCGGAGTTGACCACGTCGATGCGCTCGAGCGGCACGCCGAGCGTCTCGGCGACGATCATCGCGAGCACGGTCTCCGACCCCTGCCCGATCTCGCTGGCGCCCGTGAGCAGCGCGACCCTGCCGAAGTCGTCGAGCTTGACGATCGCGCCGCACCCGTCCGACCGATAGATGCGGGCGCCACCGCCGACGTGGAACATGCCGGCGTAGCCGACGCCGCGCGCCCAGCCCGGCCTGAGGGGCGGCGCGTCCCGCCGGATGGCCTCGGCGGCCGCGTCGATGCACTCGGTCATCGCGAACGAGGTGAGGACGAACCCCTGCGGGTTGACGTCGCCCGGCTTCGACGCGTTCCGCCGGCGCAGCTCGAGCCGGTCCAGTCCGAGCCGGTCGGCGAGGTCGTCCATCTGGGACTCGACGGCAAACGTGGACTCGGGGTTGCCGTAGCCGCGCATCGAGCCGGAGTAGGGGTTGTTCGTGTAGACGATCGTCGTGTCGAACCGAACGTTCGGCACCCGGTAGAGCCCCGCCACGGTCGAGAGCATCACGTAGGGCGTCGTCGACCCCCAGGAGGTGTAGGCGCCGTTGTCGATCGTCACGTGGGCTTCGCGCGCGAGGAGCCGGCCGTCCCGGGCGGCGGCGGTGCGCAGGCGGATCAGGCATGGCTCGCGCCCGGGACACGCGACGAACTCTTCGACGCGGTCGAATTCGATTTTCACCGGACGGTGCACGCGCCTGGCCAGCAGCGCGGCGATGACGTCGATCGGGTAGATGTCCAGGCCACGGCCGAAGTTCCCGCCGACGGGGGGCTGCAGCACCCGCACACGCTCGCCGCCGATTCCGAGCGTCTCGCCAAGGTCACGCTGGTAGAGGAACGGCACCTGGGTCGTCGTCCACATCGTGAGATTTCCGGCGAGGTCCCAGTCGGCGATCGCGACCATCGTGCCCAGGCACGCCTGCGTGACGAAGCTCAAGCGGTACGTGTCCTCGACGACCGCGGCCGCCTCGGCGAGCGCCCGGTCGACGTCGCCGTGGCTGAACTGGTAGCGGAGGGGATGCGCGTTCGTCGCCAGCTCCTCGTGCACGAGCGGGGCGCCGGCCTCGAGCGCCCGGAACGGATCGAACACCGCCGGCAGCGGTTCGTACTCGACGTCGATGAGCGCCGCGGCCTCCTCGGCGATGGTCGGCGTCTCGGCGGCGACGGCGGCGACCTCGTCGCGGATGCATCGGACCTTGCCCCGCTTGAGGGCGCGCTGGTCCTTGGCGAAGCCGAAGGGCTGCGTGTCGACGTCGTCGCCCGTGAGGACGGCGAGAACCCCGGGGAGGGTTCGGGCCCGGCTCGTGTCGATCCGGACGAGGCGCGCATGCGGGTACCGCGACCTCAAGATTTTGCCGTGGGCCAGACGGGGCAGCGCGACGTCGTGGAGGTAGCACGTCCGGCCGGTGACCTTCTCGGCGCCGTCCCGTTTCTTGACCGCCGTGCCGATGACGTCAAAGGTGAGAGCCATGGCTCAGAACTTCACGGGCTCCTTGTGCTCGCCGAAGACGTCCCTCATCGCGCGCGCGAGCTCACCGAGCGTCGCGTACGCCTTCACCGCCTCCATGATGGGATAGATCAGATTCGTCGTCCCGCGCGCCTCGTCGCGGATCCGCCCGAGCGCGCGCGCCACCGCCCCACGGTCCCGGTCGCGACGGGTCCGCTCGAGCCTGGTGACCTGGGCCGCGGCCACCTTCGGGTCGAACGCGTACAGCTCGACCTCGCGGTCCGGCTCCGCCGGCGCGTCGCCGATGTGGCAGTTCGCCGCGACCTTCGGGATCTCGCCGGAGACGAGCCGCTGCTCGAACCGGTAGGCTTGGCGCGCGACCTCGGCCTGGATCGCGCCGCTCTTCACCGCCTCGACGATCCCGCCCAGGCGCTCGACGTGGGCCATCTCCTCCAGGATCTGCGCCTCCATCGCGCGCGTCAGGGCCTCGACGTAGTAGGAGCCCGCGAGCGGATCCACCGTGTCCGCCGCGCCCGACTCCTCCGCGCAGATCTGCATGGTGCGGAGCGCGATGAGCTGCGCCTTCGCCGACGGGATCGTGTACGCCTCGTCGTAGGTCGGCAGCGCCATCGTCTGCGCGCCGGACAATGCCGCGGCGAGGGCGATGTAGGCGCCGCGGACGATGTTGTTCTCGGGCTCCTGGACGGCGAACGCCGAGCCGCCGCCCCCGATCAGGGTCCGGAACATCCACGATCGCGGATTCGTCGCGCCGAACCGCTCGCGTAGCATGCGCGCGTACAAGCGCCGGCCCGCGCGGAACTTTGCGACCTCTTCGAAGATCTTCCCCCACGCGGTGAAGTTGAACGAGATCCGCGGCGCGAAGTCGTCCACCGGGAGCCCGCGCGCGAGCATGAGCTCGACGTACGCGGCGGCGATCAGGAGCCCGTACGCCATCTCCTGCGCCGTCGTGCAGCCCGCCTCGCGGATGTGGTAGCCACACACCGAGACCGGGTTCGAGCGCGGATAGTGCCGCGCCGAAAATTCGATGAGGTCCGCCACGAGCCGGAGCGAGGGGTCCACGGGGTAGATCCACGTGCCCCGCGCGATGAACTCCTTGAGGATATCGTTCTGGGGCGTCGTGACGACCCGGTCGGCCGCCGCACCCTGCTTCTCGGCCACAGCGTAGTACATGGCCGTGATCGGCGCCGCCATCCCGTTGATCGTGAGCGACACGCTCACGCGGTCCAGCGGGATTCCGGCGAACGCGTCCTCCATGTCCGCCAGCGTGTCGATCGCCATCCCGACCCGGCCCACCTCGCCCTCGGCGCGCGGGTCGTCGGAGTCGAGGCCCAATTGGGTTGGCAGGTCGAAGGCGACGTTCAGCGCATCCTGTCCGTGCGCCATCAAGTACTTGAACCGATCGTTCGTCTCGTTCGGCGTGCCGAAGCCGACATACTGGCGCATCGTCCAGAGCCGCTCGCGGTACATGCGCGTGTGGATGCCGCGTGTGAACGGGTACTCGCCGGGGTGGCCGATGTCGCGCTCGAAGTCGACGTCGGCGAGATCCTCGGGGCCGTACACCGGCTTGATCGGAAACCCCGCGTGCGCTCGTATCTCCTTCATGGCCTCTCCTACTCCTCGGGAATCACACGGACCCCTTGAACGCCTTGACGATTTCGGGCAGCGGCGTGCCCATCGGGAACGCGCGCGCGACGCCGAGCCTCAGGAGCTCCTCGATATCGCGCGGCGGGATGATGCCGCCAACGACGACCCTGACCTCGGTGGCGCCGTGCGCGCGCAGGCCGTCGATGACCCGGCGCGAGAGGACGAGGTGGGCGCCAGAGAGCACCGACAGCCCGACGACGTCCACGTCCTCCTGAATCGCCGCCTGCACGATCTCCTCTGGCGTCCGCTTGAGCCCGGTGTAGACGACCTCGACCCCCGCGTCGCGGAGCGCCTGCGCCACGACCTTCGCGCCGCGGTCGTGGCCGTCGAGCCCCGGCTTGGCGATCAGGACTTTCATTCTATCGAGAGCCGCTGGGCCGGCGCCTTCGGTGGGTGGCCCGCGACGAGGTGCGCCCCGGCTGCGTTCCGCATGTCACCTCTCATTCCAGCGAAAGGCCTCATGTTCCGCACCTGAGCTCGAGGATGCGGCCCCGCACTCGCCCGTCGTCGACAGTGAGTCGTCCGACTGCCGC
>MNCR01000104.1 GCA_001914535.1 Candidatus Rokubacteria bacterium 13_2_20CM_69_15_1
TCCAGACCGCCGACGAGCGCGTGCTGCCCGGCGGCACGGCGTACATCACCGACCTCGGCCTCACGGGCCCGGTCGACGGCGTGATCGGCGTGGACCGCGACCAGATCATCCAGCGCTTCCTCAACCAGATGCCGATCCGCTTCGAGACCGCCAGGGGCCCCGCGGCCCTGCACGGGACCGTCATCGTCGTGGATCCGGACACCGGCCGCGCGGGGTCCATTCGCCGCCTCCGCGTCCCTGCTTGACCCGCGATCCGCGGTGAGCCGTGACTCGCATGGTGCTTGACGGTCGGAGCGTCGCGCAGAAGGTTCTCGGCGAGGTCAAGGCGGGCGTCGAGCGCCTGCGCGCCGAGACGGGCGCCTCGCCGATGCTCGCGGTGGTCCTCGTCGGCGACTTCGCGCCGTCCAAGATCTACGTCGCCAACAAGAAGAAGGCGACGGACTCCGTCGGCATCGCCACGCGCGACTACGTCTACCCCGAGGGGCTCACGCAGCACGAGTTGGTCGCGCTCCTCGGCTCGCTGAACGCCGACCGCGCCGTGCACGGGATCCTCCTCCAGCTCCCGCTCGTCCCGGGCTGCGACGAGGACGCGGCGATCGCGGCGATCGCGCCCGAGAAGGACGTGGATGGCCTCCACCCGACGAACCTCGGCCGGCTCCTCGCCGGCGCGCCGACGGTCGTGCCGTGCACCCCCGCCGGGTGCCTGGAGATCCTCGACCACTACGGCGCGAAGCTCGAGGGCATGGAGGCCGTCGTCGTCGGCCGCTCGCGCCTCGTCGGGAAGCCCCTCGCCCAGCTCCTCCTCGCTCGCCACGCGACGGTGACGATGTGCCACACGCGCACGCGCGACCTCGCCGAGCACACGCGGCGCGCCGACGTGCTCTGCGTCGCCGCGGGTCGTGCGCGGATGATCACGGGCGACATGGTGAAGGAGGGGGCGTGGGTGATCGACGTCGGGATCAATCGCCTCGAGACCGGCCGGCTCGTCGGTGACGTGGACTTCGACTCGGCGTCGAAGCGTGCGCAGGCGATCACGCCCGTGCCCGGCGGCGTCGGGCCCATGACGATCGCGATGCTGCTGCGGAACACGTTGCTGGCCGCGCGGCGTCAATTGCTCGGAGGGGGGCTTCGCCCCCCTTCCGACACCTCCCCCCAGGGGTTGCGCGGGCAAAGCCCGCGCTCGAACACGTGACCGGAGGCCGCGCGGTGTTGACGGTCGCGCAGCTGACCGAGCAGCTGCGCGCGCTCCTCGAGGAGCGCTTCCCGGCGGTGTGGGTCGAGGGCGAGATCTCGAACTTCCGGTCCTACGGCTCCGGCCACGCTTACTTCACCCTGAAGGACGCCGACGCCCAGCTCCGCTGCGTCATCTTCCGGACGCGCGCGCAGCGGATCCGGTTCCAGCCTGCGGACGGCCTGCACGTGGTCGCCTTCGGCTCGGTCGAGGTGTACGCGCAGCGGGGTGAATACCAGCTCGTCGTCGAGCTGCTCGAGCCCCGGGGGCTCGGCGCGCTCCAGCTCGCCTTCGAGCAGCTGAAGGCGCGCCTGCACGCCGAGGGGTTGTTCGACGCGGCTCGAAAGCGCGACCTTCCGCGCTTCCCGAAGAAGATCGGCATCGTGACCTCGCCGAGCGGCGCGGCGCTCCGCGACATGCTGCGCGTGATCGGCCGGCGCTTCGGCGAGCTCCACCTCATGATCGCGCCGTGCCGGGTGCAAGGGGAGGGCGCGGCGGCGGAGATCGCCCAGGGGCTTCGCGACCTGAACGCGCTCGGCGACGTCGACGTCATCATCGTCGGGCGGGGCGGCGGCTCGCTCGAGGACCTCTGGGCCTTCAACGAGGAGGTGGTGGCCCGCGCGATCGTGGCCTCGAAAGCGCCGGTCATCTCGGCGGTCGGCCACGAGGTGGACTTCACGATCGCCGACTTCGTCGCCGACCTCCGTGCGCCGACCCCGTCGGCGGCCGCCGAGCTGGTGGTGCGCGAGAAGCAGGCGGTGGTCGACGCGCTCGACGAGCTGCGCGCGCGGCTCGAGCGCGCGGCGACGCGTCCGCTGCGCGATCTCGACCGCCGTGTGGACGAGCTGACGCTGCGGCTGCGCCGCGCGATGACGGGCGAGCTGCGACACGCGGGCCATCGGGTGGCGATGCTCGCCTCCACGCTCCGCTCGACGAGCCCGGTCGCGCGCGTGAGCAACGGTCGCCATCGCCTGGAACGCCTGGACGCGCGGCTCGCCTCCGCGGTCACGCGGAGCTGCGAGCGCGCGCGCTTTCGGCTGCGGGCGGCGCTCGGCCAGCTCGACTCGCTCTCGCCGCTCGCGGTGCTCGGCCGCGGCTACAGCCTCACGCTCACGGACGACCGGCGCATCGTGCGGAGCGCGCGTGAAGTGCGGGCGGGGGACGACGTCCGTGTCCTCTTGCACGAAGGAAGCCTCGACTGCCGCGTGGCCCGGACGAGAGAAGCGGATGACCGACCTCAAGTTTGAGGACTCCCTGGCGCGGCTCGAGCAGATCGTGAGCCAGCTCGAGAGCGGCAACCTGCCGCTCGAGGAGTCGCTGCGGGTGTTCGAGGAGGGGATCGCGCTCGCGCGGCGGTGCGCGAAGTATCTGGAGGAGGCCGAAAAGCGCATCGAGGTCCTGACGAAGGACGAAGCGGGCGCGCTCGGCACGAAGCCGTTTGCCTGGGAGCCGGAAGGGGAAGCGTGAGCGGCTTCGACCTCCAGGCGTACCTGGCGGAGCGGCGCGCCCTGGTGGACGCGGCGCTCGAGCGCGCGCTGCCGAGCGAGCACACCCCGCCGCCCACCATCCACCGGGCCATGCGCTACAGCGTCATGGCGGGCGGCAAGCGCCTCCGCCCGATCCTCGTGATCGCGGGCGCCGAGGCGGTCGGCGGCACGGCCGCGATGGTGCTGCCGACGGCGTGCGCGCTCGAGATGATCCACACCTACTCGCTCATCCACGACGACCTGCCCGCGATGGACGACGACGACTACCGTCGCGGGCGCCTCACCAGCCACAAGGTCTTCGGCGACGCGGTCGCGATCCTGGCGGGCGACGCGCTCCTCACGCTCGCGTTCCGGCTCGTGGCCGACAACGCCGGCCTGGTGCGCGACCCGCGCGTCATCCGCGAGGCGGTCGCCGAGATCGCGGACGCCGCCGGCACCTTGGGGATGGTCGGCGGCCAGGTCGTGGACATCGAGTCGGAAGGAAAGGCGATCGCGGCCGAGACGCTCGAGTACATCCACCGCCACAAGACTGCCGCCCTCATCCGCGCCTCACTCCGCGTGGGCGCGCTCCTCGCGGGCGGAGACGCGAAGGCCGTGGCGGTGGCCGGCGAGGCGGGCGGCGAGCTCGGGCTCGCCTTCCAGATCGTGGATGATATCCTCGACGTCGAAGGGAGCCTCGAGGAGCTCGGCAAGACCGCGGGCAGCGACGAGCGGAAGCAGAAGGCGACCTATCCCGCGATCCACGGGCTCGAGGCCTCTCGGCGCCAGGCCACGATGCACGCCGAGCGAGCGAAGGAGCGGCTCGCGGGATTCGGCCCGCGGTCGGCGCCGCTCTGCGCCCTGGCCGACTACGTCGTCGAGAGGAAGAACTAGCGTGTCGACCATCTCCCACGTCTACGCGCGCGAGATCCTCGACTCGCGCGGCCACCCCACCGTCGAGGTGGACGTCCAGCTCGAGTCGGGCGCGTGGGGGCGCGCCGCGGTGCCGTCGGGCGCCTCCACCGGCAAGCGCGAGGCCGTCGAGCTACGCGATGGCGACACGCAGCGCTACCGCGGCAAGGGCGCGCGTCAGGCCGTCCGGAACGTCGAGGAGACGATCGCCCCCGAGGTCGAGGGGATGGAGGCCTCGGAGCAGGCGGCCGTGGACCAGGCGCTGCTCGAGCTCGACGGCACGCCGAACAAGTCGGCGCTCGGCGCCAACGCGATCCTCGGCGTCTCGCTCGCCGTGGCGCGGGCCGCGGCGGACGACGCGGGGCTCCCGCTCTACGCGTATCTCGGCGGGGTCGGCGGACGGCTCATGCCGGTGCCGATGATCAACGTCCTGAACGGCGGCGCCCACGCCGACAACGGGCTCGACTTCCAGGAGTTCATGCTGGTTCCCGCCGGCGCCGAGGCGTTCTCGGGGGCCCTCCGCATGGCCTCCGAAGTCTTCCACACGCTCAAGGACCTGCTGAAAGAGAAAGGGCTCGCCACGGGCGTGGGCGACGAGGGCGGCTTCGCGCCGAACCTGCCGAACAACACCGTCGCGCTCGACTTCCTCATGCAGGCGCTCGAGCGCGCCGGCTACCGGCCCGGCGAGGACGTCATGCTCGCGCTCGACCCCGCGGCGAGCGAGTTCGCCGAGGCGGGCGGGCGCTACCGGCTCCGGCGCGAGGGCGTCACGCTCTCGAGCGAGGAGATGATCCAGCGCTACGAGCAGCTCGTCGACCGCTATCCGATCGTCTCCATCGAAGACGGCCTGGGCGAGGACGACGTGGCCGGCTGGGGCGCGATCACGCGCAAGCTCGGCGCGCGCGTCCAGCTCGTGGGCGACGATCTCTTCGTGACGAACCCGGCGGTCATCCAACAGGGGATCAAGAACGGCCTCGCCAACGCGGTGCTCGTCAAGGTGAACCAGGTGGGCACCTTGACCGAGACGCTCCAGGCGGTCGAGCTCGCGAAGCGCGCGGGCTACGGCACGATCATCTCCCACCGCTCGGGCGAAACCGAGGACACGTTTGTCGCCGACCTCGCCGTGGCCGTCAACGCGGGCCAGATCAAGACGGGCTCGGTCGCCCGCGGCGAGCGCACCGCCAAGTACAACCAGCTCCTCAGGATCGAGGAGGAGCTGGGCAACGCCGCCTCCTGGCCGGGGCGCTCCCTCTACGCCAAGAGCGCGCGATGGACGCCCGCGCGCTGAGCCGCCGGCGTCTCGGCATCGCCGCCGGGGTGCTGCTCGCGGCGAGCCTCGCCGGCTTCGGCGTGCGCGAGTCGATCCGCGTCTGGCAGCTGCGCCAGGAGCTCTCCGCGCTCGAGGCCGACGTGAGCACGCTCGCCGAGAAGCAGAAGACGCTCGAGGCGATCGCCGAGCGCCTGCGGAGCGACCCCGCCTACCTGGAAAAGCTCGCCCGCGAGGAGATGGGTATGGTCCGCGAGGGCGAGACTGTGCTGAAGTTCCCGTCCCAGCCGAACCGCTGACCGCCGTGGACGCGTTCGCGGCGTGGTTCTGGTCCACGGGGTGGTTCTGGGTCGCCGTGTTCTGGGTGGCGCTCGCCGTCACCGCCCGCGCGGCCTTCAAGCTCCTCGTGGACTGGAAGGGCATGTGCACGACGCGCCGGTTCGTCGACACCGCGTACGCGACGCTCGACGCGTTGCCCGACGAAGCCCGGCTCGAGCGCGAGACGGCGGCGCCCGTGTTCGTCCACGTGGTGCCCGCCTACGAGGAGCCCGAGATCGCGACGACGCTGCGCGCGCTCCTCGACTCGCGCTACCCCCACGGGAAGCTCCACGTCGTCGTCGTCACCCGGGAGGAGGAGGAGCGCGCGCCCCATCCGCTCATGGAGGCGCCGACCGCCGAGCTGGTCCGCCGTTTTCGCGCCGAGCTCCCGCCCTGGCAACAGAAGCAGCTCTCGCAGCTCGCGATGCCGGGGGAGGGGAGGAAGGCCCACCAGCTCAACTGGGCGCTCCGCCCCGAGCTCGTGGAGACGCTCCTCGACGGCCAGTACGACCCGACGCGCGTCTATATCGGCGTGAGCGACGCCGACTCGCTCCCCGACCGGAACACCTATCGCTGGATCGCCGCCGACGTCCTGACGGGCGGCGGGAGCCTCGCCTACCAGGGCGTGACGCTCTCGCTCGGCAACTTCGACCGGCTCGACGCGCGCGGGCGCGTGTGCGCGGTCCAGCAGTCGTCCATCTTCATCCGCGTCTCGATCGCGCGGCTCATCAACGAGCGGCGGCGTGTCGCATGGTTCGCACGGCTCGCGGTGCGGGCACCACGGCTCGCGCGCGTGCTACGGCCGGTCTTCGAGCTCTGCTTCAGGCGCTCGCAGATCTGCCTCGGCCACCACGAGTTCGTGCGGCTCGACACGCTCCGGTCCATCGGACTCTTCCCGCTCACGGGCGCGACGGAAGACTCCACGCTCGGCTACGCGCTCGGCGCACGCGGGATCCTGATCCAGGCCGTGCCGCTGCTCGAGCTGGTCGACATGCCGGAGACGACGGCCAAGATGATCCACCAGAACGCCCGCTGGTACAAAGGAGTGCTCGACGACGTGCCCTTCCTCTGGGCCAGGTGGCGCGCGCATCGGAGCGCGTTCAACCTCGCCCAACTCTGCCGCCACGTGGGCAACAAGGCGATCGAGTGGCCGATCGCCGCCGTCGTCTATCCCCTGCTCGGCTTCGTCGGCTGGCACCTCGCGCACCGCTTCGCGTATCACCCCGTGTGGTTCGTGCTCGGCGTGGCGCTGCCGATCGTGTCGTTGGGCCTCACGGTCTGCGTGGGCGCCTTCGTCACGCAGCATCTGATCGAGAGGCTCACGCCCCACTGCCCGCGCCCCGTGAACGCCGCGCGCGCGACCGTCCGCGCGAAGCTGTGGGGCACGTTCCGATGCCAGACGTACTGGCTCTTGGCCACGCGCGGCGCCTGGCGCGTGCTCTGGGCGCTGCTGCGGACGGGGCGGTACGCGCCGGCGAAGACCGACCGCGTTACTGGGGCGGCTTCTCCCCGGCCTGCGGCGCGCCGGTGGACACGCCGGTGACCCAGAACTCGCCGTCCTGCTCTTTCAACGTGATCGTCGCCGGCCCGCGCGTTTCACTCTCGCCGACCTTCAGACCGACCTCCGCAACCGTGATGCCTTTCACCGTTTCGCCCTCGCGGATGGTCGAGAGGCCGCGGAACGGAAGCACCAGGGTCACCTCGGACTTCTGCGCGGCGGGCTCGAGCTCGAACACCTTGTCGCCGACTTTCACCGTGACCTGCACGGCCGCCACGCTCTTCAGTTCGTCCCACTTTTGATGGCCCCACGCCACCAGGAACGTCTGTGCCCTCCGGATGTGCGGTGGGGCTTGCTCCTGCGCCCGGACGGCGAGCGCGGGCAGCAGGGTACTCACGGCGAGGATGGTGAGGATCGTTGCGCGACGTAACGACATGACGACTCCCCTCTGATCTTGCGAGCTGCGTCGGGATTTCGATCCCGCGCGTCCCTGCGGCGTGCCAGCAGGGCGGTCAGAAACGGACGCCGACTGTGAACCCGGGCATGACATCGGCGCCGCCTCCGGGGCGGCCCGTGTCGAGGTTGGTGAAGTTGATCAGGAGTGTCCCCGTGATGTGGAACAAGTCATTCAGCGCGTAGTCGGCCCCTGCTCCGAGCGGGATCAGCCACGAGGTGTCCCCGTCTTGAAAGGAGTTGTGGACGAAGCCGAAACCGATTTGCGGGGTCACCTTCAACCGGTTCGCGGTGCCGGGAATGTCGATCCAATATTTCAATTGGCCCGAGATCCCCACCTGGGCCGAATCTCCGGTGAACCCGAGCTGCACCAACGGACCGAGCGAGAGATGCTCGATGAGGCCCGCATCGGCGTTGAGATTCAGCGCGAACGCCGTGCCGTCGGGGGTGCCGCCCAGGAAGCCGAGACCTGCGCCGAACGTCCATGCGCCGGGCCTCAGGTCGGCGCCTTCGGCCTGGCCGCCGCCGCCGTGTCCGATCAACCCGAGCGCGACCGCCACCATTACGAGGGTGAACCTCCGATATGCGCCCATGCCCCACCTCCTGTGACTGCTGGTCGATTATGCCCTGCTCCGTCCGGCCTTCAAGTCGAAAATCTGAGATTCGATTCTCCGCGGGGACCGGGGCGTGCTACGTTTTTCCAAGGCAGGAGACACGATGGCGGGAACCTTCCAGGGCGCGCTCGAGCAGATGATCCGGCGCATGGACCAGATGGGCCCGCAGCTCAAGGGTGGCTTTCCCCACTTCGC
>MNCR01000098.1:0-9148 GCA_001914535.1 Candidatus Rokubacteria bacterium 13_2_20CM_69_15_1
ATGAAAACACTGATGTCGGGGAGAGAGACGCCACCGTAGGGATTTGATATCGTAGCGAGCGGTTGAAGGTCGCCGACCTTAATGAGCAGACCACGCCGCATCTTGATCGTTGACGACGACACCTCGATCGTTGGGCTTCTTCAACAGTTTTTCGAGAGCACGGGCTACCACGTGGAGTTCGCCCTGCATGGCGGCGATGCGCTCACGCTGATCCAGCACGATCCGCCAGACGTGGTGCTCCTCGATATCGCGATGCCGGGACTGGACGGTGTGCAGGTGCTCCAGCGAATTCTCGCTCTCGAGGCGGCGCCCCCGGTCATCATCGTGACGGGCCACGAGGAGGGCGCGCTCTCCGTGCAGACCCGCGCCATGGGAGCTTTCGACTACATCACCAAGCCGTTCGATCTCTCTCGTCTCAGTCGCGCTGTCGACGCCGCCCTGGCGTCGGCCAGTGAAGACACGGATAGTTCAGCGGCGCCCTAGACGCCGGTGAGCCTGTACTCGGTCGCCCCCTGTTCCCCCAGCCGGGAAGCGGGCGCCGCCGGGACAGCGATCCGCTAGGCCGCGGAGGTGTCGACCTGAGTCGGCTGCGCCGCATGGAGCCGGCGCGCGATCTCGTTCAACGGCCGCTGAAGCTGCCCCAGCAAGTCCACCGCGCCGCCGAAGGCCTCGGCCATCACGACCCGCTCTCCGCGCAGCTTCTCGATCTCGCTCTGGAGCGCACCGAGGTCCCGGCGGGCCTCGCCCAAGTCCCGGCGGGCCTCGCCGAGCTCTCCGCGAAGCCGCTCGCACTCATGCTCCGTCGCGTGGAGAGTCTGGCGCAGGTGATCCCGCTCTCCAATGAGCGTCGGGATCACGCGGTCGAGCATCTGCTGGCCTTCGGCAAGCCATCGGGTGACCCGCTGCGGATCTTCGAGAATCTCCATCTCGTTCATCGGCCGTGGTGCCTCCTCGTGGCGAACGCTGGGTTGTTGGCTCCGGCTCAGGGACTCGGTGGTGTCCTCTCCCGCGAGCTCGACGAGCTCGTGAGACGCTCCGGTGGAGAGCCACGACCGCCGTCGCCGGCGCTCGACGCGGGGTCGGCTCTCCGTTATCTCGACGTCGCTGGCACCCCGCCGGTCGACCACCACCCGGACCCTGGGATCGCGTCCATGGCGATCACGGAGATGCTCATAGAGAGCCGGCTCGTTCCGTGCAACGACGATCAAATAGTGCATCGTGGGCTCTCCCGTGGGCTCGCCAACAGGGGACGCAGGTCCGGAAAGATCGGTGATGATTTCTCGGAGCAACGAGCGGAGGAACATGGGCATTGGGTCTCATTACCCCCTCCCCGGCCCCAAGATCTGGTGCCAGCGGGACTCTATCACCCCAGATCTCGAAGATTCAAGGCCGAAGTGAACCGCGGTGACCGTCCCCTCTTATCACCGCTCTTCCCCCAACGCTTTGAGGCGCCGCTGAGCCTGCCCAAGGCCCAGAGCCGCAGACCTTTGGTACCAGCGCAGCGCCTCAGAACGGTCTTGCGCGACCCCCTTCCCGAACTCGTAAGCCAAGCCGAGTCTAAACATCGCCATCCGATCGCTTGTGAGGCCCTTGCAGAAGTCGACGAGCCGACGAAACTCCGCTTCATTCAGATCGACGAAGGAAAAGAGGTGCCCCTCGGAGTCGGCCCGAACGAGCACGGCCTTGACCTGAAGCGGTGGCTTCCCGTCCGGAAGCGCGAACGAGAGGGCGACCGTTGCGCCCGGCTGGAGCCATGCCTGACGCGACACCTTGACGCCGAACGGGCTCAGATCGATCGCCGTCCACTCGACCTCGTAACGGAACACCAGCGAGATGGGGACGGCGACTCGCGGTACGCGTCGCCGGGGCCCGTCGACCTGCAGGGTATGAATTTCAAGGAACGCGAGGAGCGACCGCAGGCGCTCGAACGGCACCGGCTTCGCGAGAAAATCGACCGCGCCGAGCTTGAGACACTGGAGCGCCAGGATCTCGGCCGCGGTCTCCGACACCGCGATCAGTGGAACCGACGACCAGCGCGCTTGCTGGGACTCGAGGAACGCGAGTCCCGTTCTCCCCGGAAGATCGACGTCGAGAATGACGGCGTCGGGGGCCTGAGCCTCCAGTTCGCGGGCCGCCGCGTCCGCGGTTGTGACGAGGATGGCCTCGTGGGCGAGGTCGCGAATGAACGTGGTGTAGACCTCGCCCAGGCGCGCATCCTGTTCGACGATCAGCAGTTTCATGGCTCGAGGGTACGACACAGACGGGTGATCAGGGGCATGGCGCGATCAGGGCATGTACGAGCCACCATTCACGTGGACCGTCTGCCCGGTGACGAAGCGGGCGTCGTCGCTGGCGAGGAACACCGCGACGGACGCGATGTCGTCCGGCTGGGCCATCCGCCCAAGCGGGACGGCGCGCCCCAGCACCACCAACTCCGCCTCGCTATGGCCACAACGCGGCTGGGCAGTATCCGTGAGCCCCGGCGCGATCGCGTTCACGCGGATGCCCTCCGGCGCCAACTCGAGCGCCATGGCCCGCGTCATCGCGACCACGCCGCCCTTGCTCGCGGAATAGTGGACGCCCCGTACGGCTCCTCGGATGGCCTGGGACGCGAGGTTGATGATCGAGCCCCTCCGTCGCCCGGCGATCATCGCGCGCGCGGCCGCCTGGCCACAGAAGAACCCGCCTTTGAGGTTGACATCGAGGACGAGGTCCCAGTCGCCCTCGCGCATCTCGAGGAACGGCACGCGCGGGTAGACCCCCGCGTTGTTGACGAGGACGTCGAGGCCACCCAGCGCGTTGACGACGCCCGCGACCATCTGCTGCGCCTCGACGGGCCGCGCGATGTCGGCCTGCACCACCACGGAACGCCCGCCGGCCTCGCCGACCTCCCGCATCGTCTTCTCGGCCGCCGCGCGATCATCGAGGTAATTGATGCCGACATCGGCGCCGTCGCGGGCGAACGCGAGGGCGATGGACCGCCCGATCCCCTGCTGGGCGCCGGTGACGAGCGCGACCTTTCCCTTGAGCCGCATGGGTCGCCCCGACCCGCCGCCGCCCACCGCTACTTGAGCTTGTCCACCTCGGCGAGCAGCTCGTCGTTCGGCACGAGGTCCCGCGGATTGTCGAGGACCTTCTTGTACCGAACCACCCCCGCCTTGTCGATGATCACGTACGCGCGCTTCGCGTATCGATAGAGACGGCTCTTGGGGTCGGTGTCGAGCATTCCGTAGACCTCGAGGGTCTGGCGCGGGAAGTCGCTGATCAACGGAAAGGATAGCCCGAGCTTCTCCGCCCACGCCGCGTTCGTCATCGGGAAGTCTGTGCTGATGCCCATGACCTGGGCATTGCGGCTCTCGAACTTGGGGAGGTCAAGCTGGAGAGCCAAGACTTCGCGGGTTCAGGTCGGGGTAAAGGCCCCGATGAACCCGAAGAGCACGATCGTCTTCTTGCCCACCAACTCGCTCAGGGAGAGCTTCTCCGCGGTCGTCGCGGGGAGCGCGAAGTCCGGTGCCTTGTCCCCGACATCGAGGGCCGCGGCCGGGGCCATCGAGCCCAGCACCACGAGGGCAACGATCAGCACAGGTCCGAACCAACGAGGCTTCATGGATTCCCTCCTCCTGCTCGCCCCTATCGCGACACCAGCGACCGAACGAGATCGATCGCCTCCTTCGCGTCCCACTCGCGAGGCCCGATGGCCCGTCCGACGACGACGCCCTGGCGGTCGATGACCAGCGTCACCGGAACCCAGCGGATGCCGTGTTCCCGCGCCACGGCCATCTGCGGATCGAGCAGCACGGGAAGGCGGTGACCATGCTTCACCATGAACGGCTTGACGTCCCGCTCGCCCCGGCCATCGAGGGCCACGAAATAGACCAGGAGATCGTTCGGAAACCGCGCCTGGAGATTCTCCAGGCTCTGGAGCTCACTCGTGCATGTGGGACACCACGTCGCGCCGAAGCTCAGGACGACGACCTTGCCGGCGAAGGCGACCGAGCTCACCGAACGCCCCGAGAGGTCGGGCAGCGTAAACGATGGCGCGGGAGTCCGCTCCGGGAGCACGAACACCGCGGAATCTTGCGCGGCGCAGAGAGCCACGCTCAGGCTCAAGAACCACACGAGCAGACCGGCGACGCGAGACACCATGCTGAATGTCACGTGCCGGGATTTTGCAGCGGCGCTCGCGGGGTTGTCAACGTCACCCCCGACTCTACCATGCCGCCCGCGGCTTGACCCTTCCCCGGCCAGGGGAGCCTCGCCACGTGCGACGCGCTCGACGAGCGGAATCGCTGCCGCGAAGCCTCCCGTGGACATCTCGAAGTCCATCATTGGTCCTTGAGCCGCATGTCCTCGTAGGCTGGAAAGGGCATCATCGGGATCGAGTTGATCGTGTGCTCGGCCACCCGCGGCCCCACTCCCAGCAAGGCGCGGAAGTCCATGATCGGCGCGAACATCACCTGGTCGATCGTGAGTTGCTGAATGCGATGGAGCAAGGCTTCGCGTTTGCCGCGGTCCCGCTCTCGCGCCTGCTGCTGGAACAATTCGTCGATGTCGGGATAGCCCCCATAGGCATAACTTCCCTTGGAGTACATGAATGCCTCCACGCGGCTGGCGGCGTTGCCCGAGTTCCCCACCGCGGTGAGGAACAACCCGCGCAGCTTCTTCTCCCGCCAAGCGGCGTAGAAGGCCGCGCGCTCCATCGGACGCATCTTCACCCGAATCCCCACCGCGTTCAGATAGTTCACCGCGGCCTCCGCCACCGTAAAGAACGGTGGAATCGGCACCAGCTCCCCCGCGTCGAACCCCTTCGGGTAGCCGGCCTCGGCGAGCAACTGCTTGGCCTTGTGAGGGTCGTAGGGCGGAGGCTCGACCTGGAGCGCGTAGTCCATGACGCGGGGCACGATGACTCCGGCCGGCGGGCAATAGCCGAGGCACGCGGCCTCGTTGATCGCCTTGCGATTCAGCGCGTGATTGACCGCCAGCCGCAGGCGCCTGTCGTGCCACGGGGATTTGGGGTCCCACTGGTCGGCGAACTCGATCCAGAAGATGGACGCATGCCGCGAGGCCACGAGCGTGAGGCGCGGGTCCCGTCTGACGTCCTCGGCCTCGGGGCCATCCAGGGGAAAGGCGATGTCTGCCTCTCCATTCTTCAGCATCGCCACGCGCGTGGTTCCTTCGGGGACGCTCTTCATGATCTGCCGCTTGATCGAGGGCACGCGCCGCCAGTACCCGGGATAGGCCTCCAGCACCACTTCCACCCCGGGCTTGTGGCTCACGAACTTGTAGGGGCCCGCGCCGACGGGGTGTTTTCTGAACGCGTCGTCCCCGATCTGCTCCAGATATTTCTTGGGAACGACGAGCCCGGCGGCCGTGGCGGTGGTCCCGTAGAAGGTCATGAAGTCCGGCCAGGGCTCTTTCAGGTGGAAGCGCACCGTGAGGGGATCGAGGATCTCCACCTGCCGGACGCGCGCCTGCAACTCCTTGGCCCCCGCCCCGCGGTAACGCTCGAAGCTGAATCGCACATCCTCGGCGGTGAGGGAGTCGCCATTGTGAAACTTGAGCCCCCGGCGCAGCTTGAACTCGTAGACCAACCCATCCGGGCTCTCGGTCCACGACTCCGCGAGGCTCGGGCCCATCTTCTGCCCCGGCAGCGGGCGGACCAGGGCATCGTGGAGCGCGTACAGCATCCCGAAGGGGGTGATCTGTGGTGGGGCGGTGGAGGGGTCGAACCAGGTCGGGGCGATCGTGACATGCCAGGCGATGACCGCCTCTCCCGCAGGCGTCGGCTGGCCGGCAAACCCGTGCGTTCCTGCCAGCGTGAGCACGGCCATTGTGAGCAGCGCGACGCTGAGACGACGATGGGCCATCGTCAGCGGCCATTCCCGACATACATCGATACTCGTCTCCCCCTTGCGGCTCAGGTTGAAGCGGGGGCCCGTCTCGTGATGCGCCCCGAGAATCTGCTCAAAGAGGCTTCGCGTCAATCATTGGGGGCCGGCAGGGCCTCCACCCGGCCGGAGCCCTCGCGGGCTCGCTCGTTCTGTTCGGCGCGTACGCGGCGCATGAGCGGAATCAAGGGCAAGATCGCGAAGAAGACCACGGAGATCAGCCAGAAGTCGTCGGCGTAGGCCATGACCTGTGCCTGCTCGGTCGTGCTGCGGTACAGCATCGCGAGAGCGCGGCGGCCGGCCGTGAACGAGTCGGCTCCCTGGCTCACGAAGTGGTCGGTCCATTCCTTGACCCGCCTCGCGGTGTCGGCGCTCCAGACATTCACATGGGCGACCAGCGTGGTCTGGTGCTCCTGGCTGCGCCGAACCAGGAGGGTCGTCGCGAGCGCGACGCCAACGCTACCGCCGATGTTGCGAACCACGTTGTAGGCGGCCGTGGCGTTGCCGAGGCGCTCCAGGCGGACGGTGGCAAGCGTGAGCGTCTGGAGCGGCACGAAGATGAAGCCCATGGAGAACCCCTGAAGAAAGCGCGGCCACGCGAGACTCCAGTAATCCATGCCGAGGGTCAGCTGCGTCAGGAGCGAGGTCGCGACGGCGTTCAGGAGGCACCCACCGGCCAGCAGGATCCGCTGATCCATGCGGGCGACGAGGCGGCCCGAGACCATGAGCGCCATCATCGTGCCGAGCCCGCCGGGAGCCAGCACGAGACCGGCGTTCCACGCGTCGTAGGCCAGCATCTTCTGCGTGTACAGCGCGATCAGCAGCATGCTCGAGTTGAACCCGAGGCCGACCATGGCGATGCAGATTGTGCCGATCGCAAAGTTCCGGTCGTTGAACACGGTCAGGTCGAGGATCGGCTCGGCGGCCATCAGCTCCCTAACGAGGAACGCGGCGAGCATGCCCACGGCGAGGACGAACAGCACCGCGATGAGGCCCGAGTCGAACCAGTCGTGCTTTTCTCCGAGGTCGAGCACGAGCTGCAGACAGCCGAACCCCACCACCATGAGGACCAGGCCCAAGGCGTCGATCCCGCGCGGCTTCTTGACGAATGGGGAATCGAAGAGGAACGCGCTGACCATCAGGAAGCCGACGAAGCCGATGGGGAGGTTGATGTAGAAGATCCACCGCCAGGACCAGTTATCGGCGATCCAGCCGCCCGCCGTCGGTCCCAGGATCGGCGCCATCATGATCCCGATTCCCCAGACGGCCATCGCCGTGCCCCGCTGTCGCAACGGGAAAATTTCCCACATGATCGCCTGCGCCATCGGGATGACGGGCCCACCTCCCAGCCCCTGGAGCACCCGCATGGCCACCAGGAACGGGAGCGTGGGCGCGATGCCCGAAAGGAACGAGCTGACGGTGAAGAGAACCGTGCAGATCAGGAAGAACCGGCGGCGTCCAAAGCGGGCCGAGAGCCAGCCGGTCGCCGGGATCGCGACCGCGTTGGCGGCGAGATAGGAGGTGACGACCCAGGACATCTCCTCGATGCCGGCCGACAGCGAGCCCTGCATGTGGGGGAGCGCGACGTTGGTCACGCTGGTATCCAGGACCTGCATGACCGTCACCATCATCACGGAGAGCGTGATGGCCCATCGCCGGGCCGGCGAGATCTGCGAGTCGGTCATGCGGCGGCAGACTTGCGAACCCGCCCGCAGAGCTGCCGGAACCCGCCGGCGTTATCGGCCACGCGCTCTACCCGGAGGGTCCGCATCCCAATTCCCTCATTCGCCGTATCGTCTGACAGCCTATCGCACCTCCCGTGTGAATCAGAAATCCGTGTAGCCGCGTCCGAGACCTTCGCCAACGGAACACGAGGGCGATGAAACATGCTGCGGCTGCGTGCGCAGGACGCTTCACAATTTGTGTCGTCGTTCGTCGGAGTCGAACGACCGTCTGCGCTCTCGGTCCGCGCCAAGTCCTGAGGCACCACGGGTTCGATCAACACCCGTTGCCGCCACGAGACGCGGCGCTGGTCTTGCTCACGTAGCGCCGCGATGCGAACGGAAAGCGTGATGGCCCATCGCCGGGCCGGCGAGATCTGCGAGTCGCTCATGCCCACCCCTTCGGTCATGCCTACCGCTCGTTCCTCGGCGCTTCGCGATCTCGATCGTCACACCGTCGCGGCAAGCGGCTCACGATTTCTCTTGCGTCCTGCGCGAGAACCAGATAAAGGGAACTTCCCGATGCCGACTCGTTGCCGCGCCGTCGACGAAAATTTCCGCGAGTTTCCGGAAACCATCGGCCGTTTCGGGAAAGTCTCGGCAGCGTTTCCGGAACCGGCCGGGATTGACCGGGCCCTCCTGCAGTCAGACACCCTATTGTTCGCCGGGCTGGAGCCCCTAACGTGTGACCCAGATCGAGACGCGAGCGGGAGAGGGCAAGAACGCGGCGAATGGGCCGCGGACTATGAACATCCTGTCGGCACCCGAGCACGAAGCGTCACAATTCGAGTCGTCGCCCCCCGGCGGGCAGACGATCCTCTCGGATCCCTCCCCGCGCCGGTTCTCCGACGCCTATCAGGAGTCGAACCGTACCGGTTGGTTCCACAGAGCTCCCGCCTGTCTCGTCGAATTTCTGGAACGGGCAATTTCCGGAACCACTCCACGGGCTCGGCACCGTATTGAAACCCATAGGTTGGACAGGGTTCGGCGCGAGGGGTTGAGAGGATTTCGCCACTTGTCAGAGTTACCCGGAGCAGCGGAACCCGTGACGAGCGCTCTTGGCTCGAGCCCGGGCGTCCCGCGGCAAGGAGGGTCCAATCCATGATGCGCCGGATCGTTGGGGCGAGCCTGCAGCTGTGCTTCCTTGTCGCGTTCACGTGTCTCGGCCTGTCCAGCGGCGCGGTGATGGCGCAGGACAAGAAGGTCGGGGACTTCGACCCGAAGAGCTTCGACGATCGCTCGACCAGCATCGACAACGAATGGTTCCCCCTGAAGCCGGGAACGCGGCTCGTCTATACGGGGACCACCGTCGAGGACGATGGGAAGGCCGTGCCTCGTCGCCTGGTGTCCGTCGTCACCGACTTGACCAAGGTCATCGACGGCGTGCGAACGGTCGTTGTCTGGGATGTGGACTACAAGGATGGCCAGCTGGCGGAGACGGAGATCGCCTTCTTCGCACAGGACAACGACGGGAACGTCTGGCTCCTGGGTGAGTACCCAGAAGAATGGGAGGCGGGGAAATTCCTGAAGGCGCCCGCG
>MNCR01000098.1:9191-9665 GCA_001914535.1 Candidatus Rokubacteria bacterium 13_2_20CM_69_15_1
GTGAAGTGGACGGACCGCGCGACGGTGGACCAGATGGGCCAGAAGACCTGTGTTCGCAAGGGCTGCTACGAGGACGTCCTGGTGATCGCCGAGACCAGCAAGGAGGAGCCGAACGCCGAGCAGCTCAAGTACTACGCCCGCGGCGTGGGCAATGTCCGAGTCGGTTGGCGAGGTAAGGGAGAGAAATTGAAGGAGGAGCTGGAGCTGGTCGAGGCCGTGCAGCTCGATCCAAAGGCTCTGGCGGAGGCCCGCAAGAAGGCGCTGGAGCTCGACAAGCGCGCCTACCGGTTCGGAAAAAAGGCGTACGACCGCACGCCGCCGGCGGAGCCCATGCGAGCGAAGACGACCAAACCATGAGGCACCCCGGAAATAGCCGCTCCCGCTCGCGGCTCTGCAGGGCGACGGACGGCTCTCGGGTCACGTTCACCGGGTATGTGAAACCGCCGGGTCGTCGAGCGTGATTCGAATGCGCGC
>MNCR01000019.1 GCA_001914535.1 Candidatus Rokubacteria bacterium 13_2_20CM_69_15_1
CGATGAGGGCGGCGTACTTCTGGGCGATGTACCCGCGCCGCACCTTGCGCGTCCGGGTGATCTCCTCGTCGTCGGGGTCCAACTCCTTGTGGAGGATCAGGAACTTGCGGATCCGGGCCCCGCGCAGGACCTCGTCCTCGATGAGACTCCGGTTCACCCGCTCCACCTCCCGCTGGATCAGGTCGTAGACCTCCGGCTTCTGGGAGAGATCCGTGTAGCTCGTATAGGCAATCTTCCGGCGCTCCGCCCAGTTCCCGACCGCGGTGAGATCGATGTTGATCAGCGCCGTCACGTGCGGCCGGTGCGCCCCGATGCACACGGCCTCCTTGACGTAGGGCGAGAACTTGAGCTTGTTCTCGAGGTACTTCGGCGCGAAGAGCGTGCCGTCGGCCAGACGCCCCACGTCCTTGGCGCGATCGACGATTCGCAGGTGGCCGGCGTGGTCGATGAAGCCCGCGTCGCCCGAGCGCACCCAGCCGTCTTCGACGGCCTGGCGCGTCGCCTCCGGATCCTTGTAGTAGCCCTGGAAGACGCCGGGGCTCCGGTAGAGGACTTCGCCCGCGGGCGAGATCTTGAGCTCGACGCCGGGGATGGGTGTGCCCACCGTGTCGAGCCGCACGTCGCCGTCCTTCTGGATCGTGATGAACACGCTCGCCTCGGTCATGCCGTAGATCTGCTTGACGTTGATCCCGAGGGCGCGGAAGAAGACGAAGATCTCGGGCCCGATCGCCTCGCCGGCCGTATAGGCGCGGCGGACGCGCCGCATGCCGAGGTTGTCGCGCAGCGGGCCGTGGACGAGGAGCCGCCCGAGAGGATGGAGGAGCCGGCGCCAGGCCGGCACGGGCTCCTGGCTCAACCGCGCCCGCTCGATCTCCTGGGCGAGCCCGAAGAAGAAGTGGACCAGCTTGCGCTTTGGCCACGCGCAGTCCTCGACGCGGACCATGATGTTGGTGAGGATCGTCTCCCAGATCCGCGGCGGGGCGAAGAAGTAGGTCGGCCCGATCTCCTTGAGGTCGTGCAGGACCGTGGCGGCGCTCTCCGGGCAATTGATCGCAAAGCCCGACACGATGGACTGGGCGTAGGAGAAGACGTGGTCGCCCACCCACGCCATCGGCAAGTACGACAGGATTTCCTCGTCGCTACGCACGCCCTCGAACGCCGCGGCGTTCTCCGCGGTCAGGATCAGGTTCCGGTGGGAGAGCACGGCGCCCTTCGAGACGCCGGTGGTCCCCGAGGTGTAGCAGATGATCGCGACGTCGTCCGCCCGGCCGCGGGCCACTTCGTCGTCGAAGTACGTCGGGTGGCCGACCTCGAACTTCCGGCCGCGCTCCACGAGCTCGGCCAGGCTCGAGAGAAACGGCTCGCTATAGCTCCGCATCCCGCGCGAATCGTCGTAGACGATGTATTCGAGGCGGGGGCTCTGGCCCTTGATGTGCAGGAGCTTGTCCACCTGCTCCTGGTCCTCGACCAGGGCGAACCGCGCCTCGGCGTGGTCGATGACGTACTGGACCTCGCGCTCGATCGAGTCCTGGTAGATCGGCACCGGCACGCCGCCGAGCGCCTGCGCGGCCATGACGGTCCAGTAGAGCTGGGGCCGGTTGTCGCCGATGATCGCGATCTTGTCGCCGCGGGCGAAGCCGAGCGACGCCAGGCCCAGCGCGATCAGCCGGGCCTGGTCGACGTAGTCACGCCACGTGTACGCCTGCCAGATCCCGTAGTCTTTCTCACGGATTGCGACCCGGTGCCCGAAGCGCTCTGCGTTCCGCCTGACGAGCTTTGGAAATGTGTCGCGGTCGGGTCCGAGCGGTTGCCGATCCAAATCGCCTCCTCGACACTCGAGGTCCGTGAGCCCAGGTGAGGAAGGGCCGAAAATCGAGTGGCGAAAGTGTAGCCAAGAGGCCACCGGGTGTCAAGCATTTCGGTCGGTATGACGAGGACTTACAACGCGCCGCGCGTGCGCGGTCGGGCTTCACGTGACGCTCAGATGGGACCGCCGCCGAAACGCGGCGTCAGAGACAGGTGTGGTCGGTCGCCCGCCCGCGGAGTCGCTCCATCCCGTCGAGCATGCGTGGAAGGTCCATGGGCACGTCCAGCTCGTTCCTCCACTCCTGGTAGCAGCGCATCACGTTCGGCAGGATGCGCTCGGCGTCGCTCCAGGAAGCGTAGACGCCGAGCTTGATGTCGCGCGCGGCCTCCTCGGCGGGCATGCCGGCGTCGAAGCGCGTGCGCGCCTCGCGACGGACCAGAACGAGGTAGTCCCGCATGGACGCGAGCTCCTTCTTCGTCCCGATGGGGCCGTGGCCGGGCACGATCACGTCGGCGTCGTACTCGAGGAGCCGGCCGGCCGCCTCGATCCAACCGCCGACGTGGCCCTGAAAGGCCAGTGGCGTCACGTAGTGAAAGGCGATGTCGCCCGCGAACAGGACCCGCTCCTTCGGCAAATACGCGACCGCGTCGCCCACTGTGTGGGCGGCGAACCCCGGGTGCCAGAGCTGGATCTCGCGGTCGCCGACGTGGATGACGAGGTGGTCCTTGAACGTCACGGTCGGGAGCACCACCTCGAGCCGACCGAACTCGCGCGCGAAGCGCGGCATGAAGGACTTGAGGATCGGGACCGGCGGAAAGCCGGGCGCGAGCGCCTCGCGGCACTTCTCCGAGGCGATACGCGTCGCGCCGCGGAAGAAGCGGTTGCCGCCGGTGTGGTCGAGGTGATGGTGGGTGTTGATGAGGGTCGCGATCGGCTTCTCCGTCGTCTTCTTGATCGCCGCCACGAGCTTCCGCGTCATCGACGGCACCATGAGGGCGTCCACGAGGACGTTCCCCTCGTGGCCGAGGACGAGTCCCGAGTTGGCGACGCCGGTGTCGCCCGCCGGGTCCATCCCCGCCGCCTGGACGTAGGCGAAAACCCTCGGCGCGACCTCGATCATCCCGCTCTTCCAGCGGGTCGGCACCTCGCGTCGCGCCACGCGTTCCTACCGCGCCGCCCGCTCGATGAGGGGCAGGCCGAAGTAGACGACGAACGCCGCGGACGCCAGGTAGACCATCCAGTGGACCCGTCGGGCCTGGCCGTTGAGGAGCTTGATCGCGCTGTAGGTGACGAAGCCCGCGCCGATCCCGTTGGTGATGGACCAGGTGAACGGCATCGTCAGCATCGTCACGAAGGCGGGGATCGCTTCCTCATAGTCATCCCACGGGATCTCGCGCGCGATCGTCATCATCAGGAAGCCGACGAGGATCAGCGCGGGCGCGGTGGCCTGGGCGGGGATCACGCTCGCGAGCGGCGAGAAGAACATGGACAGGAGAAAGAGGATGCCCACGACGACCGACGCGAGGCCGGTCCGGCCGCCCTCTGCCACCCCCGCGGCGGACTCGATGTAGGTCGTGTTACTGCTCGCGTTGGCGACGCCGCCCAGGACGGCGCCGATCGAGTCCACCAGGAGCACGCGGCCGGCGCCGGGGAGCCGGCCCCGCGCGTCGAGGAAGCCGGCCTTGCCGCCGACGCCGATGATCGTGCCCATCGTGTCGAAAAAGTCGCTCAGCATGATCGAGAACGTCACGAGGACGGTCGTGACCAGGCCGAGCTTCGCGACGAGACCGAGGTCGAGGCGGCCGAATGTCGAGAGGTCCGGCCCCTGCACGATCGCGGCCGGGATCTGTGCCGCGCCGGGCGTCGGGAACCCCTTCCAGTCGGCGACTCCACCGTTCAGGACGA
>MNCR01000134.1 GCA_001914535.1 Candidatus Rokubacteria bacterium 13_2_20CM_69_15_1
GCTCCGCAGGCCGTCGGCGCCCATGGTGCGGATGTAGGTGTAGGCGCGCACGAGCATCCCGAAGTTCCCCCAGAACGCCTGAAGCTTGCCGATGGACTGTGGGCGCTTCCAGTCGAGCGCGTAGCCGTCGCCGTCCTTGGTGACGACGGGCACGGGCAGGAACGGCTCGAGGTGGGCCTTGACGCCCACGGGCCCCGCGCCCGGGCCGCCCCCGCCGTGCGGCGTCGTGAAGGTCTTGTGGAGGTTGAAGTGGCAGACGTCGAAGCCGAGGTCGCCCGGCCGCGCGATGCCGAGGATCGCGTTGAGGTTGGCGCCGTCCATGTAGACCTGCACGCCCTTGGCGTGACACAGCTCGGTGATCTCGACGATGCGCGGCTCGAACATGCCGAGCGTGTTCGGCACGGTGATCATGAACGCGGCCACGTCCGTGTCGAGGTGGCGCGCCAGCTCGTCCAGGTCTACCTCGCCGTTCGCCTGCGACTTGACCTCGACCACCTCGTAGCCGGCGATCGCCGTCGACGCCGGGTTGGTCCCGTGGGCGGAGTCGGGAATCAGCACTTTCGTCCGCTTCTCGCCGCGCGAGAGGTGGTAGGCGCGGATCATCAGGACGCCCGCCAGCTCGCCCTGGGCTCCCGCCGCGGGTTGGAGCGAGACCGCGTCCATCCCGGCGATCTCGGCGAGCATCGCGGCGAGCTCGTGCATCAGCTGGAGCGCGCCCTGGGAGAGCGGTTCGGAGGCCAGCGGGTGGAGCCTGGCGAAGCCCGCGAGGCGCGCCATGTCCTCGTTGATCTTCGGGTTGTACTTCATCGTGCACGAGCCGAGTGGGTAGAAGTGCGTGTCCACGCCGTAGTTCATGCGCGACAGGCGTGAGTAGTGGCGGACGACGTCGAGCTCGGACACCTCCGGGAGGCGCGGCGCATCCTTGCGCACGTGCTGCGCGGGCAGCAGCGTGCGCGCGTCGCTCACGGGCACGTCGGCCTCGGGGAGGGACCACGCGACACGCCCCGGCGAGGAGAGCTCGAAGATCAGCTTGTCGTACGCGGAGGCGGCCATCAGGCCACCGCCTTCCCGAGGGCGTCGGCGAAGGCGTCGATCTCTGCCTTCGTGCGCTTCTCCGTCACGGCGACCAGCAGGCAGTCGGCGAGGCTCCGGTCGAACGCCTTGAGTGGCACGCCCGCGAGGATCCCCTGCTTCGCGAGCTTCGCCATGACGCGCTCGGGCGATTTCGGGAGCCTGAGCGCGAACTCTTTGAAGAAGGCCGCGGTGAAGCGGAGCGACACCCCGGGGATCGTCGCGAGGCGCTCGGCGGCATAGTGGGCCTTCGCCGTCGAGAGCTCACCGACACGGACGAGGCCCTGGCGGCCGAGCGTCGCGAGGTAGATCGTGGCCATGAGCGCGCAGAGGGCCACGTTCGTGCAGATGTTGGAGGTCGCCTTGCCGCGGCGGATGTGCTGCTCGCGCGTCTGCAGGGTGAGCACGAAGCCGCGCAGCCCGTCGCGGTCCACCGTGGCGCCGACGAGACGGCCCGGCATCCGGCGGACGAGCTCCTTCTTGGCCGCGAAGACACCGAGGTTCGGCCCCCCGAAGCCCAGCGGCACGCCAAGCCCCTGCCCTTCGCCGACGACGATATCCGCGCCGAGCCTTCCCGGCGCTTCGAGAACGCCCAGGTTCACGGGGTCGGCGACGACGACCAGCAACGCCCCCGCCGCGTGCGCGAGCTCCGCGGCGGCCGTGAGGTCTTCCAGGCACCCGTAGAAGTTCGGGCTCTGGACGACGAGCGCCGCCGTCTTCGGTCCGACGAGCTTCTTCACCGCGGCGAGGTCGGTCACGCCGTCCGGCGCCGCGGCGTCGCGCAACCGGACTCCCGGCCCCTCGCAGTACGTGGCCGTCACGCGGCGATAGAGCGGGTTCACGCCGCGCGAGAGGACGATCTCGGTCCGCTCGGTGACGGCGTGGGCCATCAGCGCCGCCTCGGCCAGGGACGACGCGCCGTCATAGATCGACGCGTTCGCCACGTCCATGCCGGTGAGCTCGGCGATCATCGTCTGGTACTCGTAGATCGTCCGCAGGGTCCCCTGGCTCGCCTCGGGCTGGTAGGGCGTGTACGCCGTGAAGAACTCGCCGCGCGAGATCAGGTGGTTGATCGGGCTGGGGATGTAGTGATCGTAGGAGCCCGCGCCCATGAAGCAGACGTGCGCGTCGGCGTCGGCGTTCCGTTCGGCGAGCGCCTTCATGTGACGGATCAGATCGGTCTCGGCGAGGGCGGACGCCAGGTTGAGCGGCCGCGAGAGCCGCGCCTTCGCGGGGATCTTGACGAGCAGCTCCTCGATCCCACCCGCACCGATCACGCCGAGCATCTGTCGCTGCTCGGCCGCCGTGTTGGCGATGTACCGCGAGGCCATCAATGGCCTCCCTGCCTCAGGAACTCCTCGTACTGCTCGGCGGTGAGGAGCTGGTCCCACTCGGCCTTGTTCGAGGGCTTGACGACGATCATCCAGCCCTTGCCGTAGGGGTCCGCGTTCACGGTCTCCGGCTTCTGCCCGAGCTCCGCGTTGACCTCGACGACCTCACCCGAGACGGGCGCGAAGAGGTCGGAGACCGCCTTCACGGACTCGACGACGCCAAAGGCCTTGCTCGCCGTGACCTTGGCGCCGACCTTCGGCAGCTCGACGAAGACCACGTCGCCGAGCTGGTCTTGCGCGTACGCGGTGATGCCGACGCGCACGCGGCCGCCCTCCTGCTTCGCCCACTCGTGCTCGCGCGTGTACTTGAGGTCCTTCGGAACGTTCGCCATGACTATGCCTTTTTCACTCGTGAGGGATGGAAGGGCGTTTTGACGACGCGCGCGGCCTTCGCCTGCCCTCGGATCTCGACGGCGAGCGGTGTGCCCACCGCGGCCAGCGCGGTCTCGACGTACGCCATCGCGATGTACTTGTCCACGGACGGGCCATAGGAGCCCGACGTGACGACGCCGACCCGGCGCCCGTCCCTCAGCACCGGGTAGCCGTGGCGCGCGACGGCTTTGTCGACCATCTCGATGCCGACCAGCTTGCGGCGCACGCCCTCGGCGCGGATTTTCTCGAGGGCGTCGCGGCCGACGAACTCGCCCTTCGCGGGCTTTACGACCCAGCCGAGGCCCGCCTCGAGCGCGTTGGTCGTGTCGTCGATGTCGTTGCCGTAGAGCGCGTACTTCATCTCGAGCCGCAACGTATCGCGGGCCCCGAGGCCGATCGGCGCCACGCCGTCGGCGCGGCCGGCCTCGAGAAGCGCCGCCCAGAGGCGTCCTGCGTCGGCGGCGGCGGCGTAGAGCTCGAAGCCGTCCTCGCCCGTATACCCGGTGCGCGAGATGAGCGCCGGCATGCCCGCCACCGTGCCGCGCGCGAAGCGGTAGTAGCCGACGTTCGTCACGTCCTGATCGGCGAGGCGGCCCACGAGCGGTTCGGCCCTCGGGCCCTGCACCGCGATGAGCCCCGTCTCGGCGGAGACGTTACGCCAGCGCGCCTCCTTCCGTTGGTGCTCGGTGATCCATGCGTAGTCGGTGACCCAGGCGTAGTCCCTGTCAATATTGGACGCGTTCACGGTGAGCATGAACCGGTCGCCGGCGAGCCGGTACACGGTGAGGTCGTCTACGATCGTGCCGTTCGGGTAGCAGAGGATGGAGTACTGCACCTGGCCGACCTCCAGGGCGGACACGTCGTTGGTGGTGAGCGCCTGCAGCACGTCGAGGGCGCCGGCGCCCTCGACTTCGAACTCCCCCATGTGGCTCACGTCGAAGAGGCCGACGGCGCTGCGGACGCTCCGGTGCTCCTCGACGATCCCCGCGTACTGCACCGGCATCTCCCAACCGCCGAACGGGACCATGCGCGCGCCGGCCTCGACGTGCGCCTTGTAGAGCGGAGTGCGCTTGAGTGGCGTGTCCACGAGCGATTCAGTAGACCATCGCCCCGGGGCCAGGGTCAAGGCCGCGCGCCGCGCGCGGCGGCGCCGCGGACACCGCCGCACCACGCCTCCATCGCGTTCCGCATCGCTTCGGGCTGCTCGGTCGGGATCCAGTGCTGGGCGGCGAGGCGCACGGTCTGACAGTTCGGGAGCGCGCGCAGCAACCGCTCGGTGAGCGCGGGGTCGCTGAGCGCGCCGCCCGCGGAGAGGAGCGCCAGGACGGGGACGCGGATCGCGCCGAGGTCGGGCAGGCCGCGGCTTACGGCCATCACCGACTGGAGATAGGCTCCCGCGGGCATGGCGGAGAGGTCGAGCCAGAGCGACGCGTGGCGCCGGAGGAGCGCCTCCGACGCTCCCCGTGACATGGCGGCGCGCGTCTCCCGATCGAGCTCGGTCAGGTCGAGCCGCGCCACGCGCCGGCGATAGATGCCGAGCGCGTTGACGGCGCGGATGAGGCCCACCGCCGGCCCCAAGAGGGACCGGAGACGGACGGCGGTCTTCAGGCTCCCGCGGAGCGCTTCGCGCAGCATGGGCTCGATGAGCACGAGCCCCGCCACCGCGTCGGGGCGGCGCGTGGCGAACTCGACAGCGACGTTGGCGCCGAGACAGTGGCCCCCGACGACCGCCCGCGGCGCGCGCTCCGCCGCGAGGACCGCGGCGAGGTCGGCACACCACTGATCCATCCCGATCCGCCCGCGAGCGAGCGAGCCGCCGTGGCCGCGGAGATCCGGGCGCAGGATGTCCCAGTCCGCCCTGAGCGACGTGTGGGCGACGAGCTCCGACCAGCGGGTCAGGTTGCTGGCGAGGCCGTGGAGGAGGACGAGCGTGGGGCGCGGGCCTCCCGGCCGCCAGAGCCGGTAGCCGATGACCGTGCCGTCCGGGGTCGTCAGGCTCCGCGTGATGTCCAGGGCGCCAACCGGCCTCCGGGGCGGATCACCTCACCGCGTAGCCCCGGCCCTGCATGCAGGCGCCATACGCCCGTTCGTACCCTTCCTTGCGCTCTGTCCCTTGGTCGGGTACACCATGACGGAGCCGCAACCTCCTTGAGCGTCATCGGTCCGCGGGAAGGACCGGGTCAGGCCTTCGGGAGCCACTCGCGCAGAGGCCGCACGCGACACCCCGCCTTCTCGAGCGCCTCGCGGACCGTCCGGACGATCTTCTGGGCGCCCGGCGTATCGCCGTGACAGCAGATCGTCTGCACCGAGATGTCGACCTCGACGCCGTCAAGCGTGCGTACCTTGCCCTCGGCCGCCATCTTCACCGCCTGCGCGGCCGCGCGCTCCGGGTCGGTGATCAGGGAGCCCGCGATCTTGCGCGAGACCAGCGTGCCGTCGACATTGTAGGCGCGGTCCGCGAACCCCTCCGAGGCCACGCGCGCGCCCATCTTGCGGCAGGCCGCGTCGTACTTGCCCGAGGCCAGCGCCATGAGAATGAGCTCCTTGCCGCCGGACTCGAGCACCGCCTCGCCCGCCGCGACGGCGAGCGGCTCCTCCTTCTCCATCATGTTGTAGAGGATGCCGTGCGGCTTCACGTGCTGGAGATCGCCGCCGGCGGCCCGGACGAACTCGCGCAGCGCGCCCGTCTGGTAGCAGAGGTAGTCCTTCACCTCCTGGGGTGTGACGTCCATCACGCGGCGCCCGAAGCCCATGAGGTCCGGCAGGCTCGGGTGCGAGCCGATCGCCACGCCGTGCCGAAGCGCCAGCGCGACGGTCTTGCGCATCACGTGGGGATCGCCCCCGTGGAAGCCACACGCGACGTTCGCCGAGGTGATCCAGGGCATGATCTCCTCGTCGGCGCCGAGGGTCCAGCGGCCATAGCTCTCGCCCATGTCGCAGTTGAGGTCGATGGACTTTGTCGCCATCCCGGTGGCTCCTTAGCTCCGCGCCACGACTCGGGCGAGAGCGTTGACGAACCGATCGATGTCCTCTTCCGTCATCGCGAGCGAGCAGGCCCCGAGACCCCGCTGCGTGAGGAGAATGCCTTCGTTGAGGAGCCCCATGAAGAGGCGCATCGGCGCCTCCGGGTCCTTCGGACGGCTCGAGCGGTAGTCGCTGAGCGGCTCGGGCGTCCAGTGCAGACAGAAGAGCGAGCCGACACCCGAGACCTGCCCCTTCCGTCGCGTCGCGGCGAGCAGGCGCGTCACGCCGCCGCGGAGCCGATCGCCAAGCGCGTCGAGCCGCGCGTACGCCTCGGGCGTGAGCGCGTTGAGCGTCGCGACGCCCGCGGCCATCGTCGCCGGGTTGGCGTTGAAGGTCCCGCCGTGGCTGATGCGCTGGGCACCCTTGCGCGGATCGTAGTAGCTCATGATGTCGGCCCGGCCCCCGAAGGCGCCGACGGGCAGGCCGCCGCCGATGATCTTGCCGAACGTCGTGAGGTCGGGGCGGACGCCGAAGCGCTCCTGCGCTCCGCCCCACGCGATCCGGAACGAGATGACCTCGTCGAAGATCAGGACGATCCCGTGGCGCTCCGTGAGCGCGCGCAGGTGGGCGAGGAACCCGTCGGCGGGCGGGATCACGCCGCCGATCCCGAGCAGCGGGTCGACGAGGACGGCGGCGAGGTTCGCGGCCTCCGCCTCGATGATCTGCGCGCACGCCTCGCGGTCGTTCCAGGGGAGCACCACGGTGTGCTTGAGGACGGCGGGCGGCACGCCGGCCGACGCGACCACCGGCTTGGGGCGCTTGCGGCTCCCGGCCGCCTTCGGGTCGGGCGCGACGCTCACGAGCACCCAATCGTGGGTGCCGTGGTAGGCGCCCTCGAACTTCGCGATCTTCGGCCGGCCCGTGAACGCGCGCGCGAGGCGCACGGCGTTCATCGTCGCCTCGGTGCCCGAGTTCGTGAAGCGGATCTGCTGGACCGACGGCACGCGCCGCGTCAAGAGCTCCGCGAGCCGCACCTCGTGCTCGGTCGGCCCCGGAAACGAGAGGCCGTGCGCGACCGTCTCCTGGACCGCCTTGACGACGTCGGGCGGTGCGTGGCCGAGGATCAAGCTCGTGTAGTTGCCGTTGAAGTCGAGGCGGTCGTTGCCGTCCGCGTCCCAGACGTGAGCGCCCTGGCCGCGCTGGACGTAGAACGGGTACGGGTCGAAGAAAGTCGTCGTGCGGCTATTGCCGCCGGGCATCACCGCCAGCGCCTCCTCATGCAGGGCGCGGGAGCGGACCGTCTTCGCGGTGTACTCGTGGAGCTCCTTCTCGACGCTCATGCGATCTCCTCTCTCAGTCCTGCCTCGAGGACTGCGTCGGCAAGGCACAGAAGCCGGCGCGCCTCGTGCACAGTGACCGCGCGGAACCGGAGCGATTGCCCGGGCCTGACCTGCCCGACGCGTCCGACGTCGAACGAGCAGACGGTCGCGATCTTCGTATAGCCGCCGGTGGACTGGCGGTCAACCAGGAGGACGATCGGCTGGCCGTCACCGGGCACCTGGATCGAGCCGAGGGCGATACCGTCCGAGATGATGTCGTGGCCACGCGAGTGTGTGATCCGCGCGCCGGAGAGCCGCGCGCCCATGCGGTCCGACTGCGGCAGCATCGCGTACGCGCTCTCCAGGAGCGCGCCGATGCCTTCCTTGGTGAAGCGGTCGGCCTGCGGCCCGAGAACGACGCGGACCGTCGGCTCGCCCGTGTAATCGGGAACCGCGCGGCGGGCGACGCGCCACCGCGGGGGCGGCG
Organism: Candidatus Rokubacteria bacterium 13_2_20CM_69_15_1; assembly: GCA_001914535.1. GTDB lineage: Bacteria > Methylomirabilota > Methylomirabilia > Rokubacteriales > CSP1-6 > 20CM-2-70-11. Next base: position 7,605 of record MNCR01000134.1, read on the forward strand.
CCGCCGCGGCGATGCGGAGCCGGTCCCCCTTCCGGAGCGCGCGTCCCTCGAGCCCGCCGAGCTGGCCCCGCAGGTAGGTCGAGCGCGAGCCCATCACGAGGGGACACTCGAGGCCACCCGAGAAGGCGACGTAGCTCCTTACCCCCGAGCGCGCGGGCCCGAGCTTCACGACGTCGCCCGGCCCGAGCACGAGCGTCGTCCAGCCCGGCGCCTCGCGGCCATTCACGGTCACGGGCATGTCGGCGCCGGCGACGGCGACCGCACACGACGCGCCCACCTCGAAGCGCGGACCGACGAGCGTGCACTCGAGCCCGGCGGCGCCGTCGGGATTACCGACGAGGCGGTTCGCGAGGACGAACGCGAACCCGTCCACCGGGCCTGACGGCGGGATGCCGTAGCGGAGCTGGCCGAACCGGCCGAGGTCCTGCACGGTCGTCTGCGGTCCGGGGTCGAGGATCTCGATCACGTGATCACCGGGACGTAGGCTCGCGCTTCCGCCCGCGCGGCGATCCGATCGTACTCGCCGCGGTCGGCCGCACGGAAGCGCACACGGTCTCCGGGACGGAGCAGGATCGGATCCGGCGCCCCAGGATCGTAGAGGCGGACCGGCGTGCGTCCGAGGATCCAGAACCCCCCCGGGCTCTCGACCGAGTAGATGCAGCACTGCGTGCCGCCGATGCCGACGCTCCCAGCGGGTGTCTTCGTGCGCGGCGTTTCGAGGCGCGGGATCGTGAGGCGCTCCGGCATCCCGGTCATGTACGGGAGCCCCGGCGTGAAGCCGATGAAGTAGACGAGATACTCGGCCCTGCTGTGGAGCCTCACCAGCTCGGCCGTCGAGAGGCCGAGACGATGGGCCGCCGCCGCGAGGTCGAAGCCGAGCTCCGGGTCGTCGTAGCAGCAGGGCAGCTCGACCAGGCGCGAGGGCGGCAAAACCGCCGTCGTCGCCTGGGGCAGGAGCTCGGCGATCGAGGCGCAGAGCGCGTCGTAGCCGACCGCGCGCGGGTCGTAGTAGACGAGGAGGGACCGGAAGGTCGGCACCGTCTCGGCGATGCCCGGCAGCCCCTTCTGCTGGATGAGGAACTCGAGGGCACGGACGCGGGTGTTCACCTCGACGCTGATCTCCTCGTCGAACTCGACCAGAACAGCGAGATCGCCCGCCGGCAGGAACCTCACGCTCACAGGGCCGCGAGGGCGGAGTTCGGCACGTCGGTGATGAACATGTGCCCCGGGCTGTGCGTGATCATGAACGCCGGCTTCGAGGCGAGCGCCACCGCCTGGGGCGTGACGCCGCACGCCCAGAAGACCGGCACGTCGCCCGGTCTGAACTCCTGCGCGTCGCCCCAGTCGGGTCTGGCGAGGTCCCGGATGCCGATCGCCGCGGGGTCGCCGATGTGGATCGGTGCGCCGTGGGCGCCCGGGAAGCGCGCGCTCGCGGTGACCGCCTTCGAGAGGTCGGCGGAGGCGATCGGGCGCATCGAGACGACCACGGGCCCGTGGAAGACGCCCGCCGGGCGGCACGGGATGGAGGTCCGCCACATCGCGACGTTCTTGCCGTGCTCCACGTGCCAGAGGCGGATACCGGCCTCGAGCAGCGCCCACTCGAACGTGAATGAGCAGCCGAGCAGGAACGCGACGAGGTCATCGCGCCAGTACGGCGTCGCGTCCGTCACCTCGTCGGCCAGCTCGCCGTGCTTGTAGATCCGGTAGCGCGGGAGGTCGGTTCGGAGATCGGCGCCCGGGGCGACGCCGACGGGCTCGGTCGAGCCCGCGTCGGTGACCTCGAGGAGCGGGCACGGCCGCGGGTTGCGCTGGCAAAAGAGGAGAAAGTCGTACGCGCAGTCCCGCGGCAGCACCGCCAGATTCGCCTGGACGTGGCCCGCGCCGAGCCCCGCCGTGATGCACGTCAGCTTGCCGTTCCGGATGTCCCGTCGGATCTCCCTCGGATGGCGCGGGTCGATCGGCATGGAGCCATTCTACCTCCGCCCGAGGTGCCCCCACACTTCGGGGTTCACGAGGACCTCGGGCTTCTCGCCCCGCAGCACCCGCAGCATCTCGCCCGCGACCTGCACCGCCATCTGTCTGTTCGCCTCGCGTGTGACGCCGGCGACATGCGAGGAGCACACGACGTTCTCCAGGTTGAGGAGCGGGTTGTCCACAGGCGTCGGCTCATCCTCCCAGACGTCGAGGCCCGCCGCCGCCAGGTGGCCGCGCGTGAGCGCTTCAAAGAGCGCGCGCTCATCCTGCACGGGACCGCGCGACGTGTTGACGAAGATCGCCCCCGGCTTCATACGGGCGAGCGCCTTCGCGTCGATCATGTGCGCTGTCTCGGGTGTGAGCGGTGTGTGGCAGGTGAGGACGTCGACCTGGGGCAAGAGTTCCTCGAGGCTCTTGACGGGCTCGGCCCCGCGGCGCCGCATCTCGTCGTCGGGCACGTACTTGTCGTAGCCGAGGACCCGCATCCCGATCGCGCCGGCAAACTTCGCCACGCGCCGGCCGATGTTCC
>MNCR01000128.1 GCA_001914535.1 Candidatus Rokubacteria bacterium 13_2_20CM_69_15_1
ATCCTGAACGGGCGTTCGCTCGAGGGGCGGGGTTGGCGCGCGCTTGAAACGGCGCCCGTCGCCATTCGCATGGCGCGCAAGCGCAAGCCCGCCGGCGCGGGCTACCTCGTCCGCGACGCAGTGGCGCTGACCGAAGACCTCAGGGGCGTCGCCGTCAGCACCTTCGGCAAGGTCATCAAGCGGGGATGGGACTGGTTGGCCATCGCGCCGTCGGCGCCCGAGTGCGTGGGCGGCCTGATCGAGGTGCCCGCGCTGGCCGAGTGCCTCACGCTGAACAAGGCCGACTTCATCCGCGCTGGCGCGCGCGGTGCGACCTACCTCGCATACCGCAAGGCGATCCAGGAGGCGGTCTCGCGCCAGCTCACCCAGTGGGGCGACGCGGGCGAGCCCGCGGAGCGCGCGCGTCGCCGCGCCGCCAGGCCCGTCGAGCGCGACTTGGAGGCGGTGCTCGCCGACCTGGCCGGCGACTTTCCGCTGTTGGCGGCCCTCGTGGAGCAGCGCGCGGGCGGCCAGCGTCGTCTGCCGACGGCTGGCCCCGATTCCGCCGGCGCTCATCACGCGCCGCTGTTCGCGGCGCACGGAGCCGCCGGCGCCACGCGCGAGACTTCGGCGCCTTTCGGAGCTCCGCTTGCTAAGGGAGCCACGACGCTGCCCGTGTCGGACACTGAGCCCAGGCCCGCCGCCGCGCAGGTCGCGCCGGCGCCAGCCACCGGGCGTCTCGCCGCTGGCCCCCCCGCGCGCCGGCCCGCACGCTACGGCCTCAGCGTCCAGTTTGAGGAACACCGTGGCGACCCTGAGCTGGGCCGCCTCGTCGAGTCGACGGTGTGGGTGAATGAGGCGCACCCCGCCTATCGCCGCGCCGTCGCCTCGCGCTCAGAGGGCTATCACGTGGCGCTGGCCGTCGCGATGGCGCTCGCGCCGCTGGCCGTCGATCCCGCCAAGGAACACGCCTTCATCACGACATTCCTGGCTCGCTGGGGCGAAGCGATCGCAAGGCGGAAGGGGAACCGGCGAGGATAGGACTCATCTCAACGCCCTCAGCGGGGCGGGAGACGCTCCATGAGCAGGTGCTCGATCCTCTCGAGGGCCGGGATGACGTCGGCGCGAAACCCCGCAACCGATGACCAGGTGGACGCGGTCAGGCCGAAGAGCATCGTCAGCATGAGACCCGCGATGGTCAGCACCACGCCGAGATCGCCGAAGGCGCCGAGGTACTCGAGCACGGCGACCGCGATCGTCAGCGCGGCTGCGATCCACGTCAGCGTCCACCACGGATTCCAGAAGCCCTGGCGGGACATGCTGCGCATAGTCTACTTCTACCTGTGCGCCGAGCACCCGTCAACGTGCCGGGAACGATACGCTCCGTGGGCCCGGGGCGTCGGCGGATGGTACGATCTCCGGGCATGACCGGCGAACCCCGCGCGTCGTTCTTCTCCCTGACCCCCGATCGCGTCCTCGACGCGGTCGAGGTCGGCGGCCTGCGCTGCACCGGCCGCTGCCTGCCGCTGCGCGCTTTCGAGAACCGCGTCTACGAGGTCGAGCTGGAAGATGAGCGCCGGCTCGTCGTCAAGTTCTACCGCCCCGGCCGCTGGTCGCGCGAGACGATCCTGGACGAGCACGCGTTTCTCGCGGACCTGGCGGCCGCCGAGGTGCCGGCGGTGGCGCCGCTCGACCTCGGCACCGGCTCGACGCTCGGCGAGATCGAAGGGATCCTCTACGCGGCCTTCCCGAAGGTGCGCGGCCGCACCCTCGACGAGCTCGACGCGGAAGGCCGCCGCCGGATCGGCCGCGCCATCGGCCGGCTCCACGCGGTGGGCGCGTCGCGGGAGGCGCCCCATCGGCCGCGGCTCGACGTGAACCGCTACATCCGGGAGCCTGTGGACGTCGTGCTGGCCGGCAAGTTCATTCCCGAAGGGCTGGCGCCGCGCTACCGCGAGGTCGCGCTCCGCATCGCCGACGCCGTCGCCGCGCCGCTCGCCGCCGCGCGCGTCCAGCGGGTCCACGGCGACCTGCACTGGGGCAACATCCTCTGGGCCTCCGACGGGCCGATCCTCGTCGACTTCGACGACTGCCTCGTCGGCCCGCCCGTCCAGGACCTCTGGCTCCTCGCCCGCGGCGGCTCCGAGGACGCGCGCAAGGAGCGCCTCGACCTCCTGGAGGGCTACGAGCTGTTCCGGGAGTTCGACCGCTCGACGCTCTCGCTCTGCGAGGCGCTGCGGGCCATGCGCATCGTCTACATGTCGGGCTGGATCGCGCGGCGCTGGGACGATCCCTCATTCCCCCAGGCCTTCCCGATGTTCCGCAATCACAACTACTGGAATCAGGAGTACGAGGAGCTGCTGCAGATCGCGGAGACGCTCGCGTAACGCGCGACCCCGCGCCTAGACCTCCAGCCACTCCTTGCGCACGCCGTCGTTCCGGCGCAGGTCCTCGGGCGTGCCCTCGAAGACGACGCGTCCGTGCCCCATCACGTAGACTCGGCGCGCGATCGCGAGCGCGATGGTGAGCTTTTGCTCGACGAGGAGGATGGCGACGCCCCGCTCGGCGATCTCCACCAGGAGGTCGGCGACCTGCCGGACGAGCATGGGCGCCAGCCCCTCGGTCGGCTCGTCGACCATGATCAGGTGCGGGTCGCCGACCAGCGTGCGGCACATCGTGAGCATCTGCTGCTCACCGCCCGAGAGCACCGCACCCGGCTGCTCCGCGCGCTCGCCGAGGACCGGGAAGAGGTGGAACATGTCGTCCACGGACCAGCGGCCAGGCCGTCGGGGGTTCTTGACGCCGAGCAGGAGGTTCTGGCGCACGGTCAGCGTCGGGAAGATGTCCCGGTTCTCTGGCACGTAGCCGAGCCCCTTCCGCGCGATCACGTAGGGCGGGAGCCCGCAGATCTCCTCGCCGCGGAAGCGGACGGAGCCCTGCGCCCGGACGTCGCCCATGATCGCCTTGATGGTCGTCGAGCGGCCCACCCCGTTTCGGCCGAGCAGGCTCACGATCTCGCCCTCGCCCACGCCCAGGCTGACGCCCTGCAAGATGTGGCTCTTGCCGTAGAAGGCGTGGAGGTCGCTGACCGCCAGCATCAGCCGGCGCCCTGCGGAACGCCGAGATACGCTTCCTGGACGGCGGCGTTCGCGCGGATCCGCTCCGGCGTGTCGTGGGCGATGATCTTGCCGTAGACCAGGACCGCGATGCGGTCGGCGAGGTCGAAGACCACGCTCATGTCGTGCTCGACCATGACGAGCGTCTTCCCGGCGGTCACCTGGCGGATGAGCTGCACCACGTGCTCGGTCTCGCTCCGGCTCATGCCCGAGGTGGGCTCGTCGAGCAGGATCACGTCGGCCCCGCCAGCGATGGTGATGCCGATCTCGAGCGCGCGCTGCTCGGCGTACGAGAGGACGCCGGCGGGCACGTGGCGGCGCGCCGTCAGGTTGAGCTGCTCCATCACCGTCTCGGCGCGCTCGCGCACGTCCCGCGCGTTGTCCACCAGGTGCCAGAAGGAGTAGCCGTAGCCCCGGGACCAGAGGGCGCTGCACCGGAGATTCTCGAAGACGCTCAGGCGCGGGAAGAGGTTCGTCACCTGGAAGGAGCGGCTCAGGCCGCGGCGGTTGATCGCGTAGGGCCGGAGGCCGGTGATGTCCTCCCCCTTGAGCCGGATGCGCCCGCGGGAGACGGGGTACTTGCCGGTGATCAGGTTGAAGAGCGTGGACTTGCCGGCGCCGTTGGGACCGATGAGGGCCTGGCGCGTGCCCGCCTCGATCGCCAGGCTCAGGCCCCAGATGATCGGCGTCCGGCCGAAGGCCTTGTGAACGTCCACGAGCTCGATGGCCGGCGTCACCGCGTCTCCACCGGGCGGCTGGCCTCGGTGAAGGCCTTCGCCGCCTGGGGCGCCGCCCACCGGAGGCCGACGGCCCCCGCCACGGCGAGCGTCGCGAACGCGAGCCAGGGCCAGAGCGTGCGCACGTCGACGGTCATCCAGAACAGGCGCTTGGCGGTCCGGCCGGTGGGTGCCGACACGACGACGTGGATCATCTCGAGGAGCCCGACGACGCCGACGGCGACCACCAGCCCGAGGAGTCCCGCCAGGAGGTACGGACCGAGCAGCCGCCCGAGGCGGCGGGCGCGCCAGGCCGGGGCGTGCAGCATCAGAACGCCGGCGAATCCCGCCGGGACGAACAGCACCGTGGCGAGGAACAGGATCCCGAGATAGAGGAGCCACATGCCCGTGTAGTCGCTGAGCATGGACTGGAGGAAGGTGAAAATCACGGCCCCGAGGATCGGACCGATGAAGTAGCCGACACCGCCGATGTACGTCATGAGGAGGACCGACCCCGAGGCGCTGAGACCCATGTTCTCCGCGGTGAGGATCTCGTAATTCACGGCGAAGAGCCCGCCCGCCACACCGGCGAAGAGCCCGGCCGCGCAGAAGGAGACGAAGCGCACCCAGCGCTGGCTGTAGCCGACGAACTCGGCGCGCTCGGGATTGTCGCGTACGGCGTTGGCCATGCGTCCCACCGGCGTCCGCGAGAACGCGGACATCATCGCGGCCGCGGCGAGGGCCCAGAAGGCGATCAGGTAGTAGACGTGGCGGTCGGTCGTGAAGTCGAGGCCGAGGAGCGCGGGCGCCTTCGCCCGGTTGGTCGTGATGCCTTCCTCGCCGCCGAAGAACTTGTCGAGAATGAGCGCGGATGAGGCCATGAGCTCGCCGACGCCGAGCGAGATCATGGCGAACACCGTGCCGGCCCGGGTGGTCGAGAAGCTCCCGAAGAGCGCGGCGAAGACGAGGCCCCCGAGCCCACCCACCAGGGGCAGGAGCGGCACGGGCAGATAGAGGACGCCCCGGCCGGCGAGGTTCAGGACGTGGGCGGCGATGAAGCCGCCGAGACCGAAGTAGACGGCATGGCCGAACGACAGCATGCCGCCCTGGCCGAGCAGCATGTTGTAGCTGAGCGCGAAGACGACGGCGATCCCCATCTGGTTCATCACGGGGATCGCCACGGGGGTTCTCAGCACGTGGGGCAGGCCGACCAGGATCGCGGCCGCGGCGATCCAGACGCCGTAGCGTCGAAGCCGCTGCGCCCGCGCGGTCTTCTCGAGCTCGAGCGCGCGGACGGTGGCGGGCGCCGGCGTGCTCACGTCTCGCGGGTGCCGAAGAGCCCGGTCGGCCGCACGACGAGGATCAGCACCAGGAGGAGGTACGGCATGATCGGCGCGACCTGCGCGATGGTGACCTTCCACAGGTCCTGCAGCATGCCCCCGGCGCTCATCCGGAGCCCGACCGTGGCCAGCGCGCTCGACAGCGAGACGTCGAGAGCCACGGCGAAGGTCTGGACGATCGCGATCAGCAGCGAGGCCGCGAAGGCGCCGGTGAGCGAGCCGAGCCCTCCGATGACCACCACCACGAACACGATGGTTCCGAGCACCTGGGCCATCCCGGGAAACGTGCCGAGCACCGGGCCCGCGATGACGCCGGCCAGCCCGGCGAGCGCCGAGCCGGTGCCGAACACGAGCATGAAGACGCGCGGCACGTCGTGCCCCAGCATCGCGACCATGCCCGGGTGGGTGAGGGAGGCCTGGATGATGAGGCCGGCTCGCGTCCGCGTGAGGATCGCGAAGAGGAAGACGAAGATGCCGACGGAGACGAGCAGCATGAACGCTTTGTAGGCGGGGAAGCTCGTCCGGAAGAGGCGGAAGAGCGGGAAGTCGAGCAGCGCCGGCACCTCGTAGCTCTTCGCCGTCCGTCCCCAGGCGAGCTGCACGACCTCCTCGATGACCACGGCCACGCCGAAGGTGAAAATGAGCTCGGCCAGGTGGCCGAACCGGTGCACGCGCCGAAGGCCGTAGCGCTCCACGGCGGCGCCCAGCAGGCCGACCAGCAGGGGCGCCACGACGAGCGCCGGCCAGAAGCCGAGGTACCCCGTCAGCGTATAGGCGAAGTACGCCCCGAGCATGTAGAAGCCGGCGTGGGCGAAGTTCAGCACGCCCATCATGCCGAAGATGAGGGTGAGGCCGCTCGAGAGCATGAAGAGCAGCGTGGCGAAGACGAGGCCGTTCAGAAGGGAGAAGAGGACGAGCTCGAGCATCGTGGGCAGGCGGGCGGGGCCCGTCGGTCCGGGTCCCGCCACGCCCTCGCGGCCGCTAGGTCGGCCGGTCCATCTTGCAGGCGGCCGGCTGCGTGGCCATCTCGCGCTCGACCTTGCTCTCCAGCGACAGGCCGAAGCCGGAGTTGTCGTAGTCGTACGTGATGGACTTGTTCGTGTGGACGGAGATGTAGATCGGCATCAGGAGCTGGTGGTCGTCCTTGCGCATCACGACGTGATCGCCGCTGAGGGTCGTCCACTCCATTCCTTCGAGGGCCATCGCCACCTTGTCCACGTCGGTCGTGCCGGCCCTCTTGATCGCGAGCACGAGCATGTTGAGGCCCGTGTGGATGCGCGGCTGGTTGATGTCGTTGTTGGGATTGAGCTTCTTGTACGCGGCGATGTAGTCGCCGACCATCTTGGGCGGGCTCGGGTTCCCGGGATGGCTCTCGTGGACCAGACGGATCCGGTCCACGCCGGCGGCGCCGATGGCGGCGGTGACGCCGTCCGAGGCGGCATAGTAGGTGTAGAACGGCGCCTTGAGCCCCGCTTCGTTGGCGCCCTTGGCCAGGTTCACCATGTCGGCGCCCCAGTTGCCGGTGATCACGGCGTCGGCGCCCGAGGCGATGATCTTCTGCACGTACGGCGAGAAATCCTTGACCTTGCCGATCGGATGCAGCTCGTTGCCGACGATCTGGATGTCCGGCCGCTTCTTGCCGAGCATGCTGACCGCCGCCTCGGCCACCGCCTTCCCGAAGGAGTAGTCCTGGCCGATGATGTAGATCTTCCGGATCTTGGTGTTCGCCTTGATCACGTCGGTCAGCGCCGCCATCTTCATGTCGGCGTGCGCGTCGAAGCGGAAGTGCCAGAAGTGGCACTTCTCGTTGGTCAGCGCGGGATCGACCGCCGAGTAGTTCAGGTAGAGGATGCGGTTGTCCGCGTTGCGCTCATTGTGCTTGAGCACCGCGTCAGAGATGGCGTGGGCCACGCCCGAGCTGTTGCCCTGGAAGACGAAGTGGATGCCCTCGCCGATCACCTTCTTGAGCTGGATCAGGCTCTCCTGCGGGCTCACTTTGTTGTCGAAGGGCACGATCTCGATTTGCCGGCCGAGAACGCCGCCCGCCCGGTTGATGGCGTCGGCCGCGAAGCGGAACTGCTTGAGGCCGTTCTCGCCGGTGGCCGCGAACGGGCCCGAGAGCGGGTCGACGTAGCCGATCCGGATCGGGTCCGCGGGCGTCACTCCGGACGCCAGCGACGCCACCAGGGCCAGTGTCAAGGTTCCGATAAATACGCTCTTCGCCCGCGACATCGCGCTCCTCCTGTTGCCGACCTTGCGCCCCGGGCCGCGATCGGCGGCGCTACCCTGGCATGACTCACGTGGTGTCGTCAAGGCGCCGACGCTGGAGGTCAAGGGGCCGGCGTGGCGAGGGGCTTGCCCTTCTCCACGATGTACGTCGCCAGCACCTTCGCCGTCCCCGCGCCGGTGTTCTTGCCGTCGTGGACCGTTCCGGCCGGGACCATGAAGACGTCGCCGGCCTTGAACGTCTTGGGTGGCTTACCCGCGACCTCGAGCACCAGACTGCCCTCCAGCACGTAGGACACCTCTTCGCCTGGGTGGGTGTGCTTGCCCGCCGCGGCGCCCGGCGGGACCTCGGCCACGGCCATCACGACCTCGCGGCCCTGAACCGAAAGGTCGCCCCTCTGAAGAATGGTGCGCTTGAGGGCGGCCTGCTGAGCGTACGGGGCCTCCCCACCCGGCGTGCCCATCAGGACGGCGAGCGCGACGGTGGCCGCGGCTGCTGCGGTCGGCTTCCAATTCTTCATCGTGATCCTCCGTTCAATGGAATGATCCGCTCCGGTTCGGCCAGGGTATCATCTCCTCTTGTGAGCATCGCCCTGGTTCGGCCGACGTGACGCGACGCAAGGAGCCCGCCGCGCCCGCGCGCGTGCTGTCGATCCACGCGCACCCCGACGACCAGGAGTTCACCGTCGCCGGGACGCTCGCCAAGTGGGTGCACGCGGGCAGCCGCATCGTCACCGTGTGCCTCACGAGCGGTGAGGCCGGGTCGAACCGCTTCACACCTCCCGACATGACGCCCGAGCGCCTCGTGAAGATTCGCGAGGAGGAGCAGCGCGCGGCCTGCCGCGTGCTGGGCATCGACGAGGTCGTCTTCCTCGGTCAGCCGGACGGCGTGCTCCAGCCGACGATCGCGCTCCGGCGGGATCTGACGCGCGTGATCCGGCGCCACCGCCCTGACGCCGTCGTGTGCGGTGACCCGACGGTGCGCTTCTATGGCACGCGCTATATGAACCATCCCGACCACCGTGCGGCCGCCGACGTGACGCTCGACGCGGTCTTCCCGTCGGCGGAGACGCGGTTCATCTTCCCCGAGCTCCTCGCCGAGGGCCTCGAGCCGCATCACGTGCGAGAGGTCTGGCTGGTCGGCTCGGAGCGCGCCGACACGTTCGTGGACATCGCCGCGGTGCTGGCTATCAAAATCGGCGCGCTGCGCGAGCATCGCAGCCAGATGGGCGACTGGGACCCATCGGCGATGATCCGCGGCTGGGCCCGGCGGCAGGGCGCGCGCCGGCGCCTCCGGGCCGCCGAGGCGTTTCGGCGCATGGTCCTGGAGGACTAACGGGCTCACGCGCGGGACGAGCCGGTGCCGGTTCTGGTACTCGCCCGATGCTTGGCCGCGCTGTCATCGCGATCAGGTTATGATGCAGGCATGGAACGCACGAGCGCCGGGCGGCACCGCCGCTCCAGCGCTGCGAAGACGAGTCCCGCCTCCGAGGTCGCGCCTCTTTCCGAGCCGCTGGTCGAGGAGACGGCCCCCGAGCACGACCCGGTCGTGCCGCTCGCGACGCCCGAGCCCGACTTTTCCGCGCGCGTGCCGCCGCCCGTGCCGGAGGCGCCGCTGCCGGCGGGCCGGCGCGCGGTTTTTTTCGACGTCGAGAACACGAGCCACTCAGGGCACATCGAGCGGGTGATCGAGCATCTGGCCCTCGACCGCGTGGGCCGGCGGACCGAGTTCGTGGCGGTGGGGAACTGGCGAGTGATCGGCCCCGACACCGCCCGCCTGCTCGCCCGCCACGGGGCTCAGCTCGTCCACAGCGCACCCTCCGCGGGCGTGAAGGACTGGAGCGACCTCCGCATCGCAGTGAGCGCGGGCGTGTGGCTGGCCGCCGCCCGCCCCGGGGACGAGCTCGAGATCGTGTCGGACGACCGCGCCTTCGACGCCGTGGGCGACGTGGCGACCGCCCTCGGCATCGCCTTCCGCCGGCTCTCCTCACGCGCGCTCGTCGGCGCGCCGTCGGCGGAACCGCGTGAGGCCCAGGTGGCCGACGCGACGGGGCGGCGCCGGCGCAGGCGAGGTCGGCGGGGCGCGCGCGCGCCTGCCGCGGTCGCGGAGCCGCGTCGGGCCGAGCCACGCCATGCCCACGCTGCGCACGCGGGCGAGGCGCACACCGCGCCCCTCGACGAGCTCGTCAATGTCGTGCGTGAGTTGGTAGAGCAGTCGCCGAATGGCGCGGTCCTGCTCGACACGCTCGCCCGGACGCTCAAGGCGCGGGGCTTCAGCCGGCCGGCCGGGTCGCCGCGGCTCGTCACACGGCTCCGGCGGATCAAAGAGCTGGCGGTGAGCCCGACGGGGATGATCACGCTGGTGGGGGAGGCGGCGCCCGCGGAGCCCGTCACGCCGGCGGTCGGCGAGGCGCTCGAGCCCGCGCCGGCGACCGGACGGCGCCGGCGCCGGGGGCGACGCGGTGGACGGGGACGGCGCCGCCCGGGAACGGCGGTCGCCTGACAGGCGCGCGGACGCGCATGCCATTCCTTTGGGGAGATGTCGGAGGGGGCCCGACTAGAGGCGTGTCGGAGTAACCACGTTTCGAGCGCCGGCTTTGCCGGCGCAACCTGTCCTGGGGGGAGGGTTCGGAAGGCGGGCGAAGCCTCCCTCCGAGTCAAACTAGAGCCGGCTCAGCTGCCTGGGAGTTGTCGAGGAAGCCCAGACCGAGAGCGACTCGAACACCTTGCGCGCGAGGCGAGGGAGGTCGGGATCGCGCGCGCCCATGATGAGCACGGTGTCGCCGGCCTGCGCCTCGCTCAGCACCCACTGGCGGATGGCGTCGTGGTCGGAGGCGTAGACGCCGCGCATCTCGGCGGGGAGATCGGCCGTCAGAGCGTGGCTCGAGACGTCTTTTGCCACGGTGCCGCCCGCGTAAAAAATCTCGGCATAGCAAAAGCGGTCCTGGGGCCGGAGCAGCTTCGGTAGCAGCTCTTTCAGCTCGGCGCGTAGGAAGCGGGCCGGGCCGAACCCGTGGGGTTGGAAGACGGCGAGGACGCGCGGCGCGCCGGCCTGCGCGGTGGTGACGGCGGCGCGAATTTTCTCGCCGTTGTGCGCGTAGTCGTCCACGACGCGGATGCCGCTCGCCGTCGTGCCGACCACCTCGAATCGGCGCGCGACCCCGGGGAAGCGGGCCAGCAGAACCTCCACCGCGGAAGCCTCGACACCCAGCTCGAGCGCCACCAGCGCGGCGGCGGCGGCGTTCTCGAGGTTGTGGAGACCGGGCTGCGGGACGTCGAGCACCATCACGCGGTCCTCGAGCCGCAACACGCCCGTGGCGCGGCGGGGGCCCGCACTCGTGACCCGCAGACGCCTGTCGGCGTGAGGCGAGCCGCCGTAGGTGAGGGCCTTGAACCGGCGTCCGAGCGCGGCCGCCTCCGGGCAGGCCGCGTTGACGAGGAGCCGGCCGCAGTTCTCCGCGAAGGCCTCGAACTGCGGACGAATCGCATCCAGCTCACCGTGGTCACGGCTCACGTTGTGGACGAGCCCGATCGCGGGCCGATAGCCGGCGAGCGTGCCGTCGGACTCGCACGCCTCCGCGACGACGGGCCCCTCGGCGGGGCCGACGACGAAGCAGCCGCCCGTGCCCTCGCCCACGAGCGCGGCGCCGCCGAGCACGGTGGCGGGCACGTTCGCCTCGCGCACGAGCCAGGCCACCATGCCGACGATGGTGCTCTTGCCGCTCGTGCCCGCGACGGCGACGCCCGGACCGCCGGCGTCGACCACCTCGGCGAGCAGCCGAGGCCGGGACACGCACGGAAGGCCGAGCGCGCGCGCCGCGCGCATCTCGGGCGTGTCGGCCTCGACTGCCGTGGAGTAGACGAAGCGATCGATCGCGGAGGAGATCGCCGTCCCATCGTGTGGCGTCAGCTGGATTCCCACACGCCGGAGGCGCGCGGCGATCTCCTGATTCTTCCCCATGTCGAGCGAGCGGTCGGAGCCCTGGACGTCGTGGCCGCGCGCCCGCATCAGGCAGGCGAGCGGATTCATGCCCGTGCCCGCGACGCCCGAGAAGTGATAGCGCATCGTGATCAGCCTATCACCGGCTCCACCGGACTCACGCCTGTTGGCCTCGCTCAGCTCTTCGACTCGAGCTCGTTTCGCACCGTCTTGACGCCGGGAACCCGGCGCGTCAGATCGGCGGCGCGGGTCTTCACTTTACCGTCCGGCACCTTCCCCGAAAGGGTGACCACGCCGTTGTCCGAGCGCACCTTGATGTCGGATTCCTTGAGTGGCTCGTCCTTCTTGAGACGCTCCGCAACGGCCTTCTCGATGTCGTCGTCTTTGGCGTTTGTCGCCTTACGGGCCTTCTCTGGCACGATCTGCAGGGCGTTCCGCACGCCCTTCACGCCATCGACGCCCTTCGCGATCTCTTCGGCGATGGCTCGTTCCTCAGCGCTGCCGACCTTGCCGAGTAGCGTGACGACACCGTTCTGTGTCTCCACGGTGATATGCCGAGCCTTCACGCGGCCGTTCGCGACGAGCTTGGACTTCGTTTTGGTCGTGAGCCACGAGTCCTTCATGAAGTTGCCGCCCGTGCCCTGGGCCTTGGCGCCGTTGGGCTCGGTCGTCGCCTTCGACTGCGCCAGGCTCAGGCCTGGCGAGAGAATCAGAGCGGTCACGCTAAGCAGGAGCAGGGGCCATTTCATGGTGGTCGCGCCTCCTTGACGCGTCATGGCTTGCTCAGAGCGGGCGCAAGCGGACCCGGAAATCGACGTTGTCCCTTACCCACTTCCACAGGCGCGCCTGGTCGCCCGGCTCGACGCCGGCCGTGAGCTGCGCGCGCCAGCCCTTCATCACCTCGCCCTCGGTCGTCCAGAGTCTGACCCGCTGCCGCGGGACTTCCGTTCGCCACAGCTCGCCCACCTTGGGGTTCGGATAGATCACCCGCACCGTGAGGTTCCGCGACAGGTACTCGAGCGACGAGAGGTCGATCTTGCGGTACATGGCCGACGAGCCCGGCTTGACGCCCGGGACCGGCACGTCGGGAACGCCGTCGGTCACCAGCAGCACCGTGATCGGGCTCATGACGAGGTTGCGATCCTTCGCGATCCGGGCCACCTGGTTGAAGAAGACGTTGAAGTCGGTGAGCGTGTCGGTGGGCGCGTACCAGCGCTTGAGGTCCGCCTCGATCTGCGTGAGGTCCTTGCCCGCGAAGTCGAGGATCGGATGGAAGGCCTTGGGCTCGCTCGCCTCCTTGCCGCCGATGGCGGCGACGAACAGCTCGCGCGGCTGGCTGAGGCCGCCGAGGCCGTTGAGGTGGCCATAGAGGTAGTACGAGAGGAAGGTCATGGCGTTGCCGTAATCCCCCGTCTGGACGAAGGACCCGCTCGTGTCCACCCCGACGAACAGGCTCTCCCGCAACCGGTTCGTGGGCGTCGGCTGCGCCATGGCCGACGTCGCGAGCAGTCCACCCGCGAGCAGCGCGAGGGTGAGCGAGCGGGCGGGGCTCACGGGGCGCCCTGCCTTCTCGGCTGCAGATGCATCAATCCGGCGAGAACCTCCCGGGTCTCCGTCACCTCCTTCAGGCTCTTGAACGGCAGGCTGAAGACCGGCCGGGCCGTCACCAGGACCATGCCGAAGTTCAGCGCGGCGGCGATGAGGTGCATGGCAGGCAGGCCGAGATACTCGAGGAGCTGGTCGCTCCGCTCGTGGAGCCAGCCGATCTCCTTCTTGAAATCCGCGAAGGGCTCCCGCCACCAGGCGGGCTCGGCGGTGACCTTCACCGGCCGACCCTCGGGCGTCTCCATCGGCTGCCGCGAGATCACGGCGAGGAGCGGCGGCGTCCCGTACTGGCCGAACAGGAACCACGTCATGCCGCGAATGCCCACCCAGCCAAACGTCGCCACGCTCAGCGTGAAGCCGAGCCCGGGATGGAACTTGTCTCCCGTCTGCTGGACGATCCAGGGCGTGATGGCGTCGACCATCTCGCGGTAGAGGAACATCACCTCGAAGAACATGACGAAGATCTCGACCAGGACGATCTGGATGATGAACTTGAGCTCCCGCTTCTTGACGGCGTCGACGAGCGCCTGGACGCAGGCGAAGCTGCCCATGATCAGGAGGAGCAGGAAGAACCACAGGAGAATCGAGGTCGCCCGTGGGATCTGCTCGCCGCCGGCGAGGTCGGCGAGCACCTGCGACAGCGTGGGCATCAGCGTGAAGGTGAAGATCGTGGCCTCGAGCGCGCACCAGAACACCAGCATCACGAACGCCAGCCATGGCACGCCGGGCCGGAAGTATTGGTCCGTCATCCGGCCCGTCACCGCCATCGGCAGGGTGACGAGCTGACGGGCGGCCTCGAAGGCGAGCTTCACGGCGAGGTGGGCCAGCGTGACCAGCCACCCGACCAGCACGGCGCCGACGCGGACCATCCCGATCCAGTACATCCAGACCGCGCGGGCGGCGTCCCACCACGTCATCAGGATCGTCGAGACGAATTCGATCCGTCGTGATCGGAACGGCAGCGTGTAGACGGCGAGCCCCGTGCACCAGGCGGCCGCGAGGCCGAGGAGCACGGGGAACAAGAGCAGGACACACTTGGCCGCTACCGACCAGCCGGACACCGAGTCGAAGAAAAAGCCGATCAGGACCTGCTGGAGCCGCGGAAGCCAGGCGATCGGCGTCGCGCCCAGCTCGGCGACGTCGCGCCATGCGTCCGGTACCATGGCGATGAACCGGTCGATCATGCTGAGTCCTCCTTGAGGATTAGGGGCCTTCCCGTGCGGGGCGACCGGTCAGGGGCGCCGCGGCGTCGGGCCGCTTGTCGGCGCTCCGAGTCGGATCGCCCGGCGAGGCCGCGGGGGTGCGGTCGACGGGCGTACGGTCGATCTCGGCGAGCGTGCGCTGCTCGAGCGCTTGGCGTGCCGGCTCGCTGATGCGGGCGGGGTTCGCCACGGTCATCGCGCGGCCCTCGGGGACTCGCCCCGCGGGCCGTGTCCGCACATGGTTCGTGTCCGCGTGGCCGATGCGTCGCAGAATGCGAGCGATGTAACGGCGCGTCTCACGGTAGGGCGGAACCCCGCCGTACACCGCGACCGCCTGCTCGCCGGCGTTGTAGGCGGCGAGCACGAGCGGCAAGTTACCGTTGAACCGGTTCATCAGACGGCGGAGGTGGCGAACGCCGCCCTCGATGTTCTCGTAGGGGTCGAAGATGTCCTCCACCCGGAGGCTCGAGGCCGTTCCGGGCATCAGCTGCATCAGGCCGCGGGCGCCACGGCGTGACACCGCGCGCGGGTTGAACTCGGACTCGGCCTCGACGATGGCGGCCACGAGGAGCGGCGCGATGCGGTACCGGACGGCGACCTGCCGGATGTGCGCCTCGATCTCCATGGCGGTGAATTCGTCCGTCGCAGCTTCGGCCGACGCATCGCTCGGGGCCACCGTGCCCACGATCTCCCGAGCGGCTCGGGGCGCGGTCGACCGCGATACCAGGTAGGCAGGAACAATCGTGAGCAGCAGGGCACAGAGCCCGAGGACGTGACGCGTGAGCAAGGGTGTTCCCTCTGGCTCTGCGCCGCTCCGGGTCGCCGTTCCCATCTCACCCAAGACGTTTCCTCCGTTCTGGCCCCTGGTAGACAGTGCTCTGGATTGGACATGAGTGCTGCCAGATGCAGGAGAACGCAATGGTAGTGCCAGGCGCCATAAACAGGATGATAGGCATACGTTTACAGTCAGTTAGGTCGTGTTCGTTCAACTGTCTCCAGGGGGGATTGGGCGTCAGCGGCCCGACACGGCGGTGTCATCTGGTCTCCCCGTCAGAACCCCCGCCACGGGTGGTGTTCCTCGAGACGACAAGACAGTAGCCCAGGTCAATGTCCGGCCGAGTCCAACGGTCTACGTGTGAGGGTTCGCGGCGAGAGCTCGTACCTCGCGGCGGTCTCGCCGTACAGGTGTGTCATCAGGGTGTATGGTAGGCCGCCCGCAGTTCGTTGAGCAAATCGCCGCGGCCGGGTCGTCGGCCCGTTTGACTTGCCGTGCGCTTTGCGTAGGCTAAGGGCCTCGCCGTTGTCCACAGTTGTCCACAAAGGAGGAGATGATGGCCGAGAGCGAGACCTACCGCCGGGGCCGCGAGGTCCGCCGCCGGCTCCTGGGCGACGCCTACGTCGAGAAGATCGACCGCACGATGTACGACGACCCCACGATGCGCAAGTTCATCGACCTCGCGACCGAGACGGCCTTCGGCATGGTCTGGACGCGGCCAGGGCTCGACCTCAAGACGCGGACGCTCGTGTGCGTCGTGTCCGACGCGGCCACGGGGCGGGAGCCGGAGCTGGCCATCCATCTCCGGATGGCCCTCCGTCAGGGCTGGACGCAGGAGGAGCTGACGGAGGTGCTGCTGCATCTGTCTGCTTACGTGGGTTTGCCGATGGTCCGGGAGGCGCTGCTCGCGGCGAAGAAGGTCTTTGCGGAAGTGACGACGGGATGAGACACAAGGTCGCCGTAATTCCCGGCGACGGGATCGGCAAAGAGGTCGTGCCCGAAGGCACGCGCGTTCTCGACGCCGCCGGCCGCCGGTTCGGCTTCGAGCTCGAGTGGACGACATTCGACTGGAGCTGCGAGCGCTACACGAAGACCGGCCGGATGATGCCGGAAGACGGCCTCGACCAGCTTCGGCAGTTCGAGGCGATCTTCCTCGGCGCCGTCGGGTTCCCCGGCGTGCCTGACCACGTCTCCCTGTGGGGGCTTCTCATCCCGATCCGGCGCGGGTTCCATCAGTACATCAACCTGCGTCCGGTGCGCCTGCTCAAGGGGGTGCGATCACCGCTCGCCGGCCGCGGGCCCGCCGACATCGACATGCTGATCGTGCGCGAGAACAACGAGGGCGAGTACTCGGAGATCGGCGGGCGGCTCTACCGGGGAACGCCGGAGGAGCTGGCGGTCCAGCAAGCCATCTTCACGCGCCGCGGCTGTGACCGCGTCATGCGCTATGCCTTCGAGCTGGCCCTCAAGCGATCCCGCCGTCAGGTGACCTCGGCGACCAAGTCGAACGGGATCATCCACAGCATGCCGTACTGGGACGAGCGCTTCGCCGCCATCGCGCAGGAGTATCCGAGCGTCAAGACCTCCCACTATCACATCGACATCCTGACCGCCCACTTCGTGCAGCATCCCGACTGGTTCGACGTCGTCGTCGCCTCGAATCTCTTCGGCGACATCCTCTCCGACCTCGGCCCCGCCATCGCGGGCTCCATCGGGCTCGCGCCGGGCGGCAACATCAACCCCGAGAAGGAGTACCCGTCGATGTTCGAGCCCGTACACGGCTCGGCTCCCGACATCGCGGGCAAGGGGATCGCTAATCCCATCGCGCAGATCTGGACGGGCGCGATGATGCTCGAGCACCTGGGTCACGCCGAGGCGGCGCGCGCCGTCCTCGCGGCGATCGAGCGCGTGGTGGAGGAAGGAAAAACGCTGACGCGCGACCTCGGCGGACGGGCGACGACCGCCGAGGTGGGTCAGACGCTCGCCGCGCTCCTGTAAGCCGGGCTCCGGGCGAAATCGGTGCTATGATTCGTCGCCTGGTCGAGGGCCTGCAGCGCACTGGCCGTCGCGCCATTGGGAGGCGAGCATGACCACGGAGCGCCGCTACGCGATGCCCGTCTCCGAGACCGGGTGGACGATTCCCGCCGGGTTCGAGTCGGTGCTCCGCTGGGAGTACGCGGACGGCCGGCAGTCGCTCCTCAACCTGTACGAGAAGGGCAAGAATCGCCAGTGGAACGCCAACGACCGGATCGACTGGACGCTGGATCTCGACCCGGAGAACCCCCAGGGGCTACCCGACGAGCAGATCTCCATCTACGGCTCGGACATCTGGAGTCGGCTCACCGCCACAGAGCGAGCCAACCTCCGTCGGCACCTCCAGGCCCAGCAACTCTCGCAGTTCCTGCACGGTGAGCAGGGGGCGCTGCTCTGCGCGGCGAAGATCGTCCAGCAGGTGCCGAGCGTGGACGCCAAGTTCTACGCGGCCACCCAGGTGGTCGACGAAGCGCGTCACGTGGAGGCGTACGCCCGGCTGCTTCACGACAAGTTCGAGCTGGCGTATCCGATCACCCCGACTCTCAAGCGCCTGCTGAACGATGTTCTCACCGACTCGCGCTGGGACATCACCTACCTCGGGATGCAGGTGCTGATCGAGGGGCTCGCCCTCGCCGCCTTCGCGTCCATCCGGGACCACGCGAAGAACCCTCTCGCGGCGGCCGTGAACGCGTACGTCATGGAGGACGAGGCACGACACGTGGCGTTCGGGCGGATCGCGCTGCGCGACTACTACCCGCAGCTCAGCGAGGCCGAGCGTGACGAACGCGAGGAGTTCGCCGTCGAGGCCTGTTACCTCATGCGCGACCGCTTCCTGGCGATCGAGGTCTGGGAGACCCTGGGGCTGCCCGTCGACGAGTGTGTCGCCCTCGTCCAAGGCTCCGAGCGGATGCGGCTGTTTCGGACTCGGCTCTTCACCCGGATCGTTCCGACGATCAAGGACATCGGTCTCTGGGGCCCGCGGATCCGCCGGGCGTATGCCGACATGGGCGTGCTTGGCTATGCCGACGCGGACGCCGAAGCGCTCCTGGCGCAGGACGAGCGGGTCGCCGCCGACTTCGACGCCCGCCGGGCGGGCACCCCGGCGCCGAGCAGAAGCTAGTCTCGGGAGCCCGGACCCGAGACTAGGTTCCCGTCTCGTTCGACAAGACCAGGGTGCCGGCGGCGGAGAGCATCCCGCCCATGCCGTTGACGAGCGAGAGCTTCACGTTCGGCGCCTGCCGCGGACCACACTCGCCGCGGAGTTGGCGGGCGGCCTCGATGATCGGGAAGATGCCGTACATCCCGGAGTGCGTGTAGGAGAGGCCACCCCCGTTGGTGTTGATCGGAAGCGTGCCGCCCGGCGTCGAGCGGCCCTCCTCGAAGAAGTGCACGCCCTCGCCGCGCTTGGCGACGCCGAGCGACTCCAGCATGATGGGCGGTCCGGAGGTAAAGGCGTCGTAGAGCATGATGTGGTCGAAGTCCTTCGGCGTGACCCCCGCCATGCGAAACGCCTTTTCGCCGGCCAGGCGCGTCGCCTCGCTGAAGGTGAGGTCCTTCATCTGCGTGAGCATCACGTGCTCGGTGGACTCCCCCACGCCACGGACGTACACGGGTTTCTTGGCGCAGTCCTTCGCCAGATCGGCGCGCGTCAGCACGACGGCGCCGCCGGCGTCGGTGACGAGGCAGATGTTCAGGACGTTGAACGGGTAGACCACAGGCCGCGAGTTGAGCACGTCGGCCACGGTGATGGCCTCGCGGCGGAGCGCCTTCGGGTTGAGCATGGCCCACTTGCGCGTGGACACGGCGACCTGCGCCCATTGCTCGAGCGTGGTGCCGTACACGTGCATGTGGCGCGTGGTGATCATGCCGAAGAGCGTCGGCGCCCCGCCGAAGCCGAAGGGCGCCTCGAACTGCCCGGTGAGGCTCGTGTCGCGCCGAGGGCTCACGCCCACGCCCGAGCGGCCGGACTCGCCATGCGAGATGACGGCGACGTTGCAGAGACCGTGGTGGAGGGCGGCCACCGCGTGGCCCACCTCGATGATGAAGGAGCAGCCGCCCACGGTGGTGCCGTCCACGTACCGCGGGGTGATGCCGAGCGCTTCGCCGAGGAGGGCGGGGGAGTGCTGGCCCGCCGTGAAGACGCCGTCCACGTCGGAGATCTTGAGCCCGGCGTCCTGCACGGCGTTGGCGATGGCCTCGAGGTGGAGCGTGAGCTGGCTCTTGCCGGGCAGGCTGCCGATCTCGTCGCTCTCGTCCACCCCGACGATGCAGACGGAATTCGACAGCGCGTGTGGATCTGCCACGGCGCTCAGCGGGCCGGCTCGAAGAGCGGCAGTGTGACCTCCTCGGTCAGCTTCGAGAACACGACCTGCACCGGCATGTCGCACTTGATGGCCTTCGGATCGGGCTCGACGTTGACGAGGTTCGTCATCAACCGTGGCCCCTCCGCGAGCTCCACCATCGCCAGCACGTAGGGCGGCTTCACCGTCCACGCCTTGGTGAACGCCTGATATGCGATCTCGAAGGCGTGGAGCTTGCCCTTGCCGCTCGCCTGGATCCAGGTCAGGTCGCGCGCGTGGCAGCGCGGGCAGAGGACGCGCGGATAGAAAAAGACGTGGCTGCACGCCTTGCACTTGGGCAGGAGGAGCTTCCCTTCCCGGAGACCGTCCCAGAAGGGCTTCGCCTCGGGCGTGATGGGGCTGGGCAGCGGGCGGTCGAGTTCCATATCCTATCCTTTGGGCAGGCCGAGCACGCGCTCGCCGATGATGTTGCGCTGGATCTCGCTCGTTCCGGCGGAGATGGTGTACTGCCGCGCTGCGAGCACGCGGTTGAACCACCGCGGCGCATCCGACACGGCGTCGGAGGGCCGGTTCACCAGCACGTGCATGCCGAGCAGCCCGCCCGCGACCTCGGCGATCCGCACCCCCAGCTCCGAGCCCGTGAGCTTGAGGATGGAGCCCTCGGGACCCGGCGGCTCACCACGGAGCTGGCGCGTGAGGCTCCTGAGCCGCGTGTACTTGAGCGCCTCGCACTCGATCGCGAGCTCTGCGAGCCGCTGCCGGACCCACGGATGCTCCCACGCCGGTCGCCCGTCGAGCGTGACTCGCCTGGCGAGCTCCACCAGCCGCGCGATCTGCGCCGCGTGACCCCGGCCACCGGCGGAGTGGCGCTCGTGCATGAGCGTGGTCGTCGCGACCTTCCAGCCCTGATTCAGCGGACCGAGCAGGTTGGTCTTCGGCACGGCCACGTCGGTGAAGAAGACCTCGTTGAAGTGGTGGTGGCCGGTCATCAGCACGAGCGGGCGTACGGCGATACCCGGCGTCGTCATGGGGACGAGGAAGCAGCTGATCCCCGCGTGCCTTCCCGCGTCGGGGTTGGTGCGGGCGAGCAGGATGATCCAGTGGGCGAAGTGCGCGCCCGACGTCCACACCTTCTGGCCGTTGACGACGTAATGGTCGCCGTGATCGACGGCGCGCGTCCGGAGGCTCGCGAGATCGGAGCCGGCGCCGGGCTCGGAGAAGCCCTGGCACCAGATCTCCTCGGCGGCGAGGATCGGGGGAAGATGGCGGCGTTTCTGCTCGTCGGTGCCCCAGTGGATGAGCGTGGGGCCCACGAGGTTGAGGCCCATGCTCCCGGGTAGAACGGGCGCGCGCGCCGCCGCGTACGTCTCCTCCCAGATGACCCGCTCGATCAGCCCGGCGCCGCGGCCCCCGTACTCCTTCGGCCACGTGATGCCGACCCAGCCGGCGCCGTGCATCGTCCGCTGCCACGCGCGGCGGCGCTCGAACGTCTCCCGATCGGACGCCACCCGGTCGTCGGCGGCGTCGTCCAGGCAGAGGCCGGGCGGGAGGTTCGCCGCGAGCCAGTCGCGGAACTCCTTGCGGAAGGTCTCCTGGTCGGGTGAGTACTGGAAGTCCATCGAGCGCGAGCCGAGACTAGTCGGCTCGCGGCGCTGGTGTCAAGGCGGTCGACGCGTCTGTGCCTTCCTGACTGCAGACTGACATCGTTTCGACACGACTGACCTTTCGTTCCTCTGGACACCCGAACAAAATCGTCCCCCGCGATACGTTCCAGCCCGCGGACCCATGGCATACGGCGTGCAACCCTGTCCCGCCCCTAACCTCAGTGTCGTGCACTCTCGTGTCGTCAACCCTGGTCACACAGGAGGCCGCTATGGGACGACTGGCCCAGTGTCATGCACACCACGGACCACGTTGGGGTTCACGGGCTGGGATGAGGGCGCTGGTCACCGCGACGCTCGTCCTCGTCGCTTTCGTGGTCCCCGCGCTCGCCGACGAGCCGCTCCCGCTCGATCGCGAGGCGCTCTTCACGACCCACGTCCGCCATCACCGCGCGAAGATCCACCGGGGAGGCCGCCACGCCGCCGCGGAGCCGTATCCGGCCCTGGCCGCCACATGCACGGACTCCGCGTACCCCGCTCCGCAGCCCAGCGGGATCGTGACTCCCACCAGCACCTTCCCGGAAGCCGAGGAGCACATCGCCGTCGATCCGAACAACCCGAGCAATCTCGTGGCGGCGGTGAGCGATTTCGACCTCGCGGGCGGCGGTGTCAACACCACGAAATACGTCTTCTCGACGGACAACGGCGCGACGTGGACGGAGAGCTACGTGCCGATGGATCCCTTCGGGCTCGGCTTCCTCATGACGGGCGACGGCTTCTTCTGGCTCGCCAACAGCGACCCGACCGTCGCGATCGACAGGCAGGGCTTCGTGTACATGGCCAATCTCTACCTCGACGTCTTCGACAACGGCAACGGCCTCTACGTGAGCGTCGCCAATCTCACCTCCGGCGCGGTCACCTTCACCGCGGACGCCACCCGTCCGGTGGCCGTGAACCCGAGCGCGTCCACGACCATTTTTGAAGACAAGCCGTGGCTCGCCGTGGACAACGGCAACAATTCCAGGACCGCCGGCACCGTGTACGCGACCTGGTCGCGGTTCGTCGGCGACCGGGACTCGATCGTGCTGTCGCGCTCCCTCAATCGCGGACAGACCTGGTCGAGGCCGATCCGGATCAGTCCGCGAAGGCAGGACGGCGCGGTCCAGGGCTCGCAAGTCGCCGTGGGCCCCAACGGGGAAGTGTACGTGGCATACGAAGTGTTCTACACCGGCGGCAGGCGCCAGCACTTCCTGGCCAAGTCCACGAACCGCGGCGTCACCTTCAGCGCCCCCAGGCCGATCACGCCGGTCTTCAACGAGGTGGCGTTCGGCTCGACGTACCGGGTGAACAGCTTCCTCTCGCTGGCCGTCGATCAGTCCCGGCCCGGGACCGTGTACGGCGTCTACGCAGATCAGCCCAGCGGCGCAGTCGGTGCCGAGGTCGAGTTCATCACCTCATCGAACGGGGGCGCGACCTTCTCCTCGCCCGTGGTCATCAACGATGCCTCGCAGGGCCAGCAATTCATGCCCGCGATCACGGTCGACAGCAGCGGTGTCGTCCACGCGATGTGGTTCGATACCAGGAACAGCCCGGGTGATCCATCGAGGTACGACATCTACGCGACGTTCTCGAAGTTTCCGGGCACGTTCGCCGCGAACACCCGGGTCACGCCGCCCCTACCCGACAATCCCAACGGGGCCAGCATCGACGCCGGCACCGCGACCTTCATCGGCGACTATGCGGGCGTCGCGGCCAGCGGCGGGTTCGCGCACCCGGTCTGGACCAGCGGCGGATTCAACA
>MNCR01000061.1 GCA_001914535.1 Candidatus Rokubacteria bacterium 13_2_20CM_69_15_1
CGATCCGGAACAACGGGCTTGCGCCGCTGCCGCTCCCCGCGGTGATCAGGGCGCCACGCTCGATCCCACGCGCCGTGATGATCCCCGCGAACGGCGCCTCCAGCTTCTGGAAGGACTGGAGCGCCAGCAGCCGCTGCACGTTGGCTTCGTTCGCGGCCACGTTCGCCTGCGCCGCCTCGACACTGGCCTCGAGCGCGCCGATGTTGGCCTGCATCGCATCGACGTTGGCCTGGGACACCGCCGTGGTCGCGTGAGCGGCGGCGAGCCCTGTCCGCTTCTCGTCGGCGTCTTGATGGGCGACCAGCCCGTCGTGCTCGAGCCTGGTGAAGCGCTGGGCGGTGATGCCGGCGAAGTCTTCGTTCGTCTTCGATTGATCGAGGCCCGCGCGGGCCTGGTTCAGAGTCGCCTGCGCCTGGACGAGGCTCGCCCGAGCCTGCGCCAGGCCCGAGCGCGTCTGGGCGAGCGCCGCGCGGGCCTGGCCGAGCTCCTGGTCCAGCTCGGGCGTGTCGATCTGGGCCAGGACCTTGCCCGCCGCCACGCGATCGCCGATGTCGACGTAGCGCTCGCGGACGTAGCCGCTGGTGCGGGCGTGAATCGCCGTCTCCTCGATCGCCTGGATGTTGCTCGGCAGCACGAGGTCGATCGGCCCGTCGGCGCGCTTGGGCGGCACCACGCCCACGGACACGACCCCGGTGTCGGGGGCCGTGGAGGCCGCGACGAGCTCGGCGTTCTGGCGTAGACGCGGCACCACGCCGATGACGAGCAGCCCGACCAGCAAGGCCAGACCGATGAGGAGGCTCCACGTCGTTTTCGTCTCAGGCATTGCTCGACTCCTGGGTTGACGTCGTTGGGGCGCCGTGGTCCGGCGCGGGATCGGTGAGGAAGTCCTCCCGCGGTGGGCGCCGGCGGAGGACGCTATAGACGAGCGGAACGAGGAAGAGCGTGGCGAAGGTCGCCACCAACAGGCCGCCGATCACCGCGCGGCCCAGCGGCGCATTCTGCTCGCCCCCTTCGCCGAGGCCGAGCGACATCGGCAGCATGCCGAGGACCATGGCGAGGGCGGTCATCAACACCGGGCGCAGGCGGGTCGCGCCGGCGGCGAGGGCGGCGGTGCGCGAATCGTGGCCTTCCAGCATCTGGTCGTTTGCGAAGGTGACCACGAGGATGCTGTTCGCGGTGGCGACGCCGACGCTCATGATGGCGCCCATGAGGGCGGGCACGCTGAACGTCGTGTGGGTGACGAAGAGCATCCACACGATGCCGCAGAACCCGGCCGGCAGCGCGGTGATGATGATGAACGGATCGAGCCAGGACTGGAAGTTGACGACCATCAGCAGATAGACGAGCAGGACGGCGAAGATCAGGCCGAGGCCCAGGCGAAGGAACGCGGAGTTCATGCTCTCGACCTGGCCGCGCACGGCGATCGTGTGACCGGGCGGCAGCTTGGGTCTGAGCTCGGCCGCGATCTGCTGGACGGCGGTGGCGACGCTGCCAAGGTCGCTGTCCTGCACGTTGGCATAGACGTCGAAGACCGGCTGCACGTTCGAGTGGCTGATGACGGCCGGAACCTCCCGGCGCTCGAGGGTGGCCAGATTGCTGAGGAGCTGGGGCGGGCCCGCGGTGCCCGGGGTGACCGACGTGTTCATGAGCGTGTTGACGGAGTCGACCCGACTCTGGGGCGTCTGGACGGCGACGATATAGTTGATGCCGTTGCGGGGATCAGACCAGTAGTTCGGAGCCACGACCGCGCTCGAGCTGAGCGTGACGAGCATGGTGTTCGCCACGTCGCGCTGGGTCAGACCCAGCTCGGCGGCGCGCGACCGGTCGACGTTGACGAGCAGGGACGGCGTGTTGACCACCTGGTGCAGGTGGACGTCGGCCGCGCCGGGGATGCGCGCCATTCGGGCGGCGACCTCGAGCGCGATCTCGTGGGTCGCCTGCTGGTTGAACCCCGTCACCTGCACGTCGATCGGCGCCGGTAGCCCGAAGTTCAAGATCTGGCTCACGATGTCGGCGGGCTGGAAGAAGAAGGTGACGCCCGGGAAGTCGCGCGGAAGCGTCTCGCGAAGCGTCTTCATCCAGTGCTCGGTCGACTGATGACGCTCGGGATTCAGCGAGACGAGGATCTCCCCGTCCGAAGGTCCGAGGGTCACGCTGTCGGTGAAGGCGAGGTTGATCGGCTGGGGCTGGCCGATGTTGTCGATCACCAGCTGGACCTGGTCCTTCGGGATGAGGCGGCGGATCGCCGCTTCGACGTCCGCGAAGACCTGCTCGGTCTCCTCGATGCGGGTGCCGGCCGGCGCTCGCACGTGGAGGCGGAACTGACCGGTGTCCACCGTGGGGAAGAAGTCGCGCCCGATGAACGGGAGGAGGACGGCCCCGCTCACCGCGATCACCGCAAAGGCGCCGAACACGCGCCGGCGCCGGGCGAGCGCGTTCTCGAGGGCGCCGACGTACGCTGTCCGGAGCCGCTCGAACCGTCGCTGGAATCCGTCGTGGAGCCAGCGGAAGACGCTCGGCGCGGCGCCGGCGTCGACGGGGCCGTGGGCCTCGCTGGCCAACAGGTAGCGAACCAGCGTCGGGACGATCGTGCGCGAGAGCACGTATGACGCCAGCATCGCGAACACGACGGCCATGGCCAGCGGCGTGAAGAGATACTTCGCGGGGCCGGTGAGAAACACCACGGGGACGAAGACGATGCAGATCGACAGGGTCGAGACGAAGGCGGGGGTGGCGATCTGCTGGGCCCCGTCGAGAATCGCCTGCACCAACCGCTTGCCCAGGCCGAGGTTCCGGTGGATGTTCTCGATCTCCACGGTGGCGTCGTCGACGAGGATGCCGACCGCGAGCGCGAGCCCGCCGAGCGTCATCACGTTGAGCGTCTGGCCGATCGCGCTCAGGATCGCCAGCGACGTGAGGATCGAGAGCGGGATCGATGTGATCACGACGAGGGTGCTGCGCCAGCTCCCGAGGAAGAGCAGGATCATCACGCCGGTCAGGAACGCCGCGATCGCTCCCTCGGTCAGCACGCCGGTGATGGCGGCCCGCACGAAGAGCGACTGGTCGAAGAGCTCTTTGACCTCGAGCCCTGGGGGCGCAGCGGCCCGGATGGTCGGGAGCAGCTCCTTGAGCTGTTTGACGATCGTGAGCGTCGAGGCGCCGCCCTTCTTGATCACGGTGAGCAACACCGAGCGGCGGCCGTCCTGGCGAACCATGTTGGTCTGGACCGCGAAGCCGTCGCGCACGTGTGCCACGTCGCGCAGGTAGACGGTGACGCCGTTGACGACCTTGACGGGCAGATCGTTGAGCGTGGCGACAGCGTCGGGGCTGCTGTTGAGACTGACCCGGTACTCCCGCGTCCCGAGCTTCACGCTGCCGGACGGCAGCGTCAGATTCTGGAGGCCGACGGCGATGCTGACGTCCCCCGCTGAGATCGACTTCGCCAGGAGCGCCTGAGGATCGAGATCGACCATGACCTGGCGCGGCTTGCCGCCGTAGGGCAATGGCAGCGTGATGCCCTGGATCGGGGCGATCTGCTGACGGACACGGTAGATGCCGTAGTCGTAGAGCTCGGCCTCCGAGAGCGTCTTGCCGCCGAGGGCGAGCTGGATGATCGGGACGCTGGAGGCGTTGTACTGGAGAATGAAGGGCGGGACCGCGCCGGGGGGCATGCGACGAAGGATGGTCTGCGACACGGCCGTCACCTGCGCCAGCGCCCCCTCCACGTTCACGTTCGGCTGGAAATAGATCTTGATGACGCCGACGCCCGGGTACGTCTGGGACTCGATCGACCGCACGTCGTTGACCGCCGACGAGATGGTGTACTCGGAGAAGGTCGTGATGCGCGAGGCCATGTCTTCGGTGGTCAGACCGTCGTAGTTCCAGATCACCGACACAACCGGTATGTCGATCTCCGGAAAGATGTCCGTCGGCGTCGTGACGATCGCGAACACGCCGAGCAGCAAGATGACGAGCCCCATCACCACGAAGGTGTAGGGCCGGCTGAGCGCGAGGCGGACAATCCACATGAGACTGGGATTCCTCCTTCGCTCAGGAGATGCCGATAGGCCTCGGCGAGATTCGCGGGGCGACGCGTACGTGCGGCACATGCCCAGAGCACGGGCAACACGCCGGGTTGTTCGGGCAGACTGCCCGATCGCCGCTAGAAACTCCACCAGCTGATGAACTCGACCTTGTTGTTCTCGTTGTGTCGGCTCTCTGACCCGCCGGTGAGGTTGACGCTCTTGAAGTTGGTGTTCGTGAAGTTGTAGCCGAGCGCGAACGTGAAGGGCCCGGGCGTCCACCAGAGGCTGACCTCGGATTGGAAGTTGTTCACGCGGAAGAAGCTCCGCCCGGAACCCGACGGGTCGTCGAGCAGCGTGCCTGTGATCGCGGGCCTATCGCCGTTGAGCGCCCACTGCTCGCCGCCGGCCCAGCGCAGGCTCAGCGTGTCCGTCAAGTAGAACTGCGGGTTGATCCATCCCCCGATGCTCTGCGCCGGCACGAGGCGTCCGCCGCCGTCGAGAATCACTCGTCGGTCGAACTCCGAGTTGGTGATCCGTCCCTCCCCACGCGTCCACACACCACCACCTTTGAGCCTGAGCGTCAGCGCCTGCCCGGTCTTGTTGAACCCAATCCGGTCCAGCGTCACGCTGAACGCGGCGGTCTGGTTGTCGAAGGTGCGCTCGGTGAAGTTGGTCTCGATGTTTTGGTTCGGGCTCGGGATCAAGGTGCCCTGAGTGAAGCGCTCCTTGAATTCTCCCCACGTCGTCCGGGCGTAAATCCTCGTGGCCCCGATGCCGAAGTCCCCTCCGAGCCGGCCGGCCTCGAGCCCGATCCCCCCGCTGACCGCCGGGAAGCCGCTCAGGCACCCCGAGCCGCAGTCCGTCGTCCCCCCGAGCAACCCGTTGTCGAACAACGGCCGCTCGAAGCCCAGCGAGGTCAGGAATGTGAGATTGGATGTGAGGGGGAACTTGTCGACCACCTCGACCCGCGGGTTCCGCCGCTCGGCGTCTCCGAGACCGGCCAGCAACGTGTTGTAGTCGATGGTGTCGGGCGTGATCTGGTCGAAGGCGTCGCCCTGGCCAAACGTCCAGATCAGCTCGTTGCCATTCACCAGGAAGTTCGGGAAGGCCCAGCGCCCGATGGCCCACCTGAGCCGCGGGTTGTTGTTGACGGCGTTGACCTCCCCGTTCCCGTTCGCCTGCTGGTTGAAGTCCATCTCGAAGTACGCAGACGTCTTCGCGCCCACGGTCTCCGGGCCTTGCATCGCCAGGTTCAGTCGGGTGCGGCTCACGAAGGCGCGGAACACCTCCCGGCTGGCGTTGTTTCCGCCCCCCGGCGCCGACGTGTTGGGCACGAGCGCCCGGCTGACCGACTCGCCGACCGGCGTGTCGTTATGCTGGACGTGCAGGCGGAGCGAGCCGCCCAGCCGGATCTTGAAGTCCTTGCCCGAGTAGACGTTGCCAGGGATGTCTTCTCCGAGGAAGCGCGGCGGCCCATTGTTGGTCTGCTCGGCGCCGGCCTCCAGATCGAAGAAGCTCGACAGACCCGCGAGCGCCTGCGAGACGTCCTCCTTCTGCTTCTGGAGCGAGAATTGCTGCTGCTCGACCTGGTCTTGAAGGCTCCGCAGCGTGCGCTCCCGCTCTTCCTGGGCGCGGCGCTCCTTCGCACGTTCGGCCTCTTGCTGCTGGAGCATTCGCTTCAGCGCGTCGACCTGCTCGCGCGTCGACCGCTCGAGCTCCTCGATGCGCTGCTTCAGCTCGTCCACGCTCTGGGCGTGTGCCACGGGGACGACGCCGCAGACGAACAGCGTGGCGATGACGGCTACCGGCGAACACCGTGTGAGTCGCATGTCAGGACCTCCGGGTGATGAGGTTCACTGAGGTGCCTTCAGCAGTTGGTTCAGTTGTTTGAGCGCTTCGGCATCCTGTGGGCTGATTGTCGGGCTATCGCAACGGGGATCCGTTCTTTGCAGCGCACCAATCATGGCGCGCGTGATCGGGATTGGAGCGCAACCGTGGTCGGCTTCGCACACGAGATCCCACTCCGGACGGGCTGCAATGTGACATCCAAAGCAGTTCCCTCCGAACCGATTGACGACGTCGGCAAATCCACGTTTTCGAATGTGTGTTCCGTCCTTCGACACGTCGAGCTCGAAGAACTCCCAATCATGCGTCGTCGTGTTGAAGCCCGTGCCCCGCTTGACCATGGCCTCGCCCGGAACCAATTGGATCACGGATCCCGGTGGATACACAGCGCCCATGGTCGAATTGGCGGCGGCCAGCGTCGCGTCGAGATTGCCTCGCAAATTGTCCACGTAGAATTGACGCACCGGGGTCATCTTCGTGATGCAGCGAAATGACTTCGCGTCGATGTGGAGATCGCCTTCGACGGTACTCTCCGTTGCATTCCCGGGACCCGTCGACAGCAGAAATGCCACGCCGCACAAGATCGTGGAAACACCTGCTTTGAGGGCGCTCATACTTCTCTCCTTTGAGGTGTCAAAGATTCGCCTTGCCGAGCACTGGCAGGCAGCAGGGCCAGCAGCTCCTCGGTGGTCAGAATGGCGTGCGAGAAACGCGGTCCATTGATGGGCACGTTGAGCCAGGCCGCCTCGCTGTTCGCCCGCGCGAAGGATCTCCTCGTGGACCCTGTGTGAGCTCAACTGACGGCACAGCGCCATCAGGCGAGGCTCGGGGCCGGGACGGACCCTCGGACGCGAACCGAGGCGCCGTTGCGCGGGATCACGTTCTGCTCAGGCTCGGGCCTTTACGATACCCTGCAGCACGGCTTTGGACGCCGCGCCGACGACGCGGTCGACGACCGCGCCGTCCTTGACGAACAGGATCGTCGGGATCGCCCGGATGCCGTACCGGGCGGCGAGCCCGGGGTTCTGGTCGACGTTGACCTTCATCAGCGTCACGCGGCCGTCCGACTCCGCGGCCAGCCCCTCGAGGACCGGCGCGATCGCGCGGCACGGTCCGCACCACTCGGCCCAGAAGTCCAGCATCAGGAGACCCTCGGTGGCGACCAGCGCCTCGTCGAAACTCTGCTCGGTCAGATGGATCGCCTCGACCACCGCGTGTTCCCGAGCCGGAGTCATCGTGCAGTTCCTCCCGTTACCTGAGACGTCGGCACGGATCGCAGGGATTCACGGGGGTCCGAGGTCGACGCATGGATCATAATGCATCTACATGTAACGGGCTTGCTCGGCACGGCCGTGGCTGGTAGCCTGGTGTCCATGACTCGACGAGTCGCCAAGCTGACGACCGGCCAGGATCGCGATCGGCTGTCGCCCTGTGTCTGCAGCACGCTCCGCATGGTAACCCGCGCGGTGACGCAACTCTACGACGACGTCCTGCGGCCGAGCGGTCTCCGGGTGACTCAGTTCAGCATTCTCGCGACCATCGCGCGCCTGGGCGAGGCAAACCTGAAAGCGCTCCAGGACACGCTCGCCATCGACCAGACGACGCTGACACGCAGCCTCGCCCTTCTGGAGCGCGCTGGTGTGATCGAGCGCGGTTCGCACCCCGACGGGCGGATCAAGGCGATGCGGCTCACGTCGAAAGGGAGACGCGCCCTGGCGGCCGCGCGGCCGCTCTGGGCCCGGGCGCAAGGCGGGGTCCTGCGCGAATTGGGGACGAAGGCCTGGGCCGACGCGCAGCGGCGGCTGACTCACTTGCTTCATGTCGCCGTCACGAAGCGGCGGCTGGGTCAGGAACGGAGGCGCGTGCATCCGAGGAGCGCGTAGCCGGTGATAAGCCGGCCGACGACTGCGCGCCAGATTCAGACGCGACGACTCCCCGAGAGGCCGCGACTCCGAATGAAGCGAAGCATCGCCTGTCCGAGGGCGCGTTCGCGCCCCTGGAAGCCGTGGAGCGCTCCCGGGATGACGATGCCGGTGAAAGAGCGGGCAAGGGGTGCGTTGCGCTCGAATGCCGCGATGAGCTCCGCCGGACGCCGGTCGAGGTACTCGTCGCGACTGCCGACGATGACAGCGACCGGCGCGCGCACCCCTCGAAGCGCGGCCCAGCGAGCGTTGGGTCGATAGTAGGGGAAGACGTCTTCGGCCTCGCCCGGCCGATACAGGCTGAGGTAGCGCCGGGCGCTCCAGAAGCCCCAGGCGCGTGGCACGAGCGCCTGCGGGTCTC
This sequence comes from Candidatus Rokubacteria bacterium 13_2_20CM_69_15_1, assembly GCA_001914535.1. Classification (GTDB taxonomy): domain Bacteria; phylum Methylomirabilota; class Methylomirabilia; order Rokubacteriales; family CSP1-6; genus 20CM-2-70-11. The sequence goes on from MNCR01000061.1 coordinate 8,154, forward strand.
CGCTCGCGATCCGCTCCGCGAGCGCGACCCGGCGTCGAAGCTCGCGGCCGGGGATTCGCTTCATCGCTGCCGCGATGTCGGAGACGGGCCCGAGCAGGACCAGCGCGGTGACGCGGCGATCGCGGGTGCGAGCCGCATAGTGGAGAACCTTGTTGGCGCCGGTGGAGTGCCCGGCGAGGATGACGTGGCGGTAGCCGCACTTGGCGGCAAACCCGATCATGGCCCGGATGTCCTCGACGCTCTGGCCGAAGCGCTCGAAGGCCGCGCCGGCGAGGTGCCTGCCGCGGCCGGTGACGACATCGTGGCCGCGGTTGTTGAATTTGAAGTACCCGATGCCCGCGGCGTTGAGTCGCGTCGACAGCTCGCGGATCAGCGGCTGCCCGGAGGAGAACACCGACCCGAGGCCGTGCACCCAGATGAACGCGGCGCGCCGCCGGCGGTGCCTCGGCTCGGCGATGATGCCGTCGAGCCAGACGCCGTCGCGAGTGAGGAGGCGGACGAGCGAGACGGAGACGCCGGCCGGCTTCCTCAGCGCCTAGCCCGCGATGACGGCCCGGGTCGCTTCGAGTTGGGCAACGTGTTCGAGGTCGTGCTCGGCGAGATAGCGGGCGTAGGCCTCGATCGTCAGCGTGCCTCTGGTGGGCGTTGTCCCGATCCGCTGCCAGTCGCGCTGACCAAGACCTTTCAGGAACGCGACGGTGCGGCTTCGCGCCTGGCTGAAGGCGGCGAGATCCTCGCCGAAGTCCCGCAGCGCGGGCTCCGCCGCGAAACCCGTCCGGCTGGTGGCCGAGGACGGAAACTTCGGCGCGCCCTCGAGTAGCATCCGTTGAAGCCGGGGGAAGATCACATCCCGCTCACCGCCGAGCAGGTGATTCAGAGTCTCGGCCATAGACCACTCACGCTCACTGGGCCGGCGCGTCAACTGAGCTGCTGACAGGCCGTGCGCGAGCCTCTCGACCCGGTCGGGTGTGGCGCCGAGCGTCTCCAGCAGTTCGTCGCGGGTCATCAGCGGCATTCTCCTCCCGTCACCGTTACCACAGGGGGCGAGATATGCCAACGTGGTTTCCGCATACCAGGCTGGATCAGCCGGCGGGCGGAATCCTCCGCGTGAGCCCGAGCATCGGAATGCTCGGAGGCAAGAGCAATGAGCGACACGCTCGAGCTCCTCGATTCCTACTCCCGCGCGGTCATCTCGGTCGTGGAACACGTCGGTCCCGCGGTCGTGAGCATTGCCGCTGGCGCCCGCCGGCCGGGCGGGGCGCCCGGTGTGGTCGGTGCTGGGTCGGGAGTCATCTTCACTCCGGACGGATACGTCTTGACGAACAGTCACGTGGTGCACGAAGCCACAGGTCTCTCGGTCACACTGACCGATGGCTCCTCACTCGGCGCGACGCTCGTCGGGAGCGACCCGGCGACCGATCTCGCCGTGGTCCGGGCCGAGGCGTCGGGGCTCCCCATCGCGGAGCTCGGCGAGTCAGCGTCTCTCCGGGCCGGCCAGCTGGTCGTCGCCATCGGTAATCCGTTCGGGTTTCAGTCGACCGTGTCGGCTGGAGTCATCAGCGCCCTGGGTCGCTCCCTGCGAAGCGCCACGGGCCGTCTGATCGAGAACGTCATTCAGACTGACGTCGCGCTGAACCCTGGCAACTCCGGTGGCCCCCTGGTCGACACGCGGGCGCGCGTCGTCGGGATCAATACCGCGATCATCCGGATGGCCCAGGGCATCAGCTTCGCCATCCCGATCGATACCGCGAAGTGGGTGGTGAGCGAACTGCTCGCTCGGGGCCGCGTGCGCCGTGCGTACCTCGGGATCGTCGGGCAAACGCGGCCGATGGGCCGCCTCGTCGCGCGGCACCATGCGCTGTCGGCCTCGGACGCGGTGGCGATTGTCTCCGTCGAGCCCGGCGGGCCGGCCGCCGTCGCCGGGCTGCGCGAGGGAGACCTCATCGTTGCGCTCAACGACCGGCCCGTGAGAACGGTGGACGACATGCACCGGATGCTGGTTGGCTGGCCCGTCGGGGAAGCGCTCAACGCCGGCGTGATCCGCGGGGAGCGGCGCTTCGATGTTGCGGTCGTCCCGGTGGACGCTCCATAGAGGGATGACTGAAACTCGAAGAGGGTACGCCGACGGGTGATCCGGTCCATCGTCACCCGGGTTGGTCTCTAGCCCGACCCCGGGCGCTGGACCTGGCACGAACCTCGCCTATTGGGACCTCCGGTTCACAGGGCTTCCTTGGGAGCAGGGTGCGAAGAGCCCGGAAATTCAGGACAAGGACACGGTGCCGTGGGGCCGTTGGGTCAAGCGTCGGGGAATCCCTGTGTCAAACGAGGACAGCGCTTGCCAGGCCGGCACGTCGCGTGCGCTGCACACGGTCAGGGGAGAGGTGTCACGATCGATGAGACGGCATCCGGGCGTGGGCCGTGAGTTTGGGCCCCAGGGAACGATTCTAATTCGATGAAAACGTTGACTGTTATGTCCGCGTTGCAGACGTTGATCGAGAAATCCAAGGCGAAGCAGAGTACGTTCTTTGAGTTGCTTGGGTTTGTGGTTCTTTCCGCGGGTATTTTTTGCGGCCTTGCTCTCTTTACCTACGACCCTGGCGACCCGACGCAGATCACCACGACGGGCGAAACCTACCGAAATATGGGCGGACCGGTGGGTGCGTGGCTCGCCAATTCTTTGCTCAGCACCTTGGGGATGGTCAGCCTGCTGATCGCGATCGTGCTGTTCTTTTGCGGCGCTCTCATGGCCCTCGGCTTTATCCGCTGGCCGAAACCCAAACGTTTTGTGGGCTTCGCCGTGATCCTGGTGGTTCTTGCCGGGTACATGCATACCGAACACCCCAATTCGGGCACCACGAATCTGCCCCATGGTCTTGGCGGTGTTATCGGCACGCTGCTCGGCGACACACTGCTCAAGAGTATCGGGTACGGTGGCGCTGTCATCGGGTTGACCTTTGTCGGCATCGCGAGCCTGGTGGTCAGCGGCAACTTGACGGTTTCCAACACGGCAAAGTTTGTCGAATACCTGCTCTTTCTCCTGCAACGTCTGGGCAGCCAACCGAGCCGAAACGGCAAGAGACGAATCGCATCGCTTGCCAACTCGGTTGAGACCCCCGCCCAAGCCAATGGCGAAAACGGTAAGCGGACAGCCCTGTCGCTCTCGGCGGATCAAGGCGACGAAGATGACATCGACATTCCACTCGACCTCACCTCGACGGTGCCGAGAAATCCAAAACCCGATCCCAACATGTTTCAGGCCAGCAAGGTCAATGCCTCGAGAAAAACCGATTTCAGCCTGCTGGTGAAGCAGCTCGAAGGTCAGCTGCGGGAATTCAAGATTGAAGGCAAGATTACCAACGTGACCGAGGGCCCGGTCGTCACGACCCTGGAGTATGAACCGGGCGCGGGAACCAAAGCCGCACGCATTGTCAGTATCGCCAACGACATCGCGCGCATGTTGCGCGCGCAAAGTGTGCGGGTTATTCCGGCGCTGCCCGGGAAGAACACCGTCGGCATCGAGATCCCCAGTGAGCAGCGAAGCATCATTCGGTTCGGCGACGTGGTGAAGAGTGCCAGGTTCCGAGCCGACGAGCTCGTCCTCCCGGTGGCCCTTGGAGTCGACACCTTTGGGAGCCCCGTGATCGAAGATCTGGTGCAGATGCCCCACCTGCTGCTCGCTGGCACGACCGGCTCGGGCAAGAGCGTGTTTATCAATAACCTCATTGCCGGACTCGTCTGCAAGAATAGTGCGAAGGAAATGCGCTTCGTCTTCATCGACCCCAAGATGGTCGAATTGGCAGCGTACAAGCACTTGCCGCACCTTGCCTGCCCGGTGATCAGTGATGTGAAGACCCAGGCCAAAGCCGTCCTCAACCGTTTGGTGGCGGAGATGGACAATCGCTATGAGATGATGCTCGCCCTTGAGGCTCGGAACATCCAGGAGTTCAATGAGACCATCCGCACACGACGGCGCAGTGAATTTGCCAGATTCAACGGTAAGTGGCAGGCCCTGCCCTATGTCGTGTTTCTCATCGACGAATTTGCCGACTTGATCCTCATTCTGGGCAAGCCGGCCGAAGAGCTCATCACTCGCTTGGCGCAAAAAGCTCGGGCGGCCGGGATTCACCTGGTCATCGCCACCCAGCGGCCATCCGTGAATGTCGTCACCGGATTGATCAAGGCAAACTTTCCGACCCGCATCGCGTTCCGTGTCCAGAGCGGTGTCGATTCACGCACCATTATCGATGCGATCGGTGCCGAGACGTTGCTCGGCAAAGGCGATCTGCTCTACCAGTCGGCCGGCAGAATCCAGCGTCTCCACGCGGCCTTGCTCGAAGACAACGAAGTCAGGAAACTGGTCAAGGCCTGCGCCTGAAGCCTCCCCAGGCGGCGCTCCCAGTGCCCGAGCGGATTCGTCCCACCGTCGCGCGCGTCGATCTCGGCGCGCTCAAATCAAACTACCGCGCGATCGTCGACCACCTCGCGCGCGAGCGGCCCGCGGGGACCCCCGGGGTCATCGCCGTCGTGAAGGCGAACGCCTACGGCCACGGCGCCGTCCAGATCGCACGCGCGCTCGAAGACGCGGGCGCGGACCTGCTGGCGTGCGCCGACATCGAAGAGGGCGCGGTGCTGAGGGCGGCCGGTGTCCGCGCCGAGATCCTGGTGTTCGGCGCGCTGAGCGTCAGCGACCTCGACGGCCTCTTCGACGGTCGCCTCACGCCGACGATCTCGTCGCCCGGCGCCGCCCGTGCCGTGCAGGCGGCCGCGGCGCGATACAAGGCGCGCCTCCGCTACCACCTGAAGATCGACACGGGCATGAACCGGCTCGGGTTCCGATTCGACAACCTGGGCCGCACGCTGCCCGAATTGCTCCGGAGCGGCAACCTCGAGCTCGACGCCGTCTTCACGCATTTCGCGACGGCCGACGACCCCGAATCGCCGCTCTTCGACGAGCAGCGCCGGCGTTTCGAGCAGGCGCTCGCCGCCGTCGAGGCGCTCGGGGCGCGTCCGCGTTACCGGCACGCCGCCAACAGCGCCGCACTGTTGCGCGACCCGCGCGTCTGGTTCGACCGCGTGCGGCCGGGCCTGCTGCTCTACGGCATCGTGCCGCCGCCGCTCGCCCCCACGATCGAGCTGACACCGGTGATGACGCTCATGAGCCGCGTCGTCGCCGTCAAGGGGATGCGCGCCCTGGAGACGACGGGCTACGGCGCCCGTTTCACGGCGAAGCGGGCGACGACGATCGCGATCGTGCCGGCGGGGTATGCCGACGGCCTCGACCTCAGGCTGGCGGGACGGGGCGCCGTCCTCATTCGCGGCCGCCGCGCGCCGATCGTGGGATCGGTGTGCATGGACATGCTGATCGCGGACGTGACCGGCATGGATGCCTCGCCCGGCGACGAGGTCGTCCTCATCGGCCGCCAGGGCGGCGACTGCATCGACGCCCGCGAGATGGCCGACACGATCGGGTCGATTCCCTGGGAGATCGTCTGTCGGGTCGGCGGCCGAATCGAGCGAGTCTACGCCGGCGCGTGAGCCCCGGCCGCGTCCCGCGCCGCCTGCCCCTCCGCCGCCGGCGTGCCGGCCGAGCCGTGTTGACGGCGCGCGGAGCGCCGCTATGATACAGGGCGCCGCGGCGGCGTGAGGGTCGGGGGCCGGGCGCGGCCGTCCCGTAGCCGCGACATCACGCGATGTCCGGCACGCCAAGGCAATGTCTGGCGCCCGACCGGAACCCGGCGTTCAGTGGAGGTCTCGATGGACTCGACGCTTCGTCGCCTCGCGCTCGTCACGCTGACCTGCCTCGGGCTCCTCGCCGGCGCGCACGGCCTCCTCGCCGTGGCGCAGGGCCTCCTCGCCGTGGCGCAGGGCGAGGCCCAGGAGAAGGTCATCAAAATCGGCGCGCTGTTCGCGTTCACGGGGCCGGGCTCCTACTTCGGCGTCCAGGACAAGCAGGCGATCGACCTCGCCGTCGAGCAGCTCAACCGGACCGGCGTCGATGGATACCGCTTCCAGGTCTTCTACGAGGACTCGGCCTGCGCGCCCCTGCCGGCCACCCAAGCGGCGAAGCGCCTGCTCGAGCAGGTCAAGCCCGACATCGTGCTCGGCGAGGAGTGCTCGGACGCCACGCTGGCGGTGATGCCGCTGATCGCGGCCGCGAAGGTGCCGCTCCTCAACGCGGGCTCCTCGTCGATCAAGATCACGGAGCCCGGCAACCCGTGGACCTTCCGCATCATGCCGAACGAGGTGATGCAGGGCGAGAGCATCGCCAAGAACGCCTCCGAGCGGCTCAAGGCGCGCACCGCCGTCTTGCTCCACGAAAACACGAACGCCGGCATCGGTAACGCCGACATCTTCGAGCGCGCCTTCACGCGTCACGGCGGCAAGATCCTCCTCCGGATCGGCTTCGGGCGCGACCTGAACGACTTCACCTCCATCGCGACCCGCGTGGCGGGCGTGGGCCAGATCGACGTCATCCCGACGTACACGCTGGAGGGCCAGGGGCTCAAGATCACGCAGGCGCTGGCGCAGGCGGGCGTGACGAAGGGCGGCGACGGGAAGGCCATCCAGCTCGGCACGATCTGGCTGCCCTTCGGCTTCGACAAGAAGGCGGGCAAGGCCGCGGACGGCTACGTCCGGATCGTCCAGTTCGATCCCACGGAGAAGCGACCCCTGGTGCAGGACTTCGTCAAGGCCTTCAGGGCCAAGTACGGTGAGGATCCGACCCACATCAACGCCCACGGCTACGACCAGGCGTTGCTCGTCGCCGACGTCGTGCGCCGCGGCGGGCGCGACCCGAAGTCGATCCGCGATCTCCTCGCCGAGACGAAGGGCTTCCGCGGGGTGACGGGCAGCGTCCAGTTCGATCGCACCAACCAGAACATCATGACCGACACGATCCATTACGTGGAGACGCAGGCCGACTCCTCGTGGAAGGTCCTCGACTGGCAGTAGGCCGCGCCGGCGGCTCGGCGTGCCCGACGTCCTGACCATCGCCCTCCAGCAGGCCATCAACGGGATGGTGCTGGGGAGCCTCTACGTCCTGGTGGCCCTTGGCCTCACCCTCATCTACGGGGTCCTCGTCCAGATCAACTTCGCCCACGCCGACATCGTGACGCTCGGGGCCTTCGCGGCCTACTTCTTCACGCATCGCTTCGGGGGGCACTATCTGGCCTCCATCGTCGTCGCGCTGGCCGTGGGCGCCGTCCTCGGCTGGCTCATCAACAGCCTGGTCTTCGTGCCGCTGCGCCACCGCGGCAGCGAGCTGCTGCCGCTGATCGCCACCATCGGCGTCTCGATCCTGATGGAGAACGCCGCGCTCGCCGCCTTCGGTCCCATTCCGTACGCGTTCGACTCGCCCTATAGCGCGCGGGTCGTACGCCTGCACGGGACGTACGCGTCGCTCCAGCACCTGCTCGTCATCGGCGTCGCCACCGTCGCCATCGCCCTGCTCTACGCCTTCATCCGGTACAGCGTCCTCGGCAAGGCGCTCCGCGCGGTCGCCCAGGACGTCGAGACGGCCGGACTCATGGGCATCAACCCGAATCGGCTCGTCATGCTGACGTTCGTCATCGGGGCAGGGCTCGCCGGCATGAGCGGCGCGCTGCTCGGCCCCATCCTGGTCCTGACGCCGTTTGCCGGTGCGTCCGTGATCGTCAAGGCGTTCGCCATCGTGATCATCGGCGGCTTCGGCAATATGGAAGGGACGATCCTCGCGGGCCTCCTGGTCGGCCTGATCGAGAGCTTCACGACGCAGCTTCTGGATCCGGGCCTCATCGACATCGTCGTCTTCGCGCTCCTGCTGGTCACGCTCGCGGTCCGGCCCACCGGCCTCATCGCCGAGCGGCGAGAAGAAAATGTCTGAGCCGGGAGCCGCGCGGCGCTGGGGACTGCGTCTCGCGGCCCTCGTCGTGGTCGCGCTCCTGCCCGCCGTCCTCGGCGACACCTACTGGCGCAGCGTGATGATCGTGTGCGCCCTCAACGTGATGCTGGCACTCGGCCTCGATTTCGTCCTCGGCTACGCCGGCCAGCTCAACCTCGGGCAGTCGGCCTTCTACGGGATCGGCGCCTACGTCTCGACGCTCCTCGTGACCCGGCTCGGCCTGAGCTTCTGGACGGCCATGATCCTCGGCACGGCGGGCGCCGGCGTCGCCGGGCTGGCCCTCTCCCTCTTCGCCGTGCGGCTCCGCGGCCACTACCTCGCCATCGCGTCGCTCGGCTTCGCCGTCATCAGCTACCAGGTCCTGCCCTGCCGGGGCTGCCCGCGGTCGACTTCGCCCATCCGGCGAGGCTGTTCTACCTGGTGGCGACGTTCGCGGTCCTCACGTACCTCCTGCTCGACGCCCTCGTCCGCTCGCCGATCGGCGAGACGCTCGCCGCGATCCGTGAGGACGACGTCTCCGCGGCCGCGCTCGGCATCAACACCCCTGCGTGGAAGGCGTTCGCCTTCGGCGTGAGCTCCGCGATCGCCGGCACGGCGGGCGCGCTCTACGCGAGCTTCATCGGCACGCTCGTCCCGGACGCCTTCTTCATCACCGAATCGTTCACGGTCCTCGCCATGGTGATCGTCGGCGGCGTCGGCACGCTCGTCGGCCCGGTCGCCGGCGCCATCCTCCTCACCGTGCTGCCCGAGGCGCTGCGCGGCGTGGGCGATCTCCGGCTGATCGTCTACGGCGTCTCCCTCACGCTCGTCGTGCTCTTCGTCCCCGGCGGCATCGCGGGGGCGGTGCGTCGCGTCCGCGATCGGCTCGCGCAGCGGCGCGCGCCGGGTCCCGCGCCCGCATGACGCCGGCCGCCGGCCATGACGCGGACCGCCTCTTCCGCGCCGAGGCGCTGTCCAAGCGGTTCGGCGGCGTCCAGGCCGTGCAGGCGATCTCGTTCGAGATCACGCGGGGCTCCGTCTTCGCTTTGATCGGCCCCAACGGCGCCGGGAAATCGACGCTCCTCAATCTCCTGAACGGGATCACCACGGCCGACGCCGGCCGGATGTGGTTCGGCGCCGTGGACCTCACGGGGCTTGCCGCCTACCGGCGCGCGCGCCTGGGGCTCGCCCGCACGTTCCAAAAGATCCGGCTCTTCCGGCACCTCACCGTCCTCGACAACGTCCTGGCGGGCTTCCACGTCCATCACCACATCCCGCCCTGGCAGTACGTCCTCCACGGCGGCGCCTATCGCCGCGACCGCGCCCGGTTCCGCGAGGAGGCGCGCGAGCTCCTGGCCTTCGTCGGGCTGGCGGACCGCGCCGGCGTGATCGCCGGCTCGCTCCCCTACGGAGCGCAGCGGATGCTGGAGATTGCGCGGGCGCTCGCCACACGGCCGCGGCTCTTGATGGCGGACGAGCCGGCGGCCGGGCTGAATGGAGCGGAGGTCGAGCGTCTCGTGGAGCGGCTCGCCCGGCTCCGCGAGCGCGGGCTCACGCTGCTCGTGGTCGAGCACAACATGGACCTCGTGATGAGCCTCGCCGACCGCGTCCTGGTCATGGACTACGGTCAGCGCCTCCTCGAGGGCACGCCGGCCGAAGTCCAGGAGAACCCGACCGTCGTCGCGGCCTACCTCGGGGAGCGCGTGTCGTGAACGCGCTCCTGGAGGCGGAGGGACTCGAGCTGGCCTACGGCGCGGCGGCGGCCTGCCGCAACCTGAGCTTCCGCGTCGACGAGGGCGAGATCGTCACGCTCGTCGGCGCGAACGGGGCCGGGAAGTCCACGACCCTGCGGGCCGTGGCCGGGGTGCTCACGCCTCGCGCCGGCACCATCCGGTTCGAGGGCCGCGACGTCACGCGTCTTCCCGCCTGGGAGCGCGCGCGGCTCGGGATCGCGCTCGTCCCCGAAGGGCGGCGGGTCTTCCCCTTCCTCACCGTGCGAGAAAACCTCGAGATGGGCGGGTTCAAGTTCCGCGGCGACCCCGCCCGCGTCCGCGCGCTGATGGACCGGATGCTCGCCATGTTCCCGCGCCTCGAGGAGCGCGCGGCGCAGGCCGCCGGGACGCTGAGCGGCGGCGAGCAGCAGATGCTCGCGCTGGCGCGGGCGATGATGTCGGAGCCGCGCCTGCTCTGCCTGGACGAGCCGTCGCTCGGCCTCGCGCCCATGATGGTCCAGGAGATCTTCCACACGATTCGCGGGATCAACGCCAAGGGGATCAGCATTTTGCTCGTCGAGCAGAACGCCTTCTACGCTCTCGAGACGGCGACGCGCGGCTACGTGCTCCAGACGGGCGCCATCATCGCCGGCGGCGCCTGCGCCGCGCTGCGTGCGGACGCGCGCGTCAAGGAGGCCTACCTTGGACGGGGCACGTCTCGGGGGACGCAGTCCTCCACGAAGTAGTGGTCGGTCGAGGGGTCCAGGCCGTGGATCGCGGCGCGAGCAGCCTGGCAGATCTCGCGCGAGGGGTAGACCAAGTGGCCGTCAGGCTCGAAGTGGCGCGCGTGGCCGCTCGAGCCCGCCGCCGCGACCGAAAGGTAGAGCGCGAAGACCCAGACGACCATCAGCGAGAGCCTTCCATGACAGGACTCCAGAGCAACTCTGATACCGAGATCGAATTTCCAGAACTATCAATGACTTCGGAAGCTCTGGGATGGGAGTGGTCTGATCAATCTCTGGCCGGGCGGATTAGTCTCGAGCCAGCACCGCTCCCGTCGGTTGACCGTGTGGGCCAGCCAAAAGACCCTTTCGAAATTCGCTGTCTGGGCGACCCGCAGAGCCCTTGTTGCGGTGTCCCGAGTCGCCTATGCTGATCCCGTCCTCCCGCGGTCGGACGCGACACGGCCGTTTCGGTCCCCGGCCCGAGGAGACGCGGCCTCGGAACGCACCGTCTCGTTCGGCAAGGAGGTCCCCCATGGTGACGCGCCCGCTCCGGTTGCTGATGGTCGGCCTGCTCCTGGCGTCGCTCGCGGTCCCGGTCGCCGCGGACACGCCGAAGGACACGCTGGTCATGGCGAAGTTCATCGACGACATCATCTCCCTCGACCCCGCGGAGGTGTTCGAGCTGTCGGGCGGCGAGATGATCGCCAACCTCTACGACCGGATCATGATGTACGAGCCCGAGGACACGACCAGGTTGGTGGGAGGCGTCGCCGAGAGCTGGAGCGTGACCGGCAACGGCCGGACCTTCACCCTCAAGATCCGAAAGGGGCTCCGGTTCCACTCCGGGAACCCGGTCACCGCGAGGGACGCGGCCTACTCGCTCCAGCGCGTGATCAGGCTCGACAAGACGCCGGCCTTCATCGTGAGCCAGCTCGGCTGGACCAAGGACAACGTCGGCGATCTTGTTCGCGCGGTCGATGCCGCGACGCTCCAGCTCACTATCACCAAGGACTTCGCGCCGACCTTCGTGCTCAACTGCCTCTCGGCGGGCGTCGGCTCCGTCGTGGACATGAAGGAGGTCCAGCAGCATGAACGAGACGGAGACCTCGGCTATACCTGGCTCAAAACCAACTCGGCGGGCTCCGGGCCGTTCCGCCTCCGCCAGTGGAAGGCCAACGACTCGGTCGTGATGGAGGCGTTCCCCGACTACCGCCACGGGGCTCCGAAGGTCAAGCGCGTGGTGGTGCGGCACATCGCCGAGCCCTCGGCGCAGCGGCTCCAGCTCGAGAAGGGCGACATCGACATGGCCCGCAACATCACGCCGGACCAGCTGGCCGCGTTGAAGAACAACCCGGACGTCGTCATCGGCACCTACCCGAAGGCGGACCTCTACTATTTGGGGCTCAACCAGAAGCACGAGCACCTCAAGAAGCCCAAGGTTCGCGCGGCGATCCGCTGGCTGGTCGACTACCACGGGATGGCGGACACCTTCCTCCGCGGCCAGTTCAAAGTCCACCAGGCGTTCTGGCCGAGCGGCTTCTTCGCCGCCCTGACCGAGACGCCCTTCAAGCTCGACGTCGCACGGGCCAAACAGCTCCTCGCCGAGGCCGGAGTGCCGAACGGCTTCCCGGTCAAGCTCGACCACGCCAACGGAACGCCGTTCATGGACATCGCTCAGTCGATCCAGTCGACGATGGGCCAGGCGGGGATCAAGGTCGAGCTGGTGCCGGCCGACTCGAAGCAGGTCATCACCAAGTACAGGGCGCGCAATCACGACATCGTGCTGCTCTACTGGTCGCCGGACTACATGGACCCTCACTCGAACGCGGACACGTTCGCGCGCAATCCCGACAATTCCGACGACGCCAAGATCAAACCCCTGGCCTGGCGGAACGCCTGGGACATCCCGGGCCTGACCAAGAAGGCCGACGCCGCCGTGCTCGAGCGCGACGCGGAGAAGCGGAAGCAGATGTACCTCGAGCTCCAGCGGACGATCCAGCAGGACTCGCCGTTCGTGATCATGTTCCAGTCAACCGAGCAGGCGACGACTCGAAAGTATGTGAAGAACTTCGTCTCCGGGCCGACCTTCGACACGGTGTTCTATCGTCTCGTCACCAAGTAGGAGGCCGACGTGGACGTGACCGTCACGACGCCGGCAGGGACGGGCCGCGGCGCGTGGCCGCCGGCGTTCGTCGTCCGGGTCGGGCGGCTCGCCGTCACGATCGCCCTGACGTTCCTGGGTCTCCTCTTCGTCACCTTCGTCATCGGCCGGGTCCTCCCGATCGATCCGGCGCTCGCCATCCTGGGCGACCGCGCCCTCCCGCACGTCTACGAGCGGGTCCGGCACGAGCTGGGACTCGACCTTCCCCTCTACCACCAGTTCTGGAACTACCTGGTCAAGGCGCTGCGCGGCGACCTCGGGAGCTCGGTGCTGACCGGGCGCCCGGTGATCGCCGACATCCGCCAGTTCTTCCCGGCGACGCTCGAGCTGGCGACGTTCGCCATCGTGCTCGGAGTGGTACTCGGGGTGCCGATGGGCGTCTGGGCCGCGGTCGCCCGCGGGCGCTGGCCGGACCATCTGGTGCGCGTGCTCGTGCTGATCGGCTACTCGGTCCCGGTGTTCTGGCTCGGCCTGGTCGGGCTCCTCCTCTTCTACGCTCGGCTCGACCTGGTGGCGGGACCCGGGCGGCTCGACGTCGCCTACGAGTACGTGGTCGAGCCCTGGAGCGGCATCGTCCTCCTCGACAGCCTTCGCGCGGGGGAGCTTCGGGTCTTTCGGAACGCGCTGGCGCACATCGTGCTGCCGGGCTCGATCCTCGGCTACCTCTCGCTCGCGTATATCGCACGGATGACGCGGTCGTTCATGCTGGCGGAGCTCGGCCAGGAGTACGTGGTGGCCGCGCGCGTCAAGGGCTTGAGCGAAGCCCGCGTGATCTGGCGTCACGCGCTCGGCAACGTGATGGTCCCGATGGTCACCGTGATCGCGCTGTCGTACGCCTATCTGCTCGAGGGCGCGGTGCTGACGGAGACCGTCTTCGCGTGGCCGGGGCTCGGCCTCTACATCACGCACTCCCTGTTCAACGCCGACATGACGGCGGTACTCGGCGGGACGCTCATCGTCGGCGTGGCATTCGTCGGCCTGAACCTCTTTTCCGACGTGCTCTACACCTTCTTCGACCCGCGCGCCCGATGACCGCCGCCCGCGTGCGCGCCTGGCTCCTCGCCGACGCGCCGGCCTCCCGCGCCCAGGCACGGCTGGGGCGCGTCTACCTGGGCGTGGCCGCGCTCTCGAAGAACCCGCTCGCGGTCGTGGGACTCGTGATCGTGGCCGCGCTGGTGCTGGTCGCCGCCCTGGCGCCCCGGCTCGCCACCCACTCGCCCTACGGCCAGGACCTCGAGCGCCGCCTTCGGCCGCCCGAGGACGCACACCGGTTCGGCACCGACCAGCTCGGCCGCGACATCCTGAGCCGGGTGGTCTACGGCGCGCGCGTCACGCTGGCCATCGTCGTGCTGGTCGCGGTGATCGTGGCGCCGATCGGCCTCGCGGTCGGCACGGTGGCGGGCTACTTCGGCGGCTGGGTGGACGGGGTGCTGATGCGTGTCACCGACATCTTCATGGCGTTTCCGCGCCTGATCCTGGCGCTCGCCCTGGTGGCGGTGCTGGGGCCCGGGATCGTCAACGCGATCCTCGCGATCGCCTTCACCACCTGGCCACCCTACGCGCGCATCGCCCGCGCCGAGACCCTGACCATTCGCGAGAGCGACTTCATCGCCGCGGTCCGCCTCCAGGGCGCCTCGCCGATCCGCGTCCTGTGGGGGCACATCGTGCCCCTGTGCGTCTCCTCCCTGATCGTGCGCGTCACCCTCGACATGGCGGGCATCATCCTGGTCGCAGCCGGCCTCGGCTTCCTCGGGCTCGGGGCGCGACCACCCGAGCCGGAGTGGGGCGCCATGGTCTCGGAAGGCCGTCAGTTCCTCCTCGACCAGTGGTGGATCGCGACGATCCCGGGCGCGGCCATCTTTCTGGTCGGCCTCGGATTCAACCTGCTGGGCGACGGGTTGCGCGACGTGCTCGACCCCAAGGCGCGGTGACCGCGACGCCGCTGCTCACCGTCGACGACCTCTGGGTCCGCTTTCCCGGCCGCGCCGGCCTCGTCGAGGCGGTGCGTGGGATCGGGTTCGAGGTCGGTCGCGAGAAGCTGGGGATCGTCGGCGAGTCGGGGTCCGGAAAGACGATGACCGGCCGCGCGATCCTGCGCCTCGTGCCGCGCCCGGGGCGGGTCACCGCGCGGCGGCTCGAGTTCGATGGCATCGACCTGCTCTCAATCGACGAGCGCTCCATGCGCCGGATCCGCGGCCGGCGCATCTCGATGGTGATGCAGGATCCGAAGTTCTCGCTGAATCCCGTGATGTCGGTCGGCAAGCAGATCGCCGAGGCCTACCGCGCCCACTTCCCGGCTGGGGCGCGCGAGGCGCGCGAGCGCGCGCTCGCCATGCTGGCGGCGGTGCGGATCCGCGACCCGCGCCGCGTCTACGATCTCCACCCCCACGAGGTCTCGGGCGGCATGGGCCAGCGGGTCATGATCGCGATGATGCTCATCCCCGAGCCCGACCTCCTGATCGCCGACGAGCCGACCTCCGCCCTCGACGTCACCGTGCAGCTCAAGGTCCTGGCGATTCTCGACGACCTGGTCACGCGGCGCGGGATGGGGTTGATCTTCATCAGCCACAACCTCCCCCTCGTCGCCTCGTTCTGCGACCGCGTGCTCATCATGTACGGCGGGCGGATCCTCGAAACCTGCCGGGCGGCGGAGCTCCACGCGGCCCGCCATCCGTACACGCGCGGCCTCCTCGAGTCGCTCCCGTGGATCGACCGCCCGGTGCGGGAGCTCGCGACGCTCGAGCGCGACCCGGCGTGGCACGACGGACCGCTCGCATGAACGCGCGCGCCGCTCGCGCGGCGATGATCGAGGTGGACCGGCTCAGCGTCACCTTCGGCCGCGGTCGCGCCGCGCTCGAAGCGGTGCGCGAAGTCTCGTTCCGGGTTGAGGCGGGCGCCGCCTTCGGCCTGGTCGGCGAGTCGGGGGCGGGCAAGACGAGCGTGCTGCGCGCGCTGGCCGGTCTCGTCGCCGACTGGCGGGGTCGGATGGCGGTGGCCGCGACCACGCTCGATCGGCGCCGGGACCGCGCCTTCTACAAGCTTGTCCAGATGGTCTTCCAGGATCCCTACGGCTCGCTGCACCCCCGGCACACGGTCGATCGCATCCTGGCCGAGCCCGTCGCGATCCACCGGCTCGACGATGCCGAGGAGCGCATCCGGTGGGCGCTGGACACCGTCGGGCTCGGCCCCGCGTTCCGGTTCCGCTACCCCCACCAGCTCTCGGGCGGCCAGCGCCAGCGCGTCGCGATCGGCCGCGCCCTGATCCTCGAGCCGCGCGTCCTGCTCCTCGACGAGCCCACCTCGTCCCTCGACGTGTCGGTGCAGGCCGAGATCCTGAACCTTCTCACGCGGCTCCGCGCCGAACGCGGGCTCACCTATCTCCTGGTGACCCACAACCTCGCAGTGGTCGCGCACATGTGCGACCGGCTGGCGGTGATGAACGCGGGGCGCGTGGTCGAGGAGCTAACGGTCGACGAGCTCCGAGCCCGCCGGCCGCGCCACCCCTACACCCGCCAACTCCTCCAGGCGAGCCTCGGCTACGACCGGGAGGTAGCCGCCCAGCTCGAGACCTTCGACTGAGACTCGGCAGATACCGGCACCCGCCGCCTGGACGGTTCGCGAAGAAGGAGGACGGGGACCGTCGATTTGCGGGAGATCCGCGCCGCGATGCTGCGCGACAAGGTGGGCCGGAGCCGGCCGCGGCCGGCGGTCGTCAGCGCGATGACATCCGCGCCGAAGGTTTCGGCCTCGAGGAGAATCTCATGGGCGGGATTACCGAAGCGCACGACGCGTTCGACGGGTACGTCCTGCAGCTGCGCCGCGAGCGCGTCCATGTAGGTCAACCCTTCCGCTTCCAGTCTCGTCATTTCCTGGTCGGCGTACGCAACGACGCGCCCCGAATCGCTCACGACGTTGTTCGGGACCGGTTTCACGTGGAGCAGCCGCACGGTCGATCCGGCACCCCGCGCGAGATCATAGACCAGAGGCAACACGGCCTCGGAGTTCTGGGTTCGATCGAGCGGCACCAGAATTCGCTTCGCCATCATTACTCTCTCTCCCTCCGTCTCCGACGTGCAGAGTCCGGACAGGCACTCGACGTCGAGGTCAAGATGAGCGAGCGTTGTGCTCGCACGCACTAGGACGCTTGCGCGGCGAAGGGTGTGGACCACCCCCGACATTGTAGACCACCGCCGCACACGTTACCCACGGAAGAGGACGCCTGGCTGCGTGCCATGGGGCATCCACGACA
>MNCR01000130.1 GCA_001914535.1 Candidatus Rokubacteria bacterium 13_2_20CM_69_15_1
CTGGGTCGTCGTCGCCGCCCTCTGCGTCACCGAGGTCGTGTCGTGGGGCATCCTCTACTACGGCTTCCCGGTTCTGCTCCGGCCGATGGAGGCCGACCTCGGCTGGTCGCGCGTCGAGATCACGGGCGCGTTCTCGGTGGGAATGGGCGTGGCCGCGCTGGCCGCGCTGCCCGTCGGGCGCTGGATCGACCACCACGGCGCCCGCGCGCTCATGACGACGGGCTCGTGCCTGGCGACGGTGCTCCTGCTCGCCTGGTCGCGGATCGAGAGTCTCTCCGCGCTCTATGCGGTCTGGTGCCTGATGGGCGCGGCACTCGCGGCGACGCTCTACGAGCCCGCGTTTGCGGCGGTCGTCGGCTGGTTCGCCACCCGCGGCAGGGACAAGGCGCTCCTCACCGTGACGCTCGCCGGGGCGCTCGCCAGCACGGTCTTCATGCCGCTGGAGGCGTGGCTCGTCGCCCGGCTCGGCTGGCGGGGTGCGCTGGTCGCGCTGGCGGTCACCCTGGCCGTGATCACCATCCCGCTCCACGCGTTCGTGCTCCGGCCCGCCCCGCGTCGCGCGCCGCCCACGCCGGGCGCCGAGCGCGCGGAGTCTCGCGTGCCGGGCCTGACGCTCCGCGCGTCGGCGCGGACGGCGGTGTTCTGGGTGCTGCTGGCCGCGTTCTTCGTCGCCAATTTCGCGACGAACGCGGTCACCGTCCACCTCATTCCCTACCTCAGCGATCGCGGCTACTCCCCGACCGTGGCGGCGATGATGATCGGCTGGATGGGCGCCATGCAGCTCCCGGCGCGGCTCCTCTTCGCGCCCGTCGCCTCCCGCTTCGGCCATCGCACGGTCACCGGCGTGATCTTCCTCGTGCAGGCGCTCTCCCTCGCTCAGCTCGCGCTGGCGGGAGAGCTGCCGACGCTCGTGCCGATGGTGGTGATGCTCGGCGCCGCCAATGGCATGGCGACGCTCGCGCGGGCGACGATCGTCGCCGAGATCTTCGGGCCGCGCCACTACGGCTCCATCAGCGGAGCGGTCGCGCTCGGGGCCAACGGCGCGCGCGCCGTCGCGCCCGTCGGCGCCGCGCTCCTCATGGTGGCGCTGGGCGGCTACGCGCGCGTGTTCTGGCTCATGGCCGCGGCGCTCGTGGTCGCGGGGCTCGGCGTCATGACCTCGCGGGCGGGGCCCGGCGCCGGCGCCGAAATGCGGTAGGGTACCGGCATGAGCTCCGGGTTCACCCGCTCGGACGGCTGCGACCTTTGCCGCGCGGCGCGGATCACCCCGTGGTACTACGAGGACGAGATCTGCTGGGTCGCCGAGTGCGAGATCTGTGAGGTCCCCATGGTGGTCTGGCGCTACCACGGCACCGCGCCGCCCGACGCCCACCTGGCGCACATGCGCGAGCGCCTGCGGGAGGTCGCCACGGCGCAGTTCGGGGAGTTCTGGGTGGACGACCACATGCGCAACATCCCCGACCACTGGCACGCCCACGGGCGCCCGCACGGCGGTTTCTTCGGCCACGGCTTCAAGCGGAAGACGCCGTGAGGACCGTCGCCATCGTGCCGACCTTCGACGGCTGGCAGGCAGCGGCGCGCGCGCTCCTGCGCGAGGGCATCGCGCCGGGAGAGGTGCGCTGGAGCGAGACGGCGCCGGGCGAGGCGCCGACTGACGTGGTGCACGGTGCGGGCGCGCCCGGCGCTGCGCGCGTTCCGCGGCAGTTCCTGGACCTCGCGCGTCAGGCCGCGGGTGGACGCGACCCCGCGCGGTGGCAGGTGCTGTACGAGGTGCTCTGGCGTCTCGTGAACGAGAATCGCGGTCTGCTCGGGGAGACGCACCATCCCATGGTCCGCCGGCTCAACGCGCTCGCCGCCGCGGGGCGGCGCGACGCGTTCCGCACGGAGACGGAGGCGCTGACGCTCGAGCCGGAAGGCGCCGGCGCCGCGCCGTTCGTGCCTGCCGGCGCCGGGCTCGCCGAGCTCGGCGCGGCGGCGGCGCGCTGCACCGGGTGCGACCTCTATCGCCACGCGACGCAGACCGTCTTCGGGCGCGGCCCGGCCGACGCGCGCATCGTCCTCGTGGGTGAGCAGCCAGGCGATCAGGAGGATCTGAAGGGCGCGCCGTTCGTCGGTCCGGCGGGCGAGGTGCTCGACCGGGCGCTGGCCGAGGTGGGCCTCGGCCGCGAGCGCCTCTACGTGACGAACGCGGTCAAGCACTTCAAGTTCGTCGAGCGCGGCAAGCGCCGCATCCACCAGACGCCGCGCCTCGGCGAGCTCGCGGCCTGCCGCCCGTGGATGGAGGCGGAGATCGCGGCGATCAAGCCCGAGGTGCTCGTGTGCCTCGGCGCGACGGCGGCGCGCGCGATCTTCGGCCCCGACTTCCGGCTGCTGAGGGACCGCGGCCGCTTCTCCCCCACGCGCTGGACGGAGAAGACGATCGCCACGCTCCATCCCTCCGCCGTGCTGCGCGGCGAGGACCCGACGCAGCAGGCGCGCCTCTACGGGACGCTGGTCGCGGACCTCACGCTCGTGGCGGGGGCCTAGCCTCCGGGCGGACGCCCTGCAAGAGGAGAGACCAATGAATGTCGATCGCTCCTACGTTGCCGAGAACGATGGACAGCGCGAGCGGCTACGCGCGCTCACGGCGCGGCTGAGCGACCGGGAGCTCGGCCGGTCACTCGACGCCGGCTGGACGATCGCCGGCGTCCTGGGCCACCTGGCGTTCTGGGACCAGCGCCTCCTGGTTCTGCTCGAGCGCTGGGAGCGCGAGGGGCCCTCGGCCGTGCCACGCGCGCTCGATCACGCGGTCGTCGACTGGATCAACGACGCCGCCAAGCCGCTGCTCCTGGCGGTGGACCCGCGGCGCGCCGCCGACGTCGCTCTGGCCATCGCGGAGGCGGTCGATCGCAAAGCCCGGACGCTGCCCGACGAGTTCGTCGTGCGGAACGCGGCGGCCGGCAATCCGGTCAATCTGCTGCGTGCCCAGCATCGCCGCGAGCACCTCGACGAGATCGAGCGGGCGCTCACGCGCTGACGCCGGCGGCGACGGCGGCCGCGTAGCCCGCGAGCAGCGGGTGCGGGCTCGCCGCGGTCGAGCGGGCCTGCGGCAAGAACAGGGTGGCGAGGAAGAACGGGTGATCGGGAAGCTCGACGATCCTGACCTCGCCCGCGCCGCCGAGACCGCTCACCCGGAGTCCGCCGGCCTCGAGCCGCCGATGGTAGTCCGGGTTGACACCGTAGTTGCAGAAAAAGTCCTCGGTCGCCTCCGTCACGCCGTACAGCGCTGACGCGCGAGTCCCGGGGCGCACGACGACCGTCTGCCGCTGCCCGACGAGCGAGCACGCGAGCGGCGTGATGACGAGCCGCTCGGCGCCCGGCGCCGTCTCGGCGTGGTCGGCGTCTCGGAACCCGAGAACGTTGCGCGCGAACTCGACGATCGCGTGCTGGAAGCCGCCTCAGGTGGCGACGAGGGGGACGCCCCGCTCGCGGGCGTAGCGGATCGCCGAGAGCGCGCCCTCCATGCTGCGGTAGGGGCTGGCCGGCGCGATCCAGAGACCGTGGTACGCGGCGAGCCGCTGCTCGGGCGCGTCCCCGATCGTGTCCGTCTCCACCCACTCGAAGGGGAGCCGAACGTGGTCGAGCGCTTCGTTCGTGAAACGATGGGTGCGGTTCGTCGGATCGAAGTCGCCGACGATGCCGATGCGTCCGCTCATGGTCGGCGACATCCTATCACGCGCGCCGTGTGAAGGCGCGGAGCCGCGCCACGGCCTCCACGAGTCCGCCCGGCAGGAGCAGGACGATCGCGACGAACAGCGCGCCGAAGATCAGCAGGTGGAAGTCGACCCAGCGGATCGCCAGGTACTCCCGGAGGAAAACGTAGAACAGGGCGCCCAGCACCGGGCCGTGAACCGTGCCGACGCCGCCGATGAACGTGATCAGGAGCGAGTCGAAGGTCCAGTGCGGGCTGAAGGGATGGGCCGGGTAGTAGCTGATGTGATAGTAGGCGAAGAGTCCCCCGGCGAGCCCCGCCAACGCCGTCGACAGCACCAGCGCGAGGAGCTTCAGCTTGAGCGCCCCGACCCCGCTCGCCTCCGCCGCGTCCTCGTCCTCCCGGATCGCCTGCATGCCGAGGCCGAGGCGCGAAGAGCCGAGGACCGCCACCGCCAGGACGGCGACGGCGGCGAGGCCGAGCGCGAGATAGTAACGGTTGGCCAGCCGGTAACCGGCGATCGTCGTCGCGGGGAGCGTCGAGACCTCCGCGAGCACGTTGCCCACCGTGATACGGAGGATCTCGCCGAGCGCAAGCGTGCCGATCGCGAAGTAGGCGCCGCGCAGCCGGAAGGCCGCCGCGCCGATCACGAGCGCGAACAGGGCGGCGACGACGGCGCCGGCCGCCATCCCGGCGAGGACGGGCGTGCCCGCGCTCCAGAGCGTGCGGGTCGTCAGGGCGCCGAGGCCGAAGAACGCCGCGTGGCCCAGGTTCACCTGGCCCGCGTAGCCGGCGACGATGTTCCAGCTCTGCGCGAGCGTGATGGAGAGGAGCACGAGGAAGAGGAAGTTCAGCACGTCGTCGCGCCGCACGACGAGCGGGAGCACGGCCAGAAGGGCGACCGTCGCCGGCCCGAGCACGAGCTGTCGCGCTCGAGTCACCGGGCGAAGAGACCCTGCGGGCGGGCCACGAGGACGACGAAGAAGATGACGAGGCCCACGACCTCGCGATACGGCCCGCCGAACACCGTCGCGCTCAGCGCCTCGGCCAGGCCGAGCACGAGGCCACCGACGAACGTGCCCAGCATCGAGCCGAGCCCGGCGAGGACGACGACGATGAGCGCCTTCAGCGTCCACTCGAGGCCGATCGACGGGCTGATCGAGTAGCCGACGCTGACCAGCGTGCCCGCGGCGCCCGCGAGCGCCGTGCCGATGGCGAACGCGAGCAGGTACGCGCGCCGCACGTCGATCCCGGTCATCAGCGCGGCTTCCCAGTCCTCCGCCGTCGCGCGGATCGCGCGTCCCCAGCGCCATCGTCTCAGCAGGAGGTGGAGGCCGCCGATCAGGGCGAAGGCCAGCGCGAGGCTCGCCAGGCGCACGAGCGGCACGGCGAGCCCGCCGAACTCGAAGACGGCGCCGGCGTAGCCCGTGGTGATCGAGCGCTCGTCCGCGGTCCAGAGCCGCACCGCCGCTCCGTCGAGTGCCAGGGCGAGCCCGAAGCCGATGAGGAGCGAATTCTTCACGCGCGTCTCCTCGTGCGCGCGCACGACCCAGCCGAAGAGCGCCCCGTAGAGGATGACGCCCAGGACGAGCGCGCCGGGGACGACGAGGGCGAGGGACGCGAAGGGGTCGAGGCCCCAGAGCGCGAAGAGCCAGAAGGCGCCGTAGCCGCCGAGCATGATCAGCTGGCCGTGGGCGACGTTGAGGACCTTGAGGACGCCGAAGACGAGCGAGAGGCCGGCGGCGGCGAGCCCGTAGAGCCCGCCGATGAGGAGCCCCAGCACGAGCTGCTGGAGGAAGGCGTTCATGGCGCCAGGGGGCCGAGATAGGCGCGGCGCACGCGGGCATCGTCGAGGAGGGCGGCGGCGCTCCCTTCGCCCGCCATGCGGCCGGCCTCGAGGATATACGCGCGGCGTGAGAGAGTGAGCGCCGCCTGGACGTTCTGCTCCACGAGGAGGATCGACACACCGCTCGCGTTGATCTCGCGCAGGACCTCGAAGATGGACTCGACGAGCAGCGGCGCGAGCCCGAGCGACGGCTCGTCGAGGACCAAGAGCCTCGGGTTGGCCATGAGCGCGCGACCGATGGCCACCATTTGCTGCTGGCCGCCCGAGAGGGCGCTCGCGATCTGCCGCCGGCTCCCCCGCAGGACGGGGAAGATTGCGTAGACGCGCTCGAGCCCAGCGGCCCGCCGTGACCGCGCGCGCGGCACGAAGGCGCCCAGCTCCAGGTTCTCCTCGACGGTCATCGCACCGAAGAGCCGCCGCCCCTCCGGGACCACCGCGAGGCCCCGCTCCACGATCGCGTGGGCCGGCACGTCGCCGAGCGGCTCGCCCTCGAACCGGACGAGACCCGCGCGCGGGCGGAGGAGCCCGGTGATGCATCGGATGAGGGTGGTCTTCCCCGCCCCGTTGGGGCCGAGGAGCGCGACGATCTCGCCCGGATGGATCGTCAGGGTGACGCCGGACAGCGCGAGGAAGGGTCCGTAGGCGGCCTCGACCGCCTGGACCTCAAGCACGCCTCGCGCTCCCGCGCGTACCGCCCAGGTAGACCTCGATCACCAGAGGGTCGGCGGCGACGGCGTCGGGCGGCCCGTCGGCGATCTTCTCCCCGGCGCTCAGCACGATGAGCCGTCGCGACAGGTCCATCAGCGCCCACACGATGTGCTCGACCATGAGGAGCGTGACGCCTTCGCCCTGGATCCTCCTGATGAGCGCCATGGCGCTCTCCGTCTCCGCCGGGTTGAGCCCGGCCATGAACTCGTCGAGCAGCAGGAGGCGCGGCGCGGTGGCGAGCGCGCGCGCCAGCTCCAGGCGCTTTCGGTCGATCAGCGTGAGGTGCGCGGGAAGGAGGTGCGCCTTGCCCTCGAGCCCGACGAGCGCGAGCAGCCGCTCCGCCTCCCCGACGGCCGCGTGCCGCGCGCCGCGCGCCCGCCCGTAGAGACGCCCGACGAGCACGTTGTCGAGGGCCGAGAGCCCGGCGAACGGCCGCACGAGCTGGAACGTCCGCGCGATGCCTTCGGCGCACACGCGGTGCGGCGCGCGCCCGGCGAGGTTCCGGTCGCGGAGGCGAATCGCACCGGCGTCCGGTCGCAGGGCGCCGGCGATCAGGTTGAAGAGCGTCGTCTTCCCCGACCCGTTGGGGCCCATGACGCCGACCAGCTCCCCCTCCGCGACGGCGAAGCTGACGTCGCTGACCGCGCGCACGCCTCCGAATGCCTTGGAGACCCGCTCAACCTCCAGGAGGGTCAGCGCGCGTCCTCCCGGCGCATCACCGCTTGGCGAACGGCGGCGCCGGATAGGCGAGCGGCGCGGTGGCCGAATCACGGGGCCAGACGAGCTCCTGCTTGCCGTTGAGCCACTGGAGGAAGACGGCGTTGACGATGCCCGTGCCGTCCGGGCGGAACTTGACGGGGCCGATGACCGTCACCATGTCGGTCGCCGCGATGGCGTCGCGGATCTTGTCGCGGTCGAGCGAGCCCGCGCGGCCGATCGCGCCGGCGAGGATCTGGACGCACGCGTACGCCGGGCCGGCGATGGGATCCGCCGGCCGGCCGACCTTCTTCACGTGCGCCAGGTTCAGCTCTCGAACTCCAGGCGCCTTGACCGCGTGGTGCCAGCCGGGGGCGAGGACGACATAGTCGCCGTCCTTGCCGAGGTTCTTCGACCAGATCGGCGGGTCGGGCGCGCGGATCAGCAGCGTCATCTTCGGGCTCAGGCCGAGCTCCTTCATCTGCTTGACGATCGTCATGCCGTCGGGCGGCGTCGGCAGGCCGAGCACCATGTCCGCGTTCGCGCTCCTCGCCTTGAGGATCAGGTCGGAGAAGTCCTTGGCGCCGGGCGCGTACTCACCGTTGACGACGACCTCGTAGCCGGCCGCCTTCCCCGCCTCGGTCCACGCGGCCGCCATCTCGCGTCCCCAGTCCGTCTTCTCCTGGAAGATCGCGGCGGCCCTCGGACGCTCGGCGGCGGGGATCGAGGTGAGGAGATCGATCGTGTGTTGCTTGATGTCGGGCGACTTCCAGAAGGGCGAGAAGAGATAGTGGAACCCCTGCGTGTGGATCTTGTGGAGCGCGAAGGCGACGCCGAGGTACGGCGTCTTGTTCTTCTCGGCGACCGACGCGGCGGCCGCGTGGAGGTCGGAGCCGAACCCGCCGAGATAGGCGACGACGCCCTGCGCGGCCAGCGTCTCGAGGCGGCTCACGGTCTTGGTGGCATCCGACTCGTCGTCCAGCAGCGTCAGCTCCAGCTCCATCGTCTTGCCGCCCACGGAGACGCCGCCGGCGGCGTTCACGTGCTCGACGCCGATCTCGTAGCCGGCGCGGACCTGGGCGCCGCCGCCGCCGTAGCGCCCGGTGAGCGGCACGACCGCGCCGACCTTGATGGTCTGGGCCGCGGACCACGCGGGCCAGCCGGCGAGCACGGCGAGCGTCACGATGCGGAGAGCTCTCATCGGCGCCTCCCTGGGCAGTCCCCTCAGCGCTTCTTCGGCGGGTGCGCGCGCACCGCGTCCTCGTTGACCTCCGTGCCCCAGCCCGGGGCCGTGGACAGGCGGAGGTGCCCGTCCTCGATCACGGGCCGGACGGTCACGAGTTCGTCGTACCAGGGCACCGTGTCGAGGTCGATCTCCATGATGCGGAGGTTCGGCACGACCGCGCAGAAGTGGGCGTTCATGAACGTCGCGAGGTGACCGTAGAAGTTGTGCGGCGCCACGTTCACCTCGTACGTGTCGGCCATGGCGGCGATCTTCACCGACTCGGCCACGCCGTTCCACGGCGTGTCGATGATCGCCACATCCACGGCCCGCGCCTCGAAGTAGGGCCGGTAGTCGCGCCGGCCGAAGAGGCACTCGCAGGAGGCGACCGGGATCCGCGTGGACCGACGAATGTCGTGGAGCGCCTTCGGGTCGCGCGTGTCGATCTCGACCCAGAAGATATCGAAGGGCTCGATCGAGCGCGCGACCTTCAGGAACCCCTCCGTCTTGAAGTTGAAGTTGAGGTCCACGAGAAGGTCCACGTCGGGCCCCGTCCCCTCGCGAAACGCCGCGAGCTGGTCGCGGAGCGCCGTGAGCACGTCGCGCTCGGCGTTCAGCTCGGGGAAGCCCGGGCCGCGGCGCGCGAAGCCCGGCGAGTGCAGATACGGATTTCGACCCAGAACGAAGACGTTGGTCTTGAGCGCGGTGAAGCCGCGCTCGACCACTTCTCGGCCGACCTTCACCACGTCGTCGAGCGTGCGGAGCGGCGGGATCTGCATCTCCGCGGACCACTGGAGACGGTACGTCCCGCAGTGCGACCAGTAGAGGCGGATCCGGTCGCGCACCGGCCCTCCGAGAAGCTCGTAGACCGGGATGCCGAGCGCCTTGGCCTTGATGTCCAGCAGCGCGTTCTCGATCGCGCCGATCGCCTGCTGCGCGATGCCGCCGGCCGCCTGGCGGCGCACGGCGTACAGGAGCGCGACGAGCGCCTCGTAGGCGCGCGGGTCGCGTCCGATGATCTGGGGCGCGAGCCCGTCGATGACGGCCGACACCCCCACACCTCCGAAGGACTCGTTGTACTCGCTCCAGCCGACGAGCCCGTCGTCGGTCGTGATCTTGAGGAAGTCGAAGTTCCGTTGACCCGCATCCGCGTGCAGCGACTCCACCCTGGCGATTTTCATGGCGGCCACTATAACGCAGGGGCCGCGCCGGGGACAGCGACCTCGAGAAGGCGGTCATGGGATCGCGATGGGCTGGTACCATGGGACGCGCGAACCCTGGAGGATCGACCATGCGAACGCGACTGACGGAAGCATTCGGCATTCGCCATCCGATCGTCTGTGCGCCAATGGGGCTGGTCACCGGGGGCCGTCTGGCGGCCGCCGTCTCCGCCGCCGGCGGGCTGGGCATCATCGGCGGCGGCTATGCCGGCACGCTCGGCGGCGAGCCGGATCTGCACGCCGAGCTGGCCCACGTCCAGGGGCAGACGTTCGGCGTCGGCTTTATCACCTGGGCGCTCGCGCGCGCGCCGCGCGCCCTCGACGCGGTGCTGCCCCATCGCCCGGCCTGTGTGTTTCTTTCGTTCGGCGACCCACTCCCCTTCGCCGAGCGCATTCGTCGCGCCGGCGCCAGGCTCGTCTGCCAGGCGCAAAACCTCGCGCACATCGATGCGGCGCTCACGGCGGGCGCCGCGGCGATCGTCGCGCAGGGAGCCGAAGCCGGCGGCCATGGCGCGAAGCGCGCCACGCTGCCATTCGTGCCAGAGGCGGCGGATTATCTTGCGAAGCGCTCCCCCGCGACGCTGCTGCTCGCCGCGGGCGGCATCGCCGACGGCCGGGGACTGGCGGCGGCCCTCATGCTCGGCGCAGACGGCGTGGTGGTCGGCACCCGCTTCTGGGCCTCCGCCGAAGCGCTCACGCCGCGCGCCGCAACCGAGCGTGGGATTCTTGCCACCGGCGACGACACCGTGCGGACCACGGCCATCGACGCGCTGCGCGGCGTGCCCTGGCCCGACGAGTTTTCGTTCCGCGTCGTGCGGAACAAGCTGACCGACCAGTGGTCCGAGCGCGAGGCCGAGGCCCAGGCCGCGCGCGGCAGCCTGGCCGAGGCGTACGCGGCCGCCAGAGACCGCCAGGACTTCGACACGGTCGCGATCGTCGCGGGAGAGTGCGTCGGACTGGTCCACGACCGCCCGAGCGCGGCGAGCATCGTGCGCGGCATGGTCGAACAGGCTGAGGCGCTGCTACGGCGCGGCGCGACGCTCGACCTCGCGTGAATCGTCCGCCAGTCGGAACGGCGCGGTAGTAGAGGCTCGGGGACGGCTCCGGAAACCGCCCCCGAGCTCGTCAGGTGGTATGCGCAGCCCAACGCTGCGCGCCCCGGCGTGCGCCGGGACTCAGTACTGCGGAACGCTCGGTGAGCGCGCCACCGGTCTTACAGCACCCGCGGCGCGCCTGTCGACCCGGGTGGAGTTTCCATGATCACCCCCACGTCGGTTGGCGCCACGACCAGGAGGAGGCGCCTTCACCCTCCCGTCTCTTCTGAGTTAACCCCGCGCGGGCCGGGAGTCAAGCGGCCGGCGGTGGCCAGATCGGAGGTATGATTACGCCGCGAGTCAACCCGAAAGAGGAGCGCCATGACAGCGATCACCCAGTCCGTCGATCTCGAGCGCCGCGGCCGCGTCGCCGTTCTGACCGTCAATAACCCACCCGTCAACGCCCTGAGCCAGCACGTGCGCCAGGGGCTGCGCGACGGCGTCAACCAGGCGACCGCCGACGCGACGGTCGGCGCCATCGTCATCACCTGCGCCGGTCGCACCTTCGTCGCCGGCGCCGACATCACCGAGTTCGGCAAGCCGCCGAAGGAGCCCGGCCTCCACGAGGTTCTCGACCGGATCGAGGGCGCCCCGAAGCCCGTCGTCGCCGCCGTCCACGGTACCGCGCTCGGCGGCGGTCTCGAGGTCGCGCTCGCCTGTCATTACCGGGTGGGGGTGAAGACAGCGCGCTTCGGCTTGCCCGAGGTCAGGCTTGGCCTCCTGCCCGGCGCCGGCGGCACGCAACGGCTGCCGCGGGTGGTGGGCGTCGAGAAGGCGCTCCAGATGATCGTGAGCGGCGACCCGATCGGCGCGGACGAGGCCCTCACGCACGGGCTGATCGACGCGATCGTGGACGGTGACCTGACCGGAGCCGGAGTCGCCTTCGCCGAGAAGGTCCTCGACGACAACCGGCCCCTCAAGAAGATTCGCGACGTCGAGGACAAGATCGCGCAGGCGCGCGGGAAGCCGGAGGTCTTCGCGAGCTTCCGGAAGTCCGTCGCGCGCCAGACGCGCGGCTTCCGGGCGCCGGAGAGCTGCATCAAGGCGGTCGAGGCGGCGGTGGCCCTGCCGTTCGACGCGGGGCTCACGCGCGAGCGCGAGCTGTTCCTCGAGCTCTTGGCCTCGCCCGAGTCGAGGGCGCAGCGGTATTTCTTCTTCGCCGAGCGCGACGCGGCGAAAATCCCGGACGTCCCGCCCGACACGCCGGCGAAAGAGATCAAGAAGGCGGCCGTGCTGGGCGCCGGCACGATGGGCGGTGGGATCGCGATGAACTTCGCCAACGCGTCTATTCCCGTCACCGTGATCGAGGTCTCGCGGGAACCGCTCGAGCGCGGCCTCGGCGTCGTGCGAAAGAACTACGAGGCGACGGCGAGCAAGGGCCGGCTGACGGCGGCAGACGTGGAGCGGCGCATGGGACTGATCCATGGCGCCATGGACCTGGGCGCGATCGCCGACGCCGACATCGTGGTCGAGGCGGTCTTCGAGGACATGCCGATCAAGAAGGACGTCTTCGCCAAGCTCGACAAGATCTGCAAGGCCGACGCGGTGCTCGCCACCAACACCTCGACGCTCGACGTCGATGTGATCGCCTCCGTGACGCGCCGGCCGGAGAGCGTCATCGGCATGCACTTCTTCTCGCCCGCCAACGTCATGCGGCTCCTCGAGGTCGTGCGCGGCGCCAAGACGTCGAAGACCACGATCGCGACAGCGATGGCCGTGGGCCGGCGCATCGCCAAAGTGCCGGTGCTCGTCGGCGTCTGCGACGGCTTCGTGGGCAACCGGATGCTTCACGCGCGCGGGTCCCAAGCCGAGAAGCTCATCCTCGAGGGGGCGCCTCCCCACCAGGTGGACAAGGTCCTCTACGACTTCGGCTTCCCGATGGGACCGTTTGCGATGGGTGACCTCGCCGGCCTCGACGTCGGCTGGCGGATCCGCAAGGGTAAGGGGCTCACGTCTCCCGTCGCCGACCGGCTCTGCGAGCTCGGGCGCTTCGGCCAGAAGACGGGCGCGGGCTACTACCACTACGTGGGCAACGATCGCACGCCGATCCCCGATCCCGAGGTCGAGAAGATCATCCTCGAGGTCGCGAAGGCCCAGTCCATCGCGCGCCGCGCGATCTCGGACGCGGAGATCCTCGAGCGCCTGCTCTACCCGATGGTGAACGAGGGAGCGAAGATCCTCGACGAGAAGCTTGCGATCCGCGCGAGCGACATCGACGTGATCTGGGTCTACGGCTATGGGTGGCCCGTCTACCGGGGCGGCCCGATGTTCTGGGCGGACTCGATCGGCCTCAAGGTGATCCGCGACCGGATGCGCGAGTTCCAGCGGCAGCACGGCGACGCCTGGCAGCCGGCCGCGCGCCTCGCCCGGCTGGCCGACGCGGGGAAGGGATTCCTCGACCCGTAAAGCCGCGCGCTCAGCCCGTGACGCTGTCGAGGACGAGCCCGAGGAACCCGTCGAGACTCGCCTTGTCGATCCAGCGGACGACGGCGATCAGATCGTGCTCGGGATCGACGAAGACGACGTTACTCCCGGCGCCCCGCGCCGCGTAGCACGACTCGGGCGCGCTCGGGAACTGACGGCGCCCGGTGTTGAGCCACCAGAGGAGGCCGTACTCCGGGTTGAGCGGGCACGGCCGGAGCATCTCTTCGATCCACGCCCGCGCCAGCAGCTCCTTGCCCCGCCACGCGCCGCCGCGCTGGATCAGGAGGCCGAAGCGCGCGTGGTCGCGCGTGGACATCCAGAGCCCGCCGCCCCAGTGCGAGCCGCCCGGCACCGACGGCATCCGCACGCCGTTGACCTCGACCCAGGCGTTGCGGTACGGCCGCCACTCCCAGTGCGGCGACGCGTCGAGCGGGTCCATGATCGCCTCGCGCAGGACGTCGGGCAGCGGCCGGCGAAACACGCGGAGCAGCGACAGGCTGAGGCGGTTCACGCGTACGTCGTTGTACTCCCAGAGCGTGCCCGGCGGCCGCAGCGGCCGTGGCCGGCCTTTCTCCGAAGCGCCGAGCTCGCTCTTGCCGAGGTCACGGTTGTGGTCGATCGAGTCGGGCTTCCCCCAGAGCGTGCCCTGCCACTCGCTCGTCTGCTGGAGCAGGTGGCGCCAGGTGATCGGGCGGTTGTGGGGAGAGTCGAAGCCGTCATCGAGCGCGTAATCGCCGACCCGATCGTCGATGTCGCGGATGAGCCCGCGCATCAGCGCGAGACCGGCCAGCGTCGCGAGGTAGCTCTTCGCCACGCTGAAGCTCATGTCGGCGCGCTGCGTGTCGCCCCACTCGGCGACGACGGAGCCGCCTCGGAGGATCAGCCCGTTCGGCCCCCCGCGTGGCAGCACGGGACCGAGCACGTCGTCGAGGGCCGGGGGCTCGTCGGCGACGCCGATGTAGCGGCCGGACTCGGCGAGGAAGTCGCGCCGCCACGCGGACTCGTGCGCACGGTGGTAGGCGATCGCGGCGGCGACGCCCTCCGCCCTCATCGAGCACCCATCGCCCCTGGTCTCGGTGTACAATGGCCCCCTGTCAATGAACCGGGTGATCCGGCTGACTCCCGAGCACACCCTCCGCCGGGCCGCGAAGCGGTTTCTGGCGGAGCCGGGGACCCACTGCCCGAAGTGCGCGAGCACGTTCGTGCGCCGTGAGCCCGCGTTCATCCACTGCCGCTTCTGCGGCAACCTCGCACGGATCGCGAACGCGTCGCTCGTGGACCAAGAGCTCTACGAGCTGCGCTCCGGCCTGCGCCTGGCTTCGTGAC
>MNCR01000063.1 GCA_001914535.1 Candidatus Rokubacteria bacterium 13_2_20CM_69_15_1
GGGCGAACCACGCCTCGAGGCTCTGCGAGTGCTGGGCGGCGAGGCGGATGCCGCCGCCCTGGGGCCCGCGGATCACGAGCGGCACCGTGGGCCGGCCGCCGAGCATGTAGCGGAACTTCGCCGCCTGGTTGACGAGCTGGTCCATCGTGAGCGCGACGAAGTCGAAGATCTGGATCTCGACGACCGGTCGGAGCCCGGCGATCGCCGCGCCGACGCCGGCGCCGACGAACGTCGCCTCCGAGATCGGCGTGTCGCGCACACGGTCCTCGCCGAATCGCTCGCGGAGCCCGCGGGTCACGCCGAAGATGCCGCCGATCAGACCGACGTCCTCGCCCATGACGAAGACACGCTTGTCGCGCTCCATCTCGCCGTGGAGCGCCTCGTTGAGGGCCTCGGCCATCGTGATCTCGCGCCCGCCGCCCCGCGCGGGCTCGCCGACCTCGAGGTGGGGGGCGTACACGGACGACTCCATCAATTCCACGGTGGGCTCGGGGCTCGCCTTCGCGAACTCGACCGCGCGGTCGAGCTCGAGCTCGACCGCCTCCTCGAGCTCCTTGAGCCGCATCGGCGTCGCGCGCGTTTGGTCCACCAGATGGACCCGGAGGCGCGCGATGGGGTCGCGCTCCATCCACTCGCGTTCCTCCTCTTTGGTCCGGTACTCGGGGAGGTTCGCGCGCATCGAATGGCCGCCCCAGCGGTACGTCACCGCCTCCACGAGCGTGGGCCCTTCGCCCCGCCGGGCGCGCGTCACGGCCTCACGCACGGCCTCGTAGACGGCGAGGACGTCGTTGCCGTCGACACGGACGCCCGGGATCTCGTACGCGGCGGCGCGGGCGGCGATCGACTCGCCCGCCGTCGTCCGCGCCGTCGCCGTCGAGAGCGCGTACTGATTGTTCTCGCAGAGGTAGACGATGGGCAGTTTCCACACGGCGGCGAGGTTCAGCGCCTCGTGGACCACGCCCTGATTGGCGCCGCCGTCGCCGAAGAAGGCGATGACCACGCTGTCGGTCTTCGCGAGCCGCGTCGCGAGTGCCGCGCCCGTGCCGATCGGGAGCCCCGCCGCGACGATCCCGTTGCATCCCAGGACGTTCAGGTCGAGGGCGGCGATGTGCATCGAACCGCCGAGGCCACGGCAGTAGCCGTCCTGGCGGCCCATGAGCTCGGCCATCATGCGGTCCACGCGTGCGCCCTTGGCGATGCAGTGGCCGTGGCCCCGGTGGGTGCCGACGATATAGTCGCCCTCGCGGAGGTTCGCGCAGGCGCCGGCCGCCACCGCCTCCTCGCCGACGTAGCTGTGCGCCGTGCCCTTGACGAGCCCGGCGTGGAAGAGCTCCGCGGTCTTCTCGTCGAAGCGGCGGATCCGAACCATCGTGGTGTAGAGGCTCTCGAGCTGCTCGCCGCTGAGCTTCATCGTGCCCCCTCCGTGACCATCGCGTCGCCGATCGGTTACGAGAGCTTAGACCACGGCTCGGTGGTCCGAGTCAAGCAGGGCCACGCGCGCCGCGGCTTGACACGAACGGGTGCGCCTTGCTAGGTATCCGGTCGCAAGGGAGGCGCCGCCATGACCCTGCTCGCCCGCGGTCTCTCGATCGTCCTCGCCGCCCTGGTCCTCGTCACCGGCGGCAGCGGCCTCGCGCTCGCCCAGAAGGCGAAGTTCCGCGTCTGGCTCCTCCGCACCTACGTGCCGGACGCCAATCGCGCGCTCGAGGACTCGATCAAGCGCTGGGCGGCGTCGAAGAACGTCGAGCCCGTGATCGAGTACTTCACGTTCGACGACATCGAGACGAAGTACGTCGCCGCGATCGAGACGAACGCGCTCCCCGACGTCGGCCAGCTCCAGACGATCGGCCCCGCGCGCTACCGCGGTATGGGCCGGCTCACGGACCTGACGGATCTGGCGGACGAGCTGGTGCGCGCCAACGGCCCGATCCTCGAGTCGGCGCTGCCGGTCGTGCGCGCGCCCAACGGCCGCTTCCACGCGGTGCCCTTCAACTACATCACCGATATGCAATTCGTCCGCGCAGACATCCTCCGGAAGGCGGGGACGAAGATCCCGACGACGTGGGAGGAGGTGCGCGAAGCCAGCCGGCTCATCAAGGCCAAGGGCGTGATGGACTACCCGCTCGGTCAGAGCTGGAACCGCAGCGCAGACGGCTACGGCGTGTTTCAGGCGCTCCTGTACTCGTACGGCGGCGGATGGGCGGACGAGAGCGGCGGCTACCAGTCGATCGTCAACGACACGTGGCGGACGGTCGTCCGCTGGGCGAGCGAGATCTACCTGAACGACAAGACGGTGCCGCCCGATGCGATGTCGTGGACGGGCTTCGGCAACAACGAGGCGTTTCTCACGGGCAAGATCGCGATCACCTTCAACGGCCCGAGCATCTACTACGTCCTCGAGAAAGAGAACCGCCCGATCCTGAAAGACACGCTCATGACGATCAAGCCGGCGGGACCCGCGGGGCGGAACCACGACGTGCTCCTCCTGTCGTTCACGGTGTTCAACACCTCGAGGCAGCCCGAGCTGGCCAAGGACCTGATCCGGTTCATCATGTCCGGCGACGAGGCGAAGAAGTACATGCACAGCTCGTGGGGTCAGATGGTGCCGGCGTTCGCGCGGCTGCGCGCGGACCCGTACTGGCAGAAGAACGAATCGTACCGGGCCGTGCTCGAGGCGCCGAAGTACGCGCGCACGCCGGGCTGGCCCGGCCCGCTGACGGCCGCCGCCGCCGAGGTCGTCGCGACCCACGTTCTCACGGACCTCTGCGCGCGCGTCATCGTGGACGGTTGGGACATCGACCGCGCGCTCGGGGAGGCCGACACCCGCATCAGGGACATCTACGCGAACGTCCCGTCGCGCTGACGCGCTCGTCGGCTACCTCTTCGTCCTGCCGCTCGGCGTTCTCGTCCTCGGGCTCGTCGCCTATCCCCTGGGCAACGCCGTCTGGATCAGCCTCACCGACAAGTACGTCGGCTACGCGCCGCGCTTTGTGGGCCTCGCGAACTACGCGGCCCTGACGCGGGACCCGATCTTCCACAAGGTTGTCTGGAACAGCGCGGTCTTCACCCTGGGCTCGGTCGGCGTGAAGGTCGTGCTCGGGATGCTCATGGCCCTGGCGCTTCAGCAGGCCCTCGTCGCCCGGTCGCTCGTGCGCGCCCTGCTGCTGGTGCCGTGGGTGATTCCGACGGTCATCACGGCACTCACGTGGCACTGGATGTTCAACGCGCTCTGGGGCGTCGTCAACGTGACCCTCCAGCGCGTGGGGCTCCAGCGCGAGCCGATCGCCTGGCTCGGGCAGCCGGCGACCGCGATGGCCGCGGTCATCACGGCCAACATCTGGCGCGGCTTCCCGTTCTTCGGCGTCTCTCTGCTGGCCGGCATGCAGGCGATTCCGCGCGACCTCTACGAGGCGGCGGCCGTGGACGGCGCGTCGCCCGGTCAACGCTTCTGGCACATCACGCTGCCGGGCCTCCGCCTCGTCCTGATCGTGACGACGCTCATCTCGCTCATCTTCACGCTCAACGACTTCAACATCGTCTACGTGCTGACGCGAGGCGGGCCCGGCACCGCGACCCATGTGCTGGCGACCTACACGTACGAGGTCGGCTTCCAGGCGCTACGATGGGGCAAGGCGGTCGCCGTGTCGATGTACCTGATGCCCGTGATCGCGGTGATGATCGTGATCGTCACGCGCTACCTCACGCGGGAGGAGTAGGTGGCCGGGCGTGACGCGCTCGCCTACAGCGTCATCGGCGTCCTGCTCCTCGTGGTCGGGGTGCCCTTCTACTGGATGGTGAACACCTCGCTGAAGACGTCGGCGCAGCTCCAGAGCCTGGCACCGTACTACTACCCGAGGCCGGCGACGCTCGGCAACTACGCGGCGCTCCTCGGCACGACGAACTTCCCGACCTGGATGCGGAACAGCGCGCTCGTCGCCGTCGGCACCACGCTCACGACCGTGCTCGTGGCAAGCCTCGCCGGCTACAGCCTCACGCGCATCCGGTATCCCGGTCGGCGACTCCTGGCGACGACCGTGCTCATCGTCTACCTCGTTCCGCCCACCCTGCTCTTCATCCCGCTCTACACGATCCTCAGGACCTTCGACCTGGTGAATAGCCTCTGGGCGCTGCTCGTCGCGTACCCGACGTTCACGGTCCCCTTCTGCACCTGGCTCCTGATGGGCTTCTTCCGGTCGATCCCGCGCGACCTCGAGGAGGCGGCGATGGTGGACGGCGCCACGCGGCTCGGCGCGTTCAGACGCGTCATCCTCCCGCTCACGACACCGGGCATCCTGGCGGCCGCGCTCTTCGCGTTCACGCTCGCCTGGAACGAGTTCCTCTACGCGCTCGTCTTCGTGCACGACACCGAGCTGAAGACGATCCCCGTCGGCCTGAACGACCTGATGTTCGGCGACATCTTTCTGTGGGGCGAGCTGATGGCGGCGTCCGTCCTGACCACGGGGCCCGTGATCGGGCTCTACACCTACCTGCAGCGCTACATGGTCGAAGGCCTCACGGCGGGCGCCGTCAAGGGCTAGACACGCTGGCGCGGGCGCCAGACCCAGCGCAGGAGCCGGCGAACGAGCGAGCGCCCTCGGCGGAGAACGACGGTCAACGACGGCACCGTGCCCGGCCCGGCGATCGAGCGCGCGAAGGCTAGAATTTCCCGACTCACGTGCGCCGGGACTTCCAGGAGCAGCATGTGTCCGGCCCCCTCGACGAGGTGGAGGCGTGATCGGGGGATGAGATCGCTGAGGCGCCGGGAGAGCTCGGGGGGAGTGAGTCGGTCCCGGCTCCCGCACATGATGAGGGTGGGGGCATCGACCCGCGTTGCCGCCTGGGTCAGGTCCATGGCCTTCGCGGCGTGGAGGTCGCTCAGGATCGTCTCCGGTCGGCAGGATCGGAGCTCCTGCATGCCGAGGCTCACCGCGCGACTCTCCACCCCGGGCGCGAAAAGCAGCTTCTGCGCCATCGAAAAGAAGAGGAGCTTGCGGAGGGGGCCCGGGAAATACGGCAGGAACCGCCCCCAGACGCTCTCGACCTCCGGAAGCTTCGCGCAGCTCGAGAGGAGAACGAGGCCGATCACCCGGTCAGGCCGCCGCGCGGCGAGTGAAATGGCGACCGCGCCACCCAGCGAATGCCCGACGACGATGACCGGACCGGTTCCCAGAACCTCGAGAACCTTGGCGACGGCCTCCGCATACTGCTCGACGCTCGCCGTGTGAATCGGATCGGACTTCCCGTGTCCGGGCAGATCGATCGCCACCACCCGTGCCGCCTCGCGCAGGTCACGAAGCTGGTTGATCCAGTAGCGTGCGCTCACGCCCGACCCGTGGACCAGCACGATGGCCAGGAGAGCCGCCGGGTCCCCCGCCGCCAGGTACGAGATCTGGCGCCCGGCCAGCTCGACGAAGAGACGGGCGATCTCGGCGTCGTCAGGCTCTCCGTCCCGATCGCTATCGACTCTCGCTGATCCGTCCGTCGTCATCCGGCAAGTCCTCCGCGATTCCGCGGCCGATTATGAGCAACTTCGATGCCACGCGCGCAGGCGGGCCACGGCGCGGGTCCTCCGAGAAGGCAGCGCCCCCTCGGGCGCAGCGCACGCGGTGCCGACCGATCCCCCCATGACACTGTCAGGACATGTTGACGGTGTCGGCGCGCTGCGCTGAAGGTCGACCGCGCTCGCAGTATCATCGTTCGCGCTGACTGAAAGGAGGGAGCCCGCATGGCTCGGGAGGTGACGTGGGTCCGCTGCTGCATCGCCGGTGGCGGCCCGGCGGGGATGATGCTGGGGCTGTTGCTGGCCCGCGCGGGTGTCGACGTCGTCGTCCTGGAGAAGCACGCGGACTTTCTCCGCGACTTCCGAGGCGACACGATCCACCCCTCCACGCTCGAGCTCCTGCACGAGCTGGGCGTGCTGCAGGACTTCTTGAAGCTCCCCCACCAGGAGGTGCACGAGATCAACGCGCAGATCGGTGACGTATCGCTGCCCGTCGCGGACTTTCGCCACTTGCCGACCCGCTGCAAGTTCATTGCGTTCATGCCGCAGTGGGACTTCCTGAACTTCCTCGCCGCGCTGGCGGGCCGCTACCCCTCCTTCGATCTGCGGATGCGCGCGGAGGTGACCGGGTTGATCGAGGAGGC
Source organism: Candidatus Rokubacteria bacterium 13_2_20CM_69_15_1 (assembly GCA_001914535.1). Classification (GTDB taxonomy): domain Bacteria; phylum Methylomirabilota; class Methylomirabilia; order Rokubacteriales; family CSP1-6; genus 20CM-2-70-11. The sequence continues at coordinate 6,145 of MNCR01000063.1, forward strand.
GGGGCGCACGGTGGGCGTTCGCGTGACCACACCGGAGGGCCCACTGGCGATCCGCGCGGACCTGATCGTGGGCGCCGATGGCCGGTCCTCGGTGGTCCGGGAGAAGGCCCTCCTCCATAGTCTGGAGCTCGGCGCACCCATGGACGTCTTGTGGTTCCGCCTCTCCCGGCGACCCGCCGATCCCGCACAGACCATGGGGCGCTTCGACATCGGCCGGATCTTCATCATGATCAACCGCGGCGAGTACTGGCAGTGCGGCTACGTCATCCCGAAGGGATCCGTCGAGACGATCCACGCGCGCGGCCTCGAGACATTCCGGAGCGGAGTGGCGAAGCTCGCGCCGTTCGCCGCCGACCGTGTGGGAGAGATTCGCGGCTGGGAGGACGTGAAGCTGCTCACCGTCCGCGTCGACCGGCTTCCCCGGTGGTACCGGCCGGGCCTGCTGTGCATCGGGGACGCCGCCCACGCGATGTCCCCGATCGGCGGCGTCGGCATCAACCTCGCGATCCAGGATGCGGTCGCCGCCGCCAACCTGCTCGCCGAGCCGCTCCGCGTGCGGCGGCTCACCACGGGCCATCTGCGCCGAGTGCAGCGGCGCCGCCAGCTGCCCACGCGCGTCACCCAACGGCTTCAGCTCCTGATCCAGGAACGGGTCATCACGCGGGTCCTCGGGGGCACAGGCCGGCTGGCGCCTCCGCTGCTGCTCTGGCTGCTCGCTCGTGTCCCCCTCTTGCGCCGGCTTCCTGCCCGGTTGATCGGCGTCGGCGTTCGCCCCGAGCACCTGCGGGCGCCTGTCGCACCGACCGACGCGCGCGCCTGATCGGCCCGCGGCAGGCCCGCCCGTCGGAAGCTACGCGATGTCGAAGGCGAGACGCGCGTGGGCGCGGCGGAGCGCCTGCTCGACCTCCTCCGGCGCGTCGCTGCGCGCGAAGATGAACCCCAGGTACTGCCAGCCCTCGGGCAACGGTACGAGCTCCTGGCCCAGGTGGGCGGTGATCGCGATCTCCTCGACGCCAGGCACCGCCTCGGCCGCGTCCTTGCCGCGCACGGCCACCAGACGTCCGGCGCGGGGGATCGGGATCATCATCACGCCGGCCGCGCGCTGCTCGCGATCGAACGAGTCGATCTTCCAGCCGAGGGCGTGGCGCAGGATCAGCTCCTCCAGCGTCATGCCGGTGCCGAAGCGGAGGGTGCGCGAGCAGAGGCCGCCGATCGAGCGTGCGGCGACCTCGATGACCCACGGGCCCGCGTCGTTGACGCGGAGCTCGGCGTGGACGGGCCCCTCCGTGAGCCCGAGCGCCGCGCACGCGCGTAGCGTCGCCTCGGCGATGCGCGTCTGCGTCTCCGCGGGAAGACGCGACGGCGTCACGTAGATCGTCTCCTCGAAGAAGGGCCCGTCGAGCGGGTCAGGCTTGTCGAAGAGGGCGAGCGTCTGGAGCCCGCCCGCCATGAGCAGCCCCTCTAGGGCGAACTCCCGTCCCGGGATGAACGCCTCCACGAGGAGCGCCTCTCGGACCTCGCCGTGGAGGCCGACATCGTCGCGCGCGAGGAGGGCGGCGATCCGCCGGAACGCGGCGACGAAGCCGTCGGGGTCGTCGGCGCGGATCACGCCGCGGCTCGCCGAGAGCGCCAGGGGCTTCAGCACGCAGGGGTACTCCACCAAGCGCGCCACGCGCGCGGGGTCCTCGGAGAGCGCGACTTGACGGAACCGCGGCGCCGCCACGCCGGCGGCCTCGAGCCGCCGCCGCATCTCGTGCTTGTTGCGAGCCGCGGACGCCGCGGCGACCGGGTTCTGCCGGAGGCCGAGCCGCGTGGCGATGGCGGCGGCGACGACCGTCGTGAGGTCGTCCACGGCGACGACCGCGTCGATCGGCCGGCGGCGGGCGAAGCGCGCGACGGTCTCCACCGCGCCGTCCGGGTCGGCGAAGTCGACGGTGATCAGATTGTCGGGCGCACGCTCCTCGAGCGTGCTGGGGCGCTCGGAGGCGCAGACCAGATCGACGCCGAGCTTGGAGGCGGCGTCGACAAAGGCCTGCGTGCGGTAGGTGGTCGTCGGCAAGAGCAACAGGAGCCGCGCCATGGAGCTCGGCATGGCATCTCCGGCCGACGGGCCGGCGTCCTGGCTAGGCTTTGCCCGGCGTGTAGTAGGGGTTGGCGCCCGCGGCGTGGTCGGTCGTGTCCAGAACCTCGAGCACGTCGGGGAGCTCTTCCTTGATGAGCCGCTCGATGCCCGCCTTCAGGGTGACGTCGGCGGCGCCACACCCCTGGCACCCCCCGCCCATCTGGAGGTAGACCCGGTTGTCCTGCACGTCGATCAGCTCGACATAGCCGCCGTGGCCGGCGACTGCCGGGTTGATCGTGGTGTCGATCAACTCCTGGACCCTGGTCTTCAGATCGTCGCTCATGGCTGCACCTCTCAGACCGCTACTGTACCCGAAATCCCCTTGAGGGCCAACTGGCCCTCGGTGGGCTCCGCTCAGCAGAACCACGGCTCGGTCAGGCGCGGGGGGCGTCGCCGCTCGGCCGGCAGCACCGCGTCGGGGCGCGGCGGCGCGCCGGCGGCGGCATCGGCCAGCCTGGCGACCCGGTTGAACGTGCCGGCCGCGTCCTCCCGCGCATCGGCCGCCTGGGCGACCAGCGCCGCGACGTCCGCGGAGAGCCGCTCCATCCGCGGGTCCGGGTGGGTCCAGCGGTAGTAGAAGGCGTCCTCGACGAGCGGGCCCACGAACGGGCGCATCGCGGGACTCTCGAGGAGGAGGGAGCCTGGCGGGACGAGCAGGCGGATCGAGTACTGGACGGGATCGATCGCGTCGATCAGCGCATGGGCCTCGACGAAGTGAAGGAGCTCGCGGTAGTCGTCGGACGTCGTCCACGGCGTGAAGGGTACCCACGTCGGGCGCAGGGCGATCCCGGCGCCGCGCACTGCGTGCAGCGCCGCGAGGATGTCGGCACGCGTGTGCCCCTTGGCGAGGTTGGCCAACACCGTGTCCGAGAGCGACTCGGCGGCGGTGACGATGAACGCGCAGCCGAGGTCGGCGAGCTCGGGAAGGCGGGCCCGGTGTCGAAGCAGGTGCTCGACCTTCGCGGTGAAGTCGAACGTCACGGAAGGGTGCTCCGCGTGCAGCGCGCGCGCCACGGCGATCGCGTGGCCCGGGCCGTTCAGGAAGTCCGGGTCGCCGAAGGTGATGTGCGAGGCTCCGGCCTCGACTTGCTGGCGGATGTCGGCGAGCACCACGTCCCTCCCCACGACGAAGAAGCGCCCCCCGTAGACGGGCGGGATCGGGCAGTGACGGCACAGGTGCTTGCAGCCCCGGCTCGCTTCCACGTAGCCCGCGAGCTCGAGCCTCCCGTCCTTCTCGACGTGCGCGTACTTCTTCAACGACGGCAGCTGGGTTCGGCTCGGCACAGGAAACGCGAGCTTCGCGAGGATGGGGCGGGGGGCAGGGGGCAGGCCCCTCCGCTCGGAACCCCACTCGCCCGGGGCCTGCCCCCTGCCCCCCACCTCATCGCGCGCGCGCCCGAGCTGCTCGGCGAGGTCGACGAGGGCGTCTTCGGCTTCGCCGCCCAGCACGGAATCGGCTCCGTGCGTCAGGAGGTGATCCGCGTTGAGCGTGGCGTACAGGCCGTAGAAGGCCAGGTGGCAGGTCGGGTTCACGGCCCGCGCGCGCGCCGCGAAGGCGACGCCGACGCGGAGCGCGGTGTGCATCGGGACGGAGACCGCGACGAGACGCGCCCGGCGCACCGTCTCGGGATCGAACGGCTCGACGGAAACATCCAGGACGGCAGGGCGGTATCCCCGGCGCTCGAGAAACGCGGCAGGCCAGGCGACGGCGAGCGGCTGGTGGCCGAGCTCGTAGCAGGCGACGAGAAGGATCGCCCCCGGCTCTTTCACGCGCTCAGTGTACCCTGGTACTCTGTGGGGCGCTGCCAGACCACGAGGAGGTGAGTGCAATGACCGTCAAGATCTCCGTCCGACCCAACGGCCCGTACCTGATCGAGGGCGAGTGCGAAGTTCACGACCCCTCAGGGAAGAAGCTCGACACGACCGGCAAGCCGAAGATCGCGCTCTGCCGCTGCGGCCACTCGAGCACGAAGCCGTTCTGCGACGGGACGCACAACAAGGTCGGCTTCCAGGCCTCCTAGAGAGGGAGGGGCGGGCCGCTACTCGGGCTGGGAGTCGGGCTTGACGTCGGTCAGCAGGACCCAGTCGTCGGGCGGGTCCGTCTCGGGGCGCGCGCCGGCTTCCGCGACGACGGTCCGTCCGCGACTGGGGGAAAACCACTCCCACATCCCCGGCGGCGGCCCGGCCTCCTGAGCCTCGCCTATCTCCGGACCGGTGACGCCAGACTCGGCGCGCTCGACCTTGCGCTGGCGTTTCGCTTCTTGCTTGGCGCGCTGCAGGTCCGCCTTGCGCCGTTTCTCGAAGCCGTAGTGGCCTCTCCGGCTCACCGATCACCCATGGCGAACATCCTACTACTCCCGGACGCGGTCGGGCTGGCCGAAAAGCGGCCCCCTCGTTGTTGACGGCGCAGGCATCGCAGTGGAAGATAGCGCGCCTTGAGGATCACCGACACCGGTCTCGGCCTCTCGCCTGCCGCCCTCCAGCGCGTCGAGGCCTAGGTGCTGTGGGCGGTCGCTACCTCGCGCGGCGCCTGCTCCTCTTTCCGCCGACGCTCGTGGGCGCGTCTATCCTGATCTTCGTGTTGCTGCGCCTCGTGCCCGGTGACATCGCCGAGATCCTCGTCTACCAGACGGGCAGCGAGTCGAGCGTGGTCCAGCAGAAGCAGATCCGGCAGCTGCGCGCCGAGCTCGGCCTCGACCGGCCGGTGGCGGTTCAGTACGTGGACTGGCTCGGCAAGACGCTCCGGGGCGACTTCGGGCAATCGTACTCGCAGAAGCGCCCCGTCGCCGCGATCCTGAAGGAGCGCGTGCCGCGCTCGCTCGAGCTGGCGCTCCTCACGCTCCTCATCGCGGTGCTGTGGGCCGTGCCACTCGGCGTCGTCTCCGCCGTCCGCGCGAACACGTGGATCGACTACGTCGTGCGGGTGCTGTCGATCAGCGGGCTCTCCCTGCCGATCTTCTTCACCGGCGTCCTCACCCTCTATCTGCTCGTCCGGCTCTTCGGCTGGCTTCCCCCGCTCGAGTTCGTGTCGTTCACGGTGAGCCCCGTCGAGAACTTGAAGCAACTCATCTGGCCCGCGCTCGCGCAGGCCTACTACATCAGCGCGCCGATCACGCGCCTGACGCGCTCACAGCTCCTCGAGGTGATCCGGCAGGACTACGTCCGGACGGCGCGCGCCAAGGGGCTCGGCGAGCGCGCCGTTGTCTACCGGCACGCGCTGTCGAACTCGCTCCTGCCGGTCGTGACGTTCATCGGGTGGTGGGGCGGGCGGCTCCTCGGCGGCATCGTGATCGTCGAGATCATCTTCTCCATTCCGGGCATGGGCTCGGCGCTCGCTCAGGCGGTGAGCCAGCGCGACTATCCGACGGTGCAGGCGATGGTGTTCGTGATGGCGCTGATCTTCCTCACCCTCAACCTGCTCGTGGACCTCGTCTACGCGTGGCTCGACCCGCGGATCAAGTACGGATGACGCGCGGGCGCCTCCGGACGCTCGGCAGGCTCGCCGCCCGCCAGCCGCTCGGCGCGGCGGGCGCGGCGATCGTGCTGGCCCTCGTCGTCACGGCGATCTTCGCGCCCCAGCTGGCGCCCCACGACGCGAAGGAGGCGGCGTTCGCGCCCTACCTGCCGCCGAGCGCCGGGTTCCCGCTCGGCACGGATCACCTCGGGCGCGACATCCTGAGCCGGGTGATCTGGGGGGCGCGCCTGTCCCTCTACATCGGGCTCGTGTCCGTCACCTTCGGCGTCACGCTCGGCGGCCTGTGGGGCGTGATCACCGCGTACTTCGGCGGTGTCGCCGACAGCGCGAGTCAGCGTGTCGTGGACGTGCTGATGTCGCTGCCGCCGATCATCCTGGCGCTGTCGCTCATGGCAGCGCTCGGTCAGTCGGTGAACAACGTGATCATCGCTCTGACGCTCCTGCTGACGCCCACGGCGTCGCGCACCCTCCGATCGCTCGTGCTCTCGATCCGCGAGAGCGCGTACGTCGAGGCGGCCCGGTCCGTGGGCTGCCCGCACTGGCGGGTGATCGCCCTGCACGTCTTGCCCAATACGTTCGCGACCTATACTGTGCTGGTCACCGTGAACATCTCGTACGCCATCGTGGTCGAGGCCTCGCTGAGCTTCCTCGGGCTCGGGGCCCCGCCCGACGAGCCGTCGTGGGGCGCGATGCTGACGGCGGGGACGCAGGCGCTCGAGCCGGCGCCGTGGATGTTCCTCTTCCCGGGGCTGGCGATCAGCCTGACCGTTTTCGGGCTGAACCTCCTGGGGGACGCGATCCGGGACCTCACCGACCCGCGGCTCCGCGGCGGGCTCGGATGATACGTCCGACGACCCCATCACCAAGGGAGAGCCGATGAGATCGTTTCGCCGCGTTCGTTACGTTCTCGCGATCGCCCTCGCCCTCGCCGTGGACGCGGCAGGCGCCGGCGCGCAGGAGAAGCCCCGCTACGGTGGCGTCCTCACCTGGTTCGACTACGGCGACCCCGGGCGCCTCGACGTCCACGCCGAGTCGCCGCTCGTCGTCCAGCAAGCGACCGCCGGCGTCTACAGCGGACTGCTCCACTACGATCCGGACGACCCGACGAAGATCGCGGGCGACCTCGCAGAGCGGTGGACGGCCTCGCCGGACGGCCGCACGTACACCTTCCACCTCCGTCGCGGCGTCAAGTGGCACGACGGCCAGCCCTTCAGCGCGGCCGACGTGAAGGCGAGCTTCGACCGCGTGCTGAACCCGGACTTCAAAAGCCCCAAGTGCGGCGCGGCGCTCAAGCCGATGGTGGCGTCCGTGGACGCCCTCGACCCGAGCACCGTCCAGTTCAGGCTGAAGTTCGCCGCGGCCCCGTTCCTCGGCAACGTCGCGTCGGCGTGGTGCCGCGTCGCCGCCAAGCACGTCCTCGACAAATACGGCGACCTGAACCAGCCCGAGGCGCAGATCGGCACCGGGCCGTTCAGGTTCACGCGCTACGAGCGCGGCAACCTGATCGAGTGGGAGAAGAACAAGGACTACTTCATCCGCGGCCTGCCGTACCTCGACGGCGTGCGGCAGTACATCCTGGTCGGTGGGCCGACGCAGCTCGCGGCCGCCAAGGCCGGACGCGTGATGCTGTGGGACGCCTGGCCGCCGATGAAGAAGACACAGGCGGACGAGCTGGCGCGCGCCCGCAACGACGTCGAGATCTACCAGGCCTCCATCAACACGCTCTTCGTCCTCTACATGAACGCGCAGAGGCCGCCCTTCAACAATCCGGACCTCCGCCGCGCGGTCAACCTCGCGATCGACCGGCAGGAGCTCGTCGCCAAGGTGCTCGAGGGCGCGGGCGTCCCGTGCGCGCTCCTCGACCCAAAGCTCGTCGGCGACTTTGCGCTGCCGCTCGAGGAGGTCACGAGGCTCCCGGGCTGCCGCCAGCCCAAGGACGCGGACCTCGCCGAGGCGCGGCGGCTCGTGGACAAGCACCACCCGGGCGGCCTCGATATCGAGGTCGCCGTGCGCACGGTGGGCAACTACGTGGACCGCGCCCAGCTCGTCCTGGCGCAACTCCGCAAGATCGGGATCCGCGGGGCCCTCAAGAGCTACGAGAGCGCCGCGGGCTACGCGGTCTTCGGCAAGGGCGACTTCACGCTGATCGCCGCCCAGGACCGGTCCATGGACACGCCCGACCCCGAGTCGCTCTTCTCGGTGGTCTACTCGACGAACGCGGGGAGCAACTACGGGCACTGGTCGGACCCGAAGGTGGACGACCTCGTCGAGCGCGCGCTCAAGGAGTCGAGCCGGGACAAACGCAGACAGCTGTACTCGGCCCTCCAGCGCCACATCTTCGAGAGCGCGCCCGCGTCGGTGCCCGTCGCGTGGGTCGAGGGCTGGTTCTTCCGCGACAAGCGGCTGATGAACTACAAACCGGCGCTGACGACCTATGACAACAACACCTTCATGAAGGTGTGGCTGAGGGAGTAGCGCGCCGGTCGCCCCGGCGCCGGCGTCAGAAGCAGCGCAGGCGCCCCCACGCGAAGCTGCAGAGCGGCGTGGCGTAGGTCCACGCCCGGGCGTCCGCGGCATCGAGCGCGCGCCGCGCCTCCTTCACCTCGCGGAGGAGCTCGGCCTGGTCGTCGAGGCTCGCCGCCACGAAAACGCGCGTCTCCGCGTCGAGCAGATCGCCCCGCAGGAGCCGGAGGGCCCGCAGAGCCTGGGCGGCGATGCGCCGGTCGGCGGCGAGGCCGGCGAAGGCGGTGAGGTGCTCGTCCGCCGGGCCGATCTCGCCCTTCTGCAGGTGGCAGAGACCCAGGTAGAGCCGGACGGTGGCGTCGCGCGGCGCGCGCGCCCGGGCGCGCTCGAGCGCGGTGATCGCGTCGTCGAAGGCGCCGAGCTTATAGCGCGCGATCCCGAGGCTTACGAGGGCGTCGAACCGATCCGGGTCCTCGGCGAGCACCCGCTCAAACGCGTGGGACGCATCGGCGTAGCGTCCCTCGCGGGCGGCCGCCAACCCCTTGCCGAACGTCGTGGCGCATCCGGCGAGCACGGAGAGCCCGAGCAGGAGAGCCAGAACGATGGACACCGTGCGCATCGCGGACACCTCCCCGTGTCGCGATGATACCGCCGCCCGGTGGGCTACGGCGGGGCGGGGGAGATCCGGATCAGCACCGACTCGCGGCTCGCGAGCCGCTTGCGGATGAAACGCCCCATGACGAGCGGCACGACGAGAGGGTACTTCCGCCGGTACGCCACCAGCACGTCTTGCTCGAGGTCGGGCCGGTTGTCCACCCACTCCGCGTGCCCCTCGAAGGAGGGGCCGTCGGGCGCACCGAGGGCGACGCGGACGCGCCCCGTGGCTTTGATCCGCCGCGCCTTGAGGCTCGCCCTGAGCGTCGTGAAGTAGAGGACGCCGTCCCTCACCATGAACCACGTCGGGACGGTGCCGGACCTGCCCGACGCCGAGTAGGTCGTCAGATACATTCGCTTCGCGGTCTGGAGCCCGAGGGCGATCGCGGCGTTCACGGAGGACACCATCCGGGTCAGCGTACGCGCGGGGTCTACCAGCGGGTGTCGCGCACGCCGAGCCAGTACCCGAGGTGGTTGACGAGGATGTGGCCGCAGAAGCTCAGCAGCAGGATCACGAGGACGTCGGCCCACGCCAGCGTGACGCGCGTTCCGACGAAGACCAGCGCGCCCAGGACGAAGTCGAGCTGGTCGAACGGGATCCACGGCCGACCCGGCTCCACGCCGAGCCGTCGCTTGAAGAAGCTCTTCGCGCAGTCGCCCGCCATCGCGCCCGTGCCGAAGAGCACGCCGAGCACCGCCCAGTCGTCGTAGGCGACGATCGACCCCGACCAGCCGACGAGCCACTGGACGAACGTGACGAGCGTGGCGGCGAGCACACCCGCGGCGAACCCCAGCACCGTCTTGTGGGCGCCGAGCCAGCGCCGGCTGATCGGGCGGTTCCATCCCTTCCAGTACCGGACGAACGGGGGTGCCATGTTCGCCAGGTACGCGGGGGCCATGAAGTAAACGAGCTGCAGGACACGGAAGAGCATTAGGCGGCCGCCTCGCCCATCAGGAGCGATAGTAAGCGATAATGTCGCCGGCATGTGGCTCGTCATCCGTGTCCTCATCAACGCGTTCGCGATCTACCTGGTCGCCGAGATCGTGCCCGGGATCAGGGTCGAGAGCCTCGCGGCGGCGCTCGGCGCCGCCCTCGTGCTCGGGTTGATCAACGCGGTCGTCCGCCCGATTCTCGTCGTGCTCACCTTGCCGATCACGCTGCTGAGCCTTGGGTTGTTCCTCTTCGTCATCAACGCGTTTTGTCTCTGGCTCACCTCCGAGGTCGTCAAGGGCTTCGAGGTCCACGGCTTCTGGCCGGCGGTCGTCGGGGCGCTCCTCATCAGCACCGTGAGCTTCGTGCTCAATGCCTTCGTCGGCGATCGGGGGCGCATCGTGGTGATCACGCGTGTGCGACGCGGGCCTGCTCCACGCGGTTACCGCGAGTTCCCCTGACCGGTGACTAGGACCGGGCCATCCAGGGTGGTAAGGAAGCACGCAAACTGAGACCCCCAGCCTCGCGGGCCTGATCAAAAACTCTCTTTAATCCAGCTAGTTCCTCTGACTTCCGGCTTTGGTATCCCCCTTGCCTTAGAACCCTGGCAGGAGGATCTAAGGCAATGATAAGCACCGTGGTCCGGTCCCTTTCGCGAGTACCGATCCCGCTCCGGACTCTCGCCGTCTGCGTGGCGTGCGAGGAGTGTTTCGAGTTGGGCGAGCCCACGTGCCCGTCGTGCGGCAGTGACGAGTACGTGCCGCTGCTGCACCTGCTCGAGGGGCGGATCCTGAACCTGACGGGTCGCAACTGAGATGCCGGCGCAGCGGACCCTGGTCGTAGCGGCCGCCCTCGGGCTTCTGGCGCTGCTCGCACCGCCGGCGTGGGCCGGTCAGGCTGCCGACGATCTCGTCGCCAGCATCGACCGGGTCCTGAAGCTCCTCGACAACCCCGAGCTGAAGCAGCCGGCGAGGGTGGAGGAGCGGCGACAGGCGATCCGCCGCTTCGCCGGCGAGGTCTTCGATTTTGAGGAGATCGCGCGCCACAGCCTCGCGCGCCACTGGGAGGCGCGCACGCGGAGCGAGCGCGACGAGTTCGTTCAGCTCCTGCGAGAGCTCCTCGAGCGCTCGTTCATCGGCAGGCTCGACCTCTACAACGGAGAGCAGGTCGTCGTTCTCAGCGAAGCGATCGAGGGCGACTCGGCCATCGTGAAGACCCATGTCGTCACGCGGCAGGGAGCCGACGTCATCCCCGTGGACTACCGGATGGTTCGCCGCGGCGACCACTGGCGCGCCTGCGACGTCGTGATCGGGGGCTTGAGCCTCGTCGACAACTACCGCGCCCAGTTCGACAAGATCATCCAGCGCGCCTCCTACGCGCAGTTGGTGAAACAGGTCAGGGAAAAGCAGTAGAATCCCTGCGTGTGGCAGGGAAGCGTCGTCTCGCTCCACATCGCCCCCAAAGCATCCGCCCCGATGGAGTCCGTGGAGTCCGTGCGCGCGGTGCCCGGTCGCGGCCTCGCGGGTGACCGCTACTTCCTCGGTACGGGCGTCTATTCCCCCAAGCCGAGCCACGGGGGCCGCGAGGTGACGCTGATCGAGGCCGAGGCGGTCGCGGCGCTTCTGGACGGCGTGCAGAACGCCGAGGGCCACCGGCTCGGGATCAAGCTCGCCCCCGCCGAAACCCGGCGCAACATCGCCACGTCGGGCGTTCCCCTGAACCATCTGGTCGATCGCGAGTTCTGGGTTGGGCCCGTGCGCATGGTCGGCACACGGCTCTGCGAGCCCTGCAAGCACCTCGAGGGCCTCACGCAGACGGGCGTCATGGCGGGCCTCATCCACCGCGGCGGGCTGCGCGCCCGGATCCTTGCCGAGGGTGTGATCCGCCTGGGCGACGTGGTCCGCCCGAAGTAACCTTGAAGGGGGCCTCTGACCGACGGGCTCCGCCCTTTGGCCGACGCGTTCCTATGGCACGCGGTAGCTGATCCGGTAGATCGCGTCGTCCGTCGAGAGGTAGAGCGTGCCGTCGGCGCCCATCTGGAGTCCTACCGGCCGTCCCCGCACGCTCCCGCCCTCGAGCCAGCCAGTCGCAAAATCCTCGACCGGGCCGCTTGGCCGGCCGTCCTTGAACGGCACGCGCACGACCTTGTAGCCGGTCGGCACCGAGCGGTTCCACGAGCCGTGGTACGCGACGAAGAGGTTCCCCCGGTAGGCGGGTGGGAACGCGGCGCCCGTGTAGAACGCGAGGCCGAGGGGGGCCGAGTGCCCCTGGATCTCGATCGTCGGGAGCGTCATCTGCCGGCATCGCTCGGCGCTCCCGTTCGCGCCGCGGTCGGCGACGGCGCGGCCGCCGACGGCGAAGCAGTCGGGCCAGCCGTAGAAGCCGCCGTGCTTGACCTCCGTGATGTAGTCGGGCGGCAGGTCGTCGCCGCGCCAGTCGCGCTCGTTGACCGTCGCCCAGAGCGCGCCCGTTGTCGGGTGGAACGCGAGACCGACCGCGTTCCTGAGGCCTGTCGCGAAGCGCTCTTCGCCCGAGCCGTCGGCGTTGAACCGCGTGATCGCCGCACGGCGCGGATCGGGCTCCGCGCAGACATTGCACGACGAGCCCACGGAGACGTAGAGCCGCCCGTCGGAGCCGAAGGCGATCGTGCGCGTCCAGTGACCGCCGCCCGGTGGGAGGTTTGGCACGACCCCCGACGGGTCGCTCGCCTTGAACGTCGCCGGGTCGTAGCGGAAGCGCCTGACGCGGCCCGTCTCGGCGACATAGAGCTGGCCGTCCCGGAAGGCGAGGCCGTGGGGCAGGTCGAGGCCGTCGGCGACCGTCGCGACACTATCCGGCCTGCCGTCGCGGTCCCGGTCGGGGAGCGCGAGGACGCGGCCCCGGCTCGGGGTCGACACCAGCAGCGTGCCGGCGGGATCGACCGTCATGAAGCGCGTGGGGCCGAAGCCCGACGCGAACTTCTCGATCCGGAAGCCCGGCGGGAGTGTGAGGCCGCTCTCCTGGGCCGGTGCGCCGCCGCACGCGACGAGGAGGGCGACGAGGATCGCCGCGCTCAGCGTCCTTGCCACCGGGGTGTGCGCTTTTCGAGGAAGGCCCGGACCCCCTCTTGGAAGTCCTGGCTCAGGTAACAGGCGAGGATGAGGTCGTCCAGGCTCCCCGGGGACTGGGCGGCGATGAGACGCCGCGCGGCCTCCTTCGCGGCGGCCATGGTGAGCGGCGCGTGCCCGGCGAGCCCGGCGGCGAGCTCGCGTGTTCGCGCGGGCAGCGCCTCGGCGGGATGCACCTCGTCCACGAGCCCGATCCCCTTCGCCTCGGCCGCGTCCACCAGGCGCGCCGTGAGGACGAGCTCGCGCGCGCGGACCGGGCCGACGGTCGCGACGAGAAGCGCCAGACTCGTCGGCGCCACGAAGTTGCCGAGCGTCCGCGCCACCGGCGCCCCGAAGCGCGCGTGCGGCGCGGCCAGGCGCAGGTCGCACGCGAGCGCCATGAACATGCCGCCCCCGACCGCGTCGCCCTGGACCATCGCGATCGTCGGCTTGGTCATCCCCGCGATCCGGGAGAGCACACGGCTGATGCGCGCCTCGTACCCGAGCGCGTCTTCTCGGGTCTTGAAGGTGAGGAACTGACGGATGTCGGTGCCGCTCGCGAAGGACCGGTCACCCGCGCCCCGCAGCACCACGACACGCACTCCGGGGTCGCGGTCGAGGCGCTCGCAGGCGTCGTGGAGCGCCTCGTACATCTCGAAGGTCATCGCGTTGCGCGCCTCGGGCCGGTTGAAGGTGACGACGGCCACGGCGCCGTCCTGCTCGAGTCGGAGGTCGTCGGTCATCCTCGGCGCCCGGGGCCCCCCGGAGCGGCCCGGGAGGTCAGGATCGTCACGTCGAGGCGCCGGGGAGAGCATCGCATGGCGGGAAGCTTACCCCTCCGGCCACGGGCCGAACAAGGGTCACCGGGCCGCCGGCGTGAAGCTTTCGTTGACTTCGCTTCGAAGGTGCCGTTACATTCCTTCGTGATGCGACTCCGTCGTGGGCGATTCCGCCGCTGACGGTGCACGGCCCGTCGCTGGTCGCTGCCGACCGCGCCGACGTTCGCGCTCCTCTCCTCTCCGCGCTCCTCTCCACGGTCCGAATCGAGACATCACCGAAGCGCGCGCGCGCCGCGTGCTCGAACGAGGGAGGCGAATGCTCCACTTCACGATAGACGGCTTCCAGGGGTTCCGCTCACGCTTCGACCACGTCCCGCTGATCCAGGAGGTGCTCGAGGAGGTCCCGACCCAGCTCGGGCTCAAGCCCGTGATGCCCGCCTTCGTGCTGCCCTACTACAACGGGGTCGTGCCGGAGGACTGCGGGGTCAGCGCGTTCGTCTTCCTGGCGGGCGGCCACTTCACGCTCCACACCTT
>MNCR01000082.1 GCA_001914535.1 Candidatus Rokubacteria bacterium 13_2_20CM_69_15_1
CCCGGCGACGACGTAGGCCTTCGGGATCTGGCCGCGCAGCGCGTCGGGCGCCGCGACGACCGCCGCCTCTCGGACGTCCGGGTGGCTCAGGAGCGCGTCCTCGATCTCGACCGCGTTCATCGTCCAGCCCGCCGAGATGATCACGTCGTCGGAGCGGCCCTCGTGGTGGACGTAGCCCTCCGCGTCCATCCAGCCGCGGTCCTTCACACGGAACCAGCCGCCCTTGCGCCGCACCGCGATCTCGCCCACCGTGCCGGGCGGGAGCGGCTCGCCGTGCGCGTCCACGATCGCGACCTCCCAGCCGGGCGCGGGCCGGCCGAGCGCGCCGGGCTTCACGACATAGCCCGCGAACCCGGGATAGTTCACGATGATCACGCCGACCTCGGTCGAGCCGTACATGGAGCACGGCGTGACGCCGAAGGTCTTCTCGATCCACTCCCGCGTGCGCGAGTCCATCGGCTCGCCCGTGAACGTGAGCCGCTCGAGGGCGAGCCGCCGCCCCTCCGCGAGCCCCGAGCCCCGCAGCATGCGGAAGACGGTCGGCGCGGCGGCGAGGTTGGTGACGCGGAACTCCTCGAGCGCCTCGAGCAGCCGCGCGGCGTGGAACTTTCCCGCGTAGGCGCCGACGGCGATGCCGAGCGCGAGCGGCGCGATCGTGCCGTGCCAGAGCCCGTGGCCCCAGGCCGGCGAGGAGGGGCAGAAGTACCGGTCGCCCGGCTGGAGCCCGAGACCGTACAGGGCGGCCACCATCAGCGTGACGACCGCGCGGTGGGTGTGGCGCACCGCCTCGGGGAGCCCGCGCGTCGTCCCCGACGTGTACTGGAGGACGGCCAGGTCGTCCCCGCGGGTCGCCGGTCCGTAGCTCGGGCTCGCAGCGGCGAGCCGGAGCTCGAACGCGCCGTCCACGGCGACGACGCGCACGCGCGGAAACAGCGCCTGCCAGCGCGCCGCGTCGTTCGCGACGAGCAGGAGACGGGGCCGGCAGTCGTCCACGCGAAGGCGGACGCCGTCGGGCCCGAGGAGCGTGAAGAGGGGGACCGCGACAGCGCCGCGCTTCACGGCCCCGAAGACGGCGCCGTAGAAGGCGAGCGAGGGCTCGAGCATCACGGCCACGCGGTCGCCCGGCGCCACGCCCTCGGCCTCGAGGTGGTTGGCGAAGCGCGAGGACCAGTCGGCGAGCTCCTGAAAGCTCCGCTCCTCGGTGCGACCGTCGGCGTGCTTCAGGCGGAGCGCCGTGGACCGGCCAACCCAGCGGTCGACGCACTCGTGGGCGAGGTTCAGTCGCGTGGCATCGCCGTCGAAGAGGTCCCAGAGCGCGCGCCAGCTGAAGGTGCGGACCGCCTCCGGATAGCGCCGGACGTCGAGGATGCCCGCCACGGCCCCGTCGTTACTTCACGATCTCCAGGAGCTCGATCTCGAAGACGAGCGTCGCGCCCGGCTTGATCACCGGGGGCCGCCCCTGGTCGCCGTACGCCAGGTCGGAGGGGCACACGAAACGACTCTTGCCGCCGACCTTCATCAATGGCACGCCCTCGCTCCAGCACTTGATGATGCCGCCCGCCAGGCCGATCGTCAGCGGCTCACCGCGCTTGACCGAGCTGTCGAACTCCGTGCCGTCGACGAGCGTCCCCTGGTAGTGGACCTTCACTCGATCGGCCGTCGTCGGGGAAGGGCCGGTGCCAGGCTTCAACGTGGTGATGATCATCCCCGAGGCCGTTTTGACCGCGCCCTGCTCGCCGCCGCGAGCCCCTGGATTTTCGGGCCCCAGGTCTCGAGGTCGGCCTTGGGCTTGGCCTTGAGCGTGCCGTCGGTGATGCCGGCCTCGACGACCTCGAGGTCCGCCTTCGTCAGATTGAAGCTGGCGAGGTTCCGGGCGATCACGAGACCCAGGGCGTAGAGGGTCTTTTGCTCGTCCGTCTTCAGCTCGGGCCCCGCCGCCCCGACGACGGGGGTCAGGATGAGGACGATGGCGATCGACGTGGCGACGGCTTTCAACATGAGCAATCCTTTCTTGTGTCGGTTTCGGGTACGATAGGACGATCATCTCACGGGAGGTCTCGATGCCGGAGTCGATTCCCGCCTCGCTCATCATCGACACGCTCAAGGACACGTTCCGGGAGGCGCGAGCGTGGCTCGCTGCCGAGATTGCCGAGCCCCCCCGTCACACGCACCTCGGCTGGATCCTCAGCGTGCCCGACACGCACCAGAAGACGGTCCTCGCCGCCCTCGACAAGGAGCCGGCGATCCGCGTCCTCACCTGCGCGACGGAGGACGAGGCGACCGCGATCGCCGCCGGCCTCTGGCTCGGCGGCGAGCCGTGCGCGCTCATGATCCAGCACGCGGGCCTCTACGCGTCGGTCAACACGCTCCGCGGCGTCGCGATCGACGGGCGGGTGCCGGCGTTCTACATGATCGGTCTCCTCTCGCGCGAGAAGGAGAAGGACCCGCGCGAGTCGCGCCACTCGATGGTCCGCTACTGCGAGCCGCTGCTCGACACCTTCGGCGTCCCGCACGCGCGGCTCGAAGGCCCCGACGACGTGCACCGGATCCCCGAATATTTCCGGCTCGCGCGGGAGCGGCGTGGGCCCGCGGCGGTGCTCGTCGGCCTGGAGACGATCTGATGCTGAAACCCGAGGACGTGCTGCGCGCGATCGCGGCCGCGCGCGGCGACGCCGTCTGCGTGCCGACGATGACCACCGCGCCCGCCTGGCGCACGCTCGCGCCCGACGATCTCTCGGTCACCTGCGTGGGCTTCATGGGCGGCGCCTCGGCGCTGGGCCTGGGGCTGGCGCTCGCGCGTCCCGACCGCCGGGTGATCGTCCTCGACGGCGACGGGTCGCTCCTGATGCAGCTCGGATCGGTGGCGACGATCGCCGGCGCCCAGCCGCGGAACCTCACCCACCTCCTGTTCAAGAACGGCGTGTACCACACCTCGGGCGCCCAGGACATCCCCGGTGGGTTGACGGTCGATTTCGTGCTGATGGCGAAGGGGGCCGGCTATCGCAACGCGTACGCCATCAAGGAGCCCACCGAGTTCAAGCGGCGCCTGCCCACGATGCTCACCGAGGAGGGGCCGGTGCTCGTCGAGCTCCACACCGGGCTGGCGGAGAAGACGCCGATGACCGACCGCGGCGGCCTGCCATTCCATCGACAGATCGAGGCGCTCAGGACCAAGCTCCTGAGGCCTCGCGCCTCGTAAGGTCCATCGGGGACGTCTCACGCCCGCTCCATGAGACGCGCGACGACGAAGGCGCCACGCGCGGCGGTCCGCGCGTGGGAAGACGATCCGAAGTCCGGCGGCAAGCCGATCAAGCGGACGGGGCCGCAACTCGGAACGGCGCCGCTGGCGCTCGCGATCACCGGGCCCGCAGTTCCGGCGAAGCTCTACGCGCCCGGCACGCGGGGGTTCCGATACTGGGCGGCCGCCGAGGCGCTGCGGCGAGCCGCCGACTTCTGGGGCGCGCTGTTGCCGCGGGGCACGTCGTGGCAGCCCGGCCGCACCCTCAGAGTCACGCTCGACGCCGGTGTGGACCTCAACGCGTATTACGACCGCCGAGGGCTCTCGTTCTTCCACGACACGGTCGGGAAGACGACGGTGTACTCGGGTGAGAGCCCGGACGTCGTGTGTCACGAGCTGGGGCACGCGGTGCTCGACGCGCTGCGACCGGAGCTGTGGGACGCGATGAGCGTCGAGGTCGCCGCATTTCACGAGTCGTTCGGGGACATCAGCGCGTTGCTCGCCGGCCTTCAGCTCCCGTCCCTCCGGCGCGCGGTGCTGGCCGAGACCGGAGCGCGGATCGGCCGGTCGTCGCGGCTCTCCCGTCTCGCCGAGCAGCTCGGATGGGCTCTCCGGCAGATCCTGCCCGGTTCGGCGGAGCCCGACTGCCTGCGCAACGCGGTGAACCCATTCTTCTATCGTGCGCCGGAGACGCTGCCGCCGTCGGGACCGTCCTCGTCGCTGACCGCCGAGCCGCACTCGTTCTCGCGCGTCTTCACAGGAGGCTGGTTCGAGGCCCTGGCGGGCATGCTCGCCAGCCGCGCGTCCGCACCGACCGAAGCGGACCTCCTCCAGGTGAGCCTGGACGCCGGGCGGCTCCTGGTCGACGCGATCCCTGCGGCGCCCATCGTGGCGGACTACTACAGCCAGGTGGCGGCGCACCTCATCGAGTCCGACGCGGTGCTCTTCCGGGGCCGCTATCGTGACGCGCTGAAGAGCGCGCTCGTGCGGCGCGGGATCCTGTCGCTTCAGACCGCCAGCGTGGTCACGGCGCCGGGGACGACCGCGCGGGCGCGACGGACGAGGACGGCGCCGGCGGGCGGCGGAGAGACCCAGACGCGCCGGCTCTCACTCAGCGCCGACGAGTTCGGGCTCGAGGGCCGCGCGCTCGTCGTCGAGGCCCCGGGCGAGGTGCGACGGTTCGAGGTGGCCTCCGCGGCCGAGGATCTCGGCTCGCGGACGGCACCTGCACCGGAGCACGAGGCCCGGCGCTTCGTCGAGTACCTCTTCCGGCGTGGGCGCGTAGACCTGGGCGCCCACGGGCGAGCCGAGACACGGGTCGCCCACCCCTTCGCCCGGAAGACCCACGCGCTCGTGGCCCAGGCCGAGGACCTCTCGCTGGTCCGGCGGACGTTCGACTGCGGCTTCGACCCGACGTCGTAAAGGAAGCCGTCGCGGTCGGGAAACAAGCGGTGTAGCATACCCGCCATGAAGAAGCGGGCGAAGAAGGCCAAGCCCGCCAGGCGCGCGGGCGCCGCGACGCGCGCTGCGGCGCGGGGCAGCGCGGTGAATCGGATCGCCAAGCCGGCGACCGACCTGTTCGTCAAGGGCCTGCTCGTACGGGGCGAGGCGGCGAAGGCGGTCAAGGGCAAGCTTCCTCCCGGCGCCACCCACGAGATCGTCGGAAAGGGCGCGGACGGGCTCCTGATCCTCAAGCGGCGGCGCTTCTCGCTCGCGTAGCGCCCCCCCCCACCCCGCTCAGTCCCCGAACGCGTCCGCGGTGCCCCTCTCCCCGATCCCGCTCGCGAGCCTCGAGAAGGTCGGCATCGGCCTCGGGCGCCCCGAGGATGTCGTCGTCGGGCGCGACGGGCGCGTCTGGGCCTCCGACCAGGCGAGCGCCTGCGCCGAGATTCGCGCCGACGGGACGCTGCGCCGCGTCGGCAAGGCGGGCGGGGCGCCGAACGGGATCAACATGGACGCGCGCGGGCGCATCGTCATCGCCAACTTCGGCCTGGGCACGGCGCCGACCGGGCCGCTCCAGCGCCTCGACCCGGCGACGGGCACGGTGGACATCCTCTGCGGCGCGATCGACGGCAAGCCGCTCGTGGCCTCCAACTATCCGATCGTGGACCGCGCGGGCAACGTCTGGTGCTCACACTCGACGTCCGACCGCGTGGCGTCCGAGGCGGGGCTCGCCGACGGCTTCGTGTATCGGGTGCGCCCTGACGGCGGCGCCGCGGTGATGGCGTCGGGCTTCACCTTCGCGAACGGCCTGGCGCTCGACGCCGACGAGTCGTACCTCTACGTCTGCCAGACCATGGGCCGGAACGTCGTGCGCCTGCCCATCCGCGCCGACGGCTCGCTCGGCCCCCAGGAGCCCTACGGCCCCGTGCTCGGCGAGCCCGCGTTCCGCGGTGCGACACCCGCCGAGCGCGCGCGGTTCGGCGCGACCGATGGCTGCGGCTTCGACGCGGAGGGCAACCTCTGGGTGACGCTCGTCCTCGCCAACAAGGTGGTCGCGATCACGCCGAAGTATCAGGTCGTCACGCTGATCCACGATCCCGCGGGCGAGCTCATGAGCTGGCCCACGAACGTTTCGTGGGGCGGTGGAGACATGCGCGACCTCTACGTCGGCACGATCCGCCGGGACTACGTGCTCCGCGCGCGGAGTCCCGTCCCGGGGTTGCCGCTCGTCCACCAGCGCTAGGTTGCGGCATATCACCGGTCTGCGGAAGTCGGCCCCCACTCTCACGGGCAGCCGAGCACTGCCTTGCGGGTCGCGGTGAACACGGCGCCCAGGGCCAGGTGAGGCCCGGCCGACAGAGCGAGGGCCCGCACGCTCTCCAGCTCGATCGCCACCGGCCCCTCGTCACGCGCCGGGTCGATCTCGACGACGATCCGCATGGGCGAGCCCGGCCATCGGTAGATCACGGCACCGTCCGCGCCCAGGCTCGCCTCGCCCTCGAGCACGCGCGCCCACTGCGTCTCGGCCCGCTCGCGCGAGCGCGCGCGCATCCTGAGCCCGAGCACCGTCACAGGCGGCGGCGGGTTCGATGGGCCCGGCGGCGCCACCCAGCGGCGGCGCCCCGCGTCGCTGCTCTCGGGCTCTGACGCGGCGAGCTGGACGACGATGCCGAGCGCCTGCTTCGGATGGAGGAACGCCTCCTGCCAGCCCGCGTTCGAGTCGTCATAGCCCACGATGGTGTAACCGTGCGCTCCCGCGCGGTCGCACGCCTCGCGCAGGCTCGGGACGAGGAACGTGACGTGGTGGATTCCGCTCCCGCGCTGAGCGAGGAAGCGGTGGAGGAACCCGTCGTGGCCACGCGGCTCCAGGATCTCGAGGCGGCCGCCATCCTTGAAGCGCCACTGCCCGAACGTGTACACGTCCGCGGGCCCGCCGTGCGCAGGCGCTCCGCCCAGCTCGCCCACGAGGAACGCCGGAGCGTCGGCCATCCGCGAAACGGCGATGGCGATGTGGTCGAAGCGGATCCGCCGCACCGGGAGCTAGCTCAGGACGGTGATCCTGTTGCGCTCGATGAGCGCAAAGTCGATCTCCGCCCCCAGACCCGGCCCCTCGGGCGCGTGTACCAGGCCGTTCGCGTCCACCTCGATGTCGCGGGCCAATCCGTATTTCTGGGCGCGAGCCGGCAGGAGCACTTCGAAGAACTCGCAGTTCTTGATGGCCATGATCACGTGGAGGTTGGCGACGTTGTTGAGCGAGTTGCCGCCGTGATGGATCTCGAAGTTCATGTGGAAGGCCTCCGCCAGGTGAGCCGTCTTCACCAGCGAGGTGATCCCTCCCTTCACCGCCACGTCACCGCGGAGGAAGTCCGTCGCGCGCGCGACGATCCACGGCGCGAACGCCGTGAAGCCGCCGGGCGAGTACTCGGTGGCGAGGATCGGGATGTGGAGCTGTGCCTTGAGCTTCACGTAGTTGTAGATGTCGTCGTCCGCCAGCGGATCCTCGTACCAGTAGAAGCCGAGCCCCTCGATCGCCCGTCCGACGCGGAGCGCCTCCGGGTACTGATACGCCCACGTCGAGTCCAGCATGAGCGTGTGGGCGTCGCCGACCGCCTTCCGCACTGCCCGGCACACCTCGATGTCCACGGCCGGGTCGGTCGGCGGATGGATCTTGTACGCCGGCCATCCCTCCGCCTTGAAGCGCGCCGCTTCCTCCGCGTAGGCCTTGGGCGACTCGAGGACGGCGGAGCTGGCGTAGGCGGGCACGCGGTCTCGGTAGGCGCCGAGCAGCCGGTGGATCGGGAGCCCCGCGACCTTTCCCGCGATGTCCCAGAGCGCCACGTCCATCGCGCCGATCGCGCGGAGCGTCGTCGTGCGGTTCCGCTGCCACATCGCCTGGTAAAGGCGCTCGCGGTCGAGTGGGTCCGCGCCGAGCACGACGGGCTTGAGGTACTGGATCAGCGAGACTCCATCCAGGTGCGCGCCGCGCATCGCCGAGCCGAGGAACGCGTGGCCCTCGACCCCCGCGTCGGTGCTCACGGTGACGAGACCGAGCTGGCTCTCGCCGCCGAAACGGCCCGTGTGCCGCCCGTACTGCGTCGGCGGGATGTCGCGCCAGCCGAAGAGCGTGAGCGTCACGTCGGTGATCTTCACGGCGCCCGGTCTCCGCGGATCTCGCCGTCGTGCTCGCCGAGCCGCGGCGCACGCCCCCGGAGCGGCGGCCGCTCGCCGTCGAACGAGATCGGCAGCCCCATCAGCTCGAGGTCGAGCCCGGGAACCTTCTGGATCATCCCGGTGGCCGCGGTCTGTGGGTGTGCCAGCACCTCGAGGAACGTGTGGACCGGCGCGCACGGGACTCCCGCCTCCTCCAGGAGGTCGACCCACTCCCCCTTGGTGCGCGTGAGCATGATCGTCTGCATCTCCGGGATGAGCGCCGCCTTGTGCTCCTGCCTGAGGGCGTTCGTCGCGAATCGAGGATCGGTCGCCCACTCGGGCCGGCCAAGAGCCACCGCGAGCTTGGCGAAGAGCCGGTCGTTGGCCGCCGCGACGATGACCGGGCCGTTCTTCGTCTCGAATCCCTCGAACACGACAAGCCGCGGGCTGCCGGTGCGATGCCGGACGGGAGGGTGGCCCGAGATCCGGTAGCTCGCAAAGTGGTTCGCGAGCCACGCGAGCCCTGTCTCGAACAGCGAGGTGTCCACGATCGAGCCTCGACCCGTCCGCGCGCGTTCGACGAGGGCCGCGAGCACGCCCATCGACGCCCACATGCCGGTTCCGGAGTCGAGGACGGACGTGCCCATCCGCATCGGCGGCCCGCCTTCCTCGCCGTTGACCATCATGAGCCCCGCGAACGCCTGCACCATCGGCTCGTAGCCGGGTCGGAGACGGAGCGGCCCGCGGCGGCCAAAGGTCCAGAGCGAGCAGTAGACGAGCCGCGGGTGCTTCGCCAGGAGCGCCTCGGGGCCGAGCCCGAGCGCCTCGATCACGCCGGGGCGCAGGTTCTGGACGAGCACGTCGACACCGCCCAGGTACTCGACGAGCCACGCCACCCCCGCCGGGTCCCGCAGGTCGAGCGTGATCGAGCGCTTGCTCGTGTTGGCCGCGTGGAAGACCGGCGAGACCTCCGCCAGGAACGGCGGGCCCCAGCCCCGCGCATCGTCGCCACCGTCGGGCCGCTCGACTTTCACCACATCGGCGCCCAACCGGGCCAGGATCTCGCCGGCGAAGGGGCCCGCCAGATTCTGGGCGATCTCGACGACCTTGATACCCGCAAGCGGTGCGCCGCGCGTCTTGCTATCGGCGTCCGCGCGGTCGACGCTCATCGTGGGTGGCCTGAAGCGCGGTGCCCGTCGCTTCATCGCGCCGTCAGGGTCGGCCAGAGCGCGTCGGCGCCCCAGAGGGCGACCTCGCGCCCGAGGGTGGCGGCCCACCAGGCCTCGCCACCGAACTCGGCCCGCCACGACCAGAGCCGCCGCGTGACGAACTGGAGGTCGTGCTCGTACGTGAAGCCGATGGCCCCGTGGACCTGGTGAGCGATCGACGCGCCGATCCCCGCCGCCTCGCCGGTCCTGGCCTTGGCGACGCCGATCTCGAAGAGGGCGTCGCCGCGATCGGCCGCGCGAAACGCGTGGGCGGCGGCGATGTCCGCGGCCGCGACGTGGCCGGCGAGGACCGCGAGGTTCTGCTGGATGGCCTGGAACGCGCCGATGGGCTTGCCGAACTGGCGGCGCTCGGTCGCGTAGCGCGTGGCCGACTTCAGAATAGCGTCCACGCCGCCCGCGATCTGTGCGGCGCGCGCGAGCGCGCCGTACTGCCACGCTGCGTCGGGTGGGACGCCCGCGCCCGCCGGCGCGGCGGTGACAGGCGTCCGGTCGAAGACGAGCGTGTCCCGCGGCTCGAGGGCGAGGTTCCGATCGGGCTCGACCCCGAAGCCGCCGGCCGCCGCGCGCGCCACCATGGCGCGACCGTCCACGGCCGTGACGACGACGACGTGCCGGGCCGATCCGCCCCACGGGACACGCCGCGCCGTGCCGGAGAGGCGCCACCCCCCGGTCGCCGGCGTGAGGCGCACGTCGTCGTCGCGCTGGGCCGGGGCGAGCGCCAGCGGGCCCGTCGGCACCTCGAGGTCGGCACGGGCGAGGAGCCACGCGGCAACGATTGTCTCGGGGAGCGGGAGCGGAACGGCATGCCGCCCGGCCGCGCTCACGACGATGTACGCGTCGGCCCAGGTCCCGCCAGCACCGCCTCG
Source organism: Candidatus Rokubacteria bacterium 13_2_20CM_69_15_1 (assembly GCA_001914535.1). Taxonomy (GTDB): domain Bacteria; phylum Methylomirabilota; class Methylomirabilia; order Rokubacteriales; family CSP1-6; genus 20CM-2-70-11. The sequence goes on from MNCR01000082.1 coordinate 9,927, forward strand.
AGCCTCGGGAACGAGCGGCAGCGTGAGCCCGTTCTCCTCGACCGCGGTCCAGAGCGCGTCCGGCCACATGCCCGACTCGGCGGACTGGCGCACCTCCCGCGTGACGCGCTCGGTGAAGAGGCGCGTCACCACGTCGGCGAGGATCGCGCGCAGCTCGTTCATCGCATCGAAAGCCGCGGGGCCGGCGCCTTCGGTGGGTGGCCCGAGACGAGGTGGGTTCCGGCTGCGTTCTGCATGTCGCTTCCCATTCCATCGGCCCGCGGGGCCGGCGCCTTCGGTGGGTGGCCTGCTTGAGGCGCCCGGGGCTTCAATTGTATCGGGGCCCGCGAGGCCGGCTCAGATCGTGGGTGGCCTGCTAAAGGTGCGCTGGGCTTCATCGCAGCCCGAGCCCGCGCGCGATGATGCCGCGCAGGATCTCGCGCGTGCCACCACGGAGCGAGAACGACGGCGCGTGCTGGACGAGGTAGCCGAGCGCCTGCGCGAGGTCGGTGCCCGACGCGAGCGTCGGCTCGACGCCCGTGAGCGCGTGGACGACCTCGGGGATCTCCTGCTCGAACGTCGTGCCCACGTCCTTGACCACCGCGGCCTCGAGGTTCGGATTGTCGCCGGCCTCGAGCATGCCGGCGACGGAGAGCGACATCTGGCGCAGCGTCACGAGGTGCGCGACCAGCCGGCCGACGACGGGGGCGGCACGCTCGCCCGGGTCCTTCCCGACCTCGCGGATCAGCTCGACGAGCAGCACCAGGCTCGACAGGTACCGCTCGGGCCCGCTCCGCTCGAGGGCGAGCTCCGTCGTCACCTGCTTCCAGCCCGCGCCCTCCTCGCCCACCCGCATCTCCTCGGGGACGAACACGTCCTCGAAGAGGACCATGTTGAAGTGGTGCGAGCCGGCCAGGTCGATGATGGGCCGGATCGTGATCCCCGGCGCTTTCGTGTCCACGAGGAACTGCGTGAGCCCCTCGTGTTTCTTCGCGGGATCGTGGTGGGTCCGGAAGAGGGCGATCATGAAGTCGGAGCGGTGGATGTTGCTCGTCCAGACCTTCGTGCCGTTGACGCGGTAGCCTCCCGGGACGCGCTCGGCGCGGGTGCGGATCGAGGCGAGGTCCGAGCCCGAGTCGGGCTCGCTCATCCCGATCGCGAACGCGAGCTCTCCCCGTGCGATGGCCGGCAGAAACCGCGCCCGCTGGGCTTCGGTGCCGAAGCGGAGCAGCAGCGGGCCCGACTGCCGGTCGGCCACCCAGTGCGCCGAGACGGGGGCTCCCGCCGCCAGCATCTCCTCCAGCACCACGTAGCGCTCGAGCACGGAGCGCTCGTGACCACCGTAACGCGTGGGCCACGTCATGCCGATCCAGCCGCGGGCGCCGACCTTCCGGCTGAACTCCCGGTCGAACCCACCCCAGGAGGGCGCGCGCCGCGCCGGCGGGCGGTCACCGAGCTCGGCGCGGAGGAAGTCGCGCACCTCCCCGCGCAGGACCCGGGTCGTCGGGGGCAGCTCGTAGAGCTCGAAGCGGACCGGCATTATTCGTATCGCTCGCGCGTGCGCAGCTCGACGAAGAGTCCGTGCACGTCGCGGGGATGGATCCAGGCGATGTCCTTGCCCGGCCGGTGGTCGACCCGCACGCCCTGCTCCTGGAGGCGCTCGACGCTTCCGGGAATGTCCTTACACTCGAAGCCGACGAGGTACACGCCCTCGCCGTGCTTCTCGAGGAAGCGCCCGATCGGCTTGGTCGGGTCCGTCGGCTGCAGCAGCTCGATGTGACCGATCCCCGTGGGCAGGATCGCGTTCTTGAAGCCGAACTCCTCCGACTCGCCCCGACGATGCACCGTCAGCCCGAAGAGCAAGGTGAACCGCTCGATCGCGGCGTCGAGGTCGCTCACGACGACCGATAGCTCGACGATGTCGCCCAGCATGGCGAGCCTCCTTCCGGCGTCGGCGGGGATCATACAGTAGAATCAGGTGGCCCGAAACTGGAGCCCAAGGAGCGCCGTCCGATCCATGCTGACGAAGCGGTGGGCCCTGTCGGTGCCGCTCGACGGCTTCACGCTGGCCGAGCACGCGGAGCTCGCACGCGAGGCCGAGCGCCTCGCCTACACCGACGCCTGGTCCTTCGAGGCCGACGGCGTGGACTGCTTCTCGCCGCTCGCCGTGGTCGGACTCGTGACGCACCTGCGCGTCGGCACCGCGATCGCCAACGTCTACACGCGAGGCCCCGCGACGCTCGCCCTCTCGGCCGCGGGGCTCGCCGAGATCGCGCCCGGTCGGTTCTGCCTCGGCATCGGTTCGGGCTCGCAGCCCATCGTCGAGGCGTGGAACGGGGGCACATTTTCCCGCCCGGCGACGCGCGTGCGCGAGACGGCGCAGTTCCTCCGCCGGGCGCTCGCGGGCGAACGCGTCGTCTTCCGCGGCGAGACGTTCGCGGTGGACGGCTTTCGTCTGGCCAAGCCGCCCGTCGAGCCGGTCCCCATCCACGTCGCGGCGCTTCGGCCGGGCATGCTCCGGGTCGCGGGCGAGGTCGGCGACGGCGCGATTCTCAACTGGCTGTCCGCCGACGACGTCCCGAAGTCGGTCGCCGTCGTGCGCGAGGCCGCCGCCAGGGCCGGGCGCGATCCCGGGGCGATCGAGATCACGGCGCGGCTCCTCGTCAACGTCGACCCTCCGGGGGCCGTCGCCGACACAGCGGTGCGGCGCCACGTGACGGCGTACCTCAACGTGCCCGTCTACCGCGCGTTCCACGAGTGGCTCGGCCGCGCGGCTCTGCTCGGACCGATGTGGGACGCGTGGGAGCGCGGCGACCGCAAGGGCGCGGTGGCCGCCGTCCCCGAGAAGGTCATCGACGAGCTGATCATCCGCGGCTCGATGGACGAGATCCGCGCGCACGTCCGTCGCTATTTTGCGGCCGGAGTCGACACGGCGTTCCTCGCGCTCTCGACCGCCGAGCCGGATCCGGCGCGCAAGCGCGCGAGCGTGTTGAGCGCGATCCGCGCGCTCGCGCCGGGCACTCCTTGATATGGCGCCTACTGCGCCCTCACCGCGCCGATGATCTCGACACGCACGGGGTAGCCTTCGAGCTGTGTGGGGAGGGCCGATTGGGTCTCGGGCCGCGGACGGTCGAGCCCGACGACGATCGCCTCACGGCCCTCTTTGTCCAAGCCGATGCCGACTGACACCACCCCGGGCACGGCGAGCAGCTGGCGCGCGTGCCGCGCCTTCACGTCCTGAATGGTCGCGGGCATCTCCCTGTCCTTGGCTGAACCGAGCGAGGAGATCAGCAGCACCAGGACCACGGCGACGGCGCGCTTCACAGGGTCAGCCCGAGCGCCGAAAACACGTGCTCGATGCGGTTGATCACCGTGCTGTTCTCGCTGCCGGCGAATAACAATCCCACCAAACGGTTGCCATTGTCCAGCACGGCCGAGCCGCTGTCGCCGCCCTGGCTCATGGGGCCGGCCAGCAACTGGTCGGTGAACTGAGCCACGCGGCCTCCGCCGTAGTCCACGTTGACGCTCACGTCGACCTGGGTGATCTGCCCGGTTGTCAGTCCCGTGGTTCGTCCACTCTTCTTGATCGCCACGCCGAGGGCGCCCCGTCCGAGCCCCGCGATCGTGCCAATGTCCAGAATCTCGCTCTTGACCAGAGTGGGCCCGAGCGGCTTGGCGATCGCCGCATCCACGCGATTGTCGCCGGCCTGAAGGTTGACGGTGCGGTACCGCGTCGCGCTCCGGATCAACCGGCATCCAGCGTTCAGCGCGGCGATGAGGCCGCGCGCGAACCGGCTCTCGCTGGGCGCGTCGAGAAAGGTGATCGGGACGAAGTCTTCGAGGTCGGCGATATGGTCGTTCGGAAATCGACCGCCGTCGTGCGGTCCGGGTTGGAGGATGGCGTCACCGGGACGCGCGTCGTTGCTATTCGCCAGGACGTGGTTGTTGGACAGGATGACGACGTGTCCCGCCCGTTTCACCAGACATCCCAGGGTGCCGGCCGTGACGGTCCGATGCGCGATGCTCACCCCGCCCGGGGCGGGCCGGTGCCGGCCCGTCCGGGGTTGGAGCGCCCGAACGACGCCGGTGGCGACCACGTCGGTGGGTACGCCGTCGATCGCCGACGGCACGCGGTCGTGCGATTGCAGCCGCTCGAGGGGGATCTTCTCGGTGACGGAGCACACGATCGCCAGGGTGTCCGTCTTCACCCCGCGCGTGACCTTATAGCCCACCCCCGTGGCGACCACGTGAGCGTGAGACCACAGCCGGTCTCGACGCGCCTGCAACACCGCCCTGACCGTCTCCACGTCGTGCGCCATCGCGTTCTCCCCACGGTGAGACAGCCCCCAGCTGCGGCTGCATCGATTATCGCGTGAGATCGCGCCCGGCGCGAATCAAAAGGGTTCTCGCGGTGGCTCCCGTGGAAGCGCGTGCAGGTCGATCACCCTGTCAAAGCAGTACTGCCTGTTCACCGAAATCAGAATGTCGATACGGGGAAACTCGCCTCCGCCCTCCGCCAGGCCGCTGTCGAAGTGCGCCGGCTCCCCATCACCCACGCGCAAGCTCAGACTGAGCTGCTGTCGCACCGCGACCTCGCCGCCCACGCGATAGGTCCCGGGCCCACGCACCGGAGTGCCCGATGGATCTCCAACGAGCCAATCGACGTTGACGACGGCGAACTCGGCGAAGAGCGGATCCTGTCCGAGGTCGACCAGCGCAAAGGTCCCGCGGATGGGCTCGGGCGCGCGCAGCGGGCACGAGCAGGGAGCAAAGCACCCCTGCACGTACGTGCTCTCGGGCGAGAGCGCGTAAGGGTGGATCTGGTCGCGCGGGACCGGCGAGGCGTCGACGAGGAACACCGTGTCGAAACACACCTGACCGCGGATCGAGATGGTGATGCTGATCTCAGGGAACTTCGCGCCGACAGGCTGAAGGCCGCTGTCGAAGCGTTCGACCGGGTCGTCCCCGATCGTCAGGTCGAGAACGAGCTGCTCCTGCACGGCGACTTCGCCGCCGACCTTGTAGGTTCCCGACCCGGTGACGCGCCGCGCTGAATCGCTGGAGGCGACGATCCAGTTCACGTCCGTGACCGCATAGGTGTTGAACAGGCCGTCGAAGCCGGTGGGCGTGAGAACGAACGTTCCGCGAACGCCGGCCCGCTCGAGGATCGGACACAGGCATGGCGCGAAACAGCCCCGCTGGAAGTTACTCTTGGGGTTGAGCCGGTAGATCGTGGAGGCATCCGAGGTCCCTTGCGCGAAGGCCGCGGGAACGCCGAGCACCAACATCCCGGCGACGGCCGCCACGAGTCGCCCGGAGCGGAGGGCCGGGAAGAGTCGGATCCAGAGCTCCTGACTGCGCTTCATGGTCGTCCTCTCGCCACGCCTCGGCGGGTGACTGGGGTCCATAGGCGGCGCTGGCCGTTCAGGCGCCGCTCACCGTTCTTGCACGGCGCACGCTATGATGAATTATGCCCGAGCCGCTGGCGGTCGTCATGGCCGCCTTCGCCCTTCTGAGCGTCACCCTGCTTCTTGCCGCGCTTATCGCAGTGCGCCGGCGGCTCTGGATCGGAACGTGTGCGGCGCTCGCGCTCGCCTTCCTCTTCCTGGCCCTCGCAGCGCTGGCCGCTACTCTCGGCGTGGCGACGCAAGGCTATCGGGCGCTCACGCGCGAGGTCGTGGCCACAGTCGTCGCAACCCGACCGACCGGGCCCGAGCGGTTCACGGCCACCTTCACGTTTCCCGACGGCCGGCGCGTGAGCTACGACCTGACGGGGGACGCGCTCTACGTCGACGCCCACATCGTCAAGTGGCACCCGCTCGCCAACATCCTCGGGCTCCACACCGCGTACCAGCTCGCCCGCGTCTCCGGTCGTTACGACAAGCTCGAGGACGAGCAGGTGAAGCCCCGCCGGATGTTCGCCCTCTCCCCGGCACGACCCGTGGACATGTTCCAGCTCGCCCGGAGTCTCGCCTTCCTCGGGCGCGTGGTCGTCGACACAGAGTACGGGTCGGCGACGTTCGTCTCGGCGCGGGAGCCGACCGAGCTCGAGCTCCGGGTGTCGACGTCTGGGCTCCTCTTCCGCCCCGTCGACCAGGCCCAGCGGGGGATGATCCCGATAGGGCGGTGACCCGAACGGCAGGCAAACGTTCTCGGCTCTGCTCGGCCGGCGCGCGCGGTCGGCAGGCGCGCGCGTCGGCCGGGATCGCTACGCGCTCGGCTCGGAGCCGACGATACCGACGAACGACACGCACTCGCCCGGCGCCCCGCCGAGGTTGTGCGTGAGGGCGAGCTTGCGCCCCCGCGCGACGGAGGCGATCTGGCGCTTCCCCGCTTCGCCCCGGAGCTGGAGCCACGCCTCGAAGAGCATCCGGAGCCCGGAGGCGCCGATCGGGTGGCCGAAGGACTTGAGCCCGCCGTCCGGGTTCACGGCCAGCTCGCCGTCGAGGTCGAAGGTGCCGGCGAGCACCTCCTTCCACGCGGTGCCGCGCGCGGCGAAGCCGAGGTCTTCCATCAGGACGAGCTCGGTCGGCGTGAAGCAGTCGTGGACCTCGGCCATCGCGAGCTCGGCGCGCGCATCCTTCACCCCCGCCTGGGCATAGGCATCCACGGCCGAGGCGACGACCTCGGGAAACGTCGTGTAGTCGTAGTCGGGATCCATCGGCCCCGCGGCCGGGCCCGCGACGAACGAGAGGGCCTTGACGTAGAGGGGCTTGTCCGTATAACGACGGGCGTCCTCGGCGCGGACGATGATCGCGGCGGCCGAGCCGTCCGACACGCCCGAGCAGTCGAAGATCCCGAGAGGGCCGGCGACGAGCGGCGAGCACGCGATCGTCTCCTTCGGCACTTCCTTGCGGAACTGGGCCCGCGGGTTCAGCGCGCCGTTCTTGTGGTTCTTCCAGGCGATCCGCGTCATGGCGTCCTTCAGCGTCGCGTCGTCCACGCCGTATTTCTTGCCGTAGGCGGGCGCCAGCAGGCTGAAGGTCGCGGGGGCCGTGAGCGGCGCCCGCGTGCCGTCGCCGACCGAGCCGCTACCGGGTAGGCCCGAGAAGCCCGAGTCCTTCAGCTTCTCGACGCCGATGGCCATCGCGACGTCGTAGGCGCCCGAGGCGACCGCGTAGCACGCGTTGCGGAACGCCTCGGAGCCGGTCGCGCAGTAGTTCTCGAGGCGGCTCACCGGCTTGTAGTCGATCTTGAGCGGGCGGGAGAGCGTGAGACCCGACTGGCCCGAGAAGAGCGTGCCGAGCCAGAAGGCGTCCACGTGCGAGAGCTCGATCCCGGCGGAAGTGAGCGCCTCTTTCGTCGCGTCCACGAGCAGGTCGTTGACGCCCCGCTCCCAGTGCTCGCCGAACGGCGTGCATCCCATGCCGACGATCGCCACGCGGTCCCGGATGCCGTTGCTCGCCATGCGCGCTCTCCTTCGCTCGTCGGCCTATCGGATCGGCCGGGCCTTCCAGAAGTAATTATGCACCGAGCCGGCGGTGAAGAGCCGCCGGAAGGTCATCTCCACCCGGTCGCCGATCCGCACTGCGGCCGGGTCCACGTCGGTCAGCTCGCACTGGAACCGGCCGCCGCCCTCGAAATCGATGACCGCCGCCACGACGGGCGGCGAGAGCGAATACGCGAGCCGGTCCACCGTGAACGTCGCGATCGTCGCCGGGACGTCGGCGAGGCGCTCGGGCGCCATCCGGTCCACCGCGTGGCATTTCACGCACACGCGCTGCGGCGGCAGGTGCCGGGCGCCGCACGCCTGGCAGCGACTCCCGGTGAAGGCAAACTTCCACGCCTCGGCGCGCGCGGCGGGCGGCGCCTCGGGGGGTTGCGGGTCGGGCCGCCGCGGCGGCTCGCGTTTCAAGAACCCCCGCCACGTGAGGAAGGTCGCGTGGCCCACCGCGCCGCCACCCCGGAGCTGCGTGGCCACCGTCGTGGCCGGGCGCCGCGCCGCGATCGCGCTCGTGGCCCGCCACACGGTCACATCGCAGCCGTCGGCGAGCGAGACCACGGCGATGAGCGCGTCGGGCGTCGCGGTGTCGAGGACGTGAGCGAGCAGGAGCCCGGCGTGGGCCGTGCCGGTGTTGCCAATCACCGTGGCGAGGTCGTCGACGATGCTTCCCTTCGTCGCACCGAGGGAGGCGGCGAGGCGCTTGGCCGCACGCGCGTGGGGTCCCGCGATCACCCACTGGGTGACGGACGGAGCCGTCACGCCGGCCTGTTTGAGCGCTTCGGTGACGGCGCTCTCGCCGAGCGGGACGTAGACGTGCTCGCCGAAGCGCTCCTCCCACTGCCGCGAGGCCGGCTCGCCGGGCAGCCGCCAGCGCTCGAGGAATTCGGCCGTGGCAGAGCCGAATGCGACCGGCTCGGCGAGCACCCGCGCGTCACGGGTGTCCTCACAACACAGGAACGCGACGCCGCCGTCGCCGCCCTCGCGCTCGTCGGCGCCGCCGGGAAGGCCCGTTCGGATGTCGGAGAGGACCGCGAGCGCCGGCCGACGAGCGTCGAGCGCCGCGCCGAGCGCCCCCGCGCCCGAGCGCACGGCGCCCGCCATGTCGTACGCGGGCGACGATGGAGCCAGGTCGAGGGCGGCGTGAATCGCCGTGGCGTTGGTCTTGTCGAGGTACGCGGGCTGGGCGGTGGCGAAGTAGAGCACCTCGGGGGAAAGGTGCGGCGCCGCGCGCACGGCGGCGCGGGCCGCCTCCACGCCGAGTGAGGTCGTGTCCTCGTCGTAGCTCGCGACCGACCGCGTCCCGCTCCCCGACGGTGCGCCGAGGGCGGTCGCGATCGCCTTGCGATCGAGCCGCCAGTAGGGGACGTAGGCGCCGTACGCCGCGATGCCGCGCATGCGCCGCCGATTCTACCAGGCCACGTCGCACCCCCGCATGTATGCTGCGAACATGGCCGGCAGCGAGTGGAGCGGGGCGATCGCGGTCGCCGCCTTCGTCGCCTGCTACGTCGGACTCGGGCTCGGCCGCGTGCCCCCCTTCCGCGTCGACCGCACGGGCGTGGCGATCATCGGCGCCGCGGCGATGGTCGCCTCGGGCGCGCTCCCGTGGGCGGACGCCGTGGCCTCCGTCGACGCGGCGACGCTCGTCCTCTTGTTCGGGATGATGATCGTCACCGCGTACCTGCGCCTCTCCGGATTCTTCCGTCTCGTGATGACGTGGGCGCTCCGGCGCGCGCGGACACCGCTCGGCTTGCTCGCGGTGGTCGTCGTCGCCTCCGGCGGCCTGTCCGCCTTCTTCGTCAATGACGTCGTCTGCCTCGTCCTGACACCCGTCGTGCTCGAGGCGACGCGCCAGCTCGGGCTCCCCCCGGTGCCATACCTCCTGGCGCTCGCGACGGCGGCCAACGTCGGGAGCGTCGCGACGCTCACCGGGAATCCGCAGAACATGCTCGTCGGCAGTTTCTCGGGGATCAGCTACCGGAGCTTTCTGGCTCGCGAGGCACCGGTGGCGGCCCTCGGGCTCGCGTGCGTCTTGGTCGTCGTCTGGCTCGCCTACCGGCGCCAGCTCCCGCACGCTCGGCTCGAGATCGCCCCGGACGCGCGGATGGCGATCCACTACCCGCTCATGGTGAAGACGATCGCCGCGGTCTGTGTGATGCTGGTGGCGTTCCTTGCCGGCGTGCCGATCGCGATCGTCGCGATCGCGGGCGCCGGCGTGACGCTCCTCACCCGACGCGTGAAGCCCGAGAAGGTCTATCGCGAGGTCAACTGGGGGCTGCTCGTCCTCTTCGCGGGCCTGTTCGTCGTCACGGCGGGGCTCGAGCACTCGGGGATCGTGGGCGTCTTCCTGCACCTGGCGCAGGCGGCGAACCTCCACCGCCCGGCCGTCCTCACGGCGGTCACCGCGGTGCTCTCGAACCTCGTCTCCAACGTCCCCGCGGTCCTCCTCGTGAAGCCGTTGATCGGCTCGTTCGCCGAGCCCCGGCGCGCCTGGCTCGTCCTCGCCATGGCCTCCACGCTCGCCGGCAACCTGACGATCCTCGGGTCCGTCGCCAACCTGATCGTCGTCGAAACCGCACGAGCGGGCCGCGTCGAGATCGGCTTCGTCGAATATTCGAAAGTGGGCGTGCCGCTCACGCTCGTCACCCTGTTCCTCGGTTGGCTCCTGCTTGCGTTCCTCCCCGTCTGAGATTCCGGAAGTCGCCCGACTCGATGCCTGAGGTTTACGCGAACTATGCGAACTCATTGTCGTCTGGAGGGTCACACCTCTGGTTCCTCCCGAGCCAATCCCGACGAAGAGATTCATCTCCCTCGATTACGGCCCGGCCTGTTCAGGTATTTCCCTGCAGCAGATTGGGTGAAAACCCGATAGGCATATAGCGGGTAAATAGGG
>MNCR01000086.1 GCA_001914535.1 Candidatus Rokubacteria bacterium 13_2_20CM_69_15_1
GGAAACGGAGCTCTCGCGGACGGGACCCGAACCATCAGCGTAAACGGCGCGGTGCTCCGCCAAACCTTCACATGCACGTATACCGTGAATCCGAACGGGACAGGGTCCGCGGAGTGTACGATCCTCACCGGTGGTAGCGGCAAGGAGACATACGACGTCGTCCTCACTGATAAGTCGCGAGAGATTCCATTCGTCGCGACGGATCCCGGGAGAATCATCCGCGGTGCCGCCGTAAAGCAGTAGGCGGAGGATCGGCCACGGCCCGTCGCGTCGCGCTCGCCGTCTCCCTCGTGCTGCTCACCATCGCGCTCGCTGCGACGGCCATCTCCGCCCAGCAGCCGAAGCGGGGCGGCGTCTTCCGCATCGCCGAGCGCGAGGCGCCCGGGCTCGACCCGCACCTCTCGATCAGCTTCCTGACCCACTCCTACGTGAGTCTCGCGTACAGCCAGCTCGTGCGCTTCCCGAACGGGCCCGAGCAGAAGAGCCCGACCGACTTCTCGATCCTCCCGGACGTCGCCGAGAAGTGGACGGTGTCGAAGGACGGCACCGTCTACACCTTCCACCTCCGCAAGGGCGTGCGCTTCCACACCAAGCCCCCGGTGAACGGCCGCGAGCTCGTCGCCGACGACGTGAAGTATTCCCTCGAACGGTTCATGGCGAAGTCCGGATTCCGGGAGCGGCTCGAGCCCGTGCAGGCGATCGACGTCCTGGACCGCTCGACCGTGCGGGTCACGCTCAAGGAGCCGTACGCGCCCTTCCTGAACCACCTGGCCAACCCGTCCTTCTGCGCGATCCTGCCGCGCGAGGCCGAGACGAAGTTCAGGGACTTCAACAACGCCGACGCCGTGATCGGCACCGGCCCCTTCGTGCTCAAGTCCTACGAGAAGGGTGTCCGCGTCGTCTTCGAGCGGAATCCGAGCTATTTCGTGAAGGGCGTGCCGTACCTCGACGGCGTCGTCCTCGAGATCACACCGGACGCCGTGGCGCGGCTGGCTCTTTTGCGGTCGGGCAAGGTCGAGCAGGCGCACATCTGGGGCTGGCTCTCCCCCGAGGAGGGCAAGTCGCTCCAGAAGACCAACCCCGAGATGGTGGTGACGCCGACGCTGGTGATCGGCCAGGGCTTCATCTATATGCGCACCGACCAGCCCCCCTTCAACGACGTGCGGGTGCGCCGGGCCGTGGCGCTCGCCATCGACCGCAAGGGCTGGAACGACGCGCTCCTCTACGGCGAGGGGTGCCTCGACGCCGGCCCGGTGCCCTGCGCGCTGAAGGACTGGAAGCTCGACGCCTTGAAGCTCGAGCCCGCCAAGGCCAAGTACCTCGTCGGCCACGATCCGGCCGAGGCGAAGCGGCTCCTCGCGGAAGCGGGCTACCCGAATGGGCTCACCATCCCGATGTATCATTGGCCGGGCTACATCCCGCCCTGGCGCAGCTACTACGAGCTGGCCGCCGAAAACCTGGGCAAGGTCGGCATCACCGTCGAGCTCCGGCCCGAGGAGTACGGCAAGTACATCTCGACGACCGCGCTCGGCAAGTACGACAAGGCGGCCATGGGGCCGTCGACGCCCTTCACCGACGTGGACGACTTCCTCTACGGGCGCTTCTACCCCGAGCTCTCCACGAACCAGAGCCACGTCGCCGACGCCGAGCTCAGCAAGATGCTCGTCGCCCAGCGGCGCGAGATGGACCCGAAGAAGCGCAAGCAGATCGTGGACGACATCCAGCGCTACCTCGCCGACAAGGCGTACTACGTCTACGTCCCGCAGTGGCCGCAGTACATCGCCCACCCGCCGTCCGTGAAGGGCTTCAAGCACCACGACGGCTACGGCCTCGGGATGCGGCTGCTCTACACGTGGCTCGATAGGACGTGACGCGCTACGTCCTGCGCCGGGTCGCGCTCGCGATCCCGACGCTGTTTCTCGTGAGCGTCATCGTGTTCGCGATGATGCGCTTCATGCCCGGCGACGTCGTCACGCGCATGGTCGAGGGCCACGCCTACGCGCCGACCCTGGCGGCGCTCCGGCACGACCTCGGCCTCGACCGCCCGGTGCACGTCCAGTACCTCGATTGGATCGGCGGGATCGTCCTCCGCGGCGACTTCGGCAATTCCTACTGGACGCGTCAGCCGATCCTCGAGGAGTTCGTCCGGCGGTTTCCGGTGACGCTCGAGCTGGCAGGGCTGACGATCCTGATCTCGGTCGTGATGGGCATCGCTATTGGGATCGTCTCGGCGGTCCGCCAGGACACCGCCTCGGACTACGTCGGCCGGGTGCTGGCGATCCTGGCCCTCTCGGTCCCATACTTCGGCCTCGCGGTGCTCGTCGTCGTACTCCCGTCGATCTACTTCAAGTGGACACCCGTGTGGACCTACGTCGCGTTCACCGCCGACCCGCTCGCCAACCTCAAGATCATGATCGTCCCGGCGCTCGTGTTCGGCGTGACGCGCGCGGGACCCATCATGCGGATCATGCGCTCGGCGCTCCTCGACGTCCTCCGTCAGGAGTACATCCGCACTGCGTGGTCGAAGGGGCTCAGCGAGCGGACGATCGTCCTCCGCCACGCGCTCAAGAACGCGCTGATCCCCGTGGTCAGCCTGGTCGGCCTCCAGACGCCGCTCTACCTCGGCGGCTCGGTGATCATCGAGGCGATCTTCCGCTTGCCGGGCGTCGGCCTCTTCTTCTTTGAGGCGCTCACGCGGCTCGATTACCCGGTCGTCCAGTCGGTGAACCTGATCATCGCGGGGATGGTCGTGGGCCTCAACCTCCTGATCGACCTCTCCTATGCGTATCTCGATCCGCGCATCCGCTACTAGACTCGGAGGGGGGCTTCGCCCCCCTTCCGATACCTCCCCCCAAGAATCGATTGCGCGGGCAAAGCCCGCGCTCGAATCTCGCCCGACATCGCGAGCGTGGTATGTGGACGTCTGGGTCCAGCTGCTCCGGAAGAAGCCGCTCGGCACGCTGGGGGGCGCGATCGTGCTCGTCATGCTCGCGGCAGCCGCGCTCGCGGACTGGATCACGCCATACGGATTCTCCCAGACGAGCCTGCGCGAGCGGTTCATCGCGGTGAGCCCGGCGCACTGGCTCGGCACCGACCAGCTGGGCCGCGACCTCCTGACGCGTCTCGTCTTCGGCGCACGCATTTCGCTCTATGTGGGCTTCGGCGCGGTGGCGCTCGGGAGCGTGCTCGCGACGGCGACCGGCGTGCTGTCCGCCTACTTCGGCGGCCGGCTCGACCTCCTGCTCCAGCGCGGGGTGGACGCGTGGATGGCGTTCCCTCCGCTGCTGCTCCTGATGACGATCCTGTCGCTGCTCGGCCCGAGCGTCTTCAACATCACCACCGTCCTCGGCGTCGCTTTCGGCATCCAGAACTCGCGCGTCATCCGGGGTGTGGCGCTCTCGATCAAGGAGCACACCTTCGTCGAGAGCGCCCGCGCGCTCGGCGCGGGTCACGTCCGCACCGCGCTCGGCCATATCCTGCCGAACGTGCTGCCAACCATCATCGTGGTCGCGACCACCGGCCTTTCGACGGTGATCCTCACGGAAGCGAGCCTCTCGTTTCTCGGCCTCGGCGTGCCGCCGCCCTACCCGACCTGGGGCGGGATGCTCTCGCTGGCCGGGCTCGACCACATGTACCAGGCGCCGTGGCTCGCGATCTGGCCCGCGGTCGCGCTCTCGCTCGCGGTCTTCGGCTTCAACATGCTCGGCGACGCGCTCCGCGACCTGCTCGATCCCCGCCTGAAGGGCGGCTGACAAGGAGCTGACCATGATGGACGCTCACCGCCTCACCCGGCGCTCGTTCCTCGGCGGCGGCCTTGCGCTCGCGGGGGCGACGCTCTTGCCCGCGGGCGCCGCCCGCGCCGCCGTCGCCGATCTCGACTTCGTCTCCGCGCTCGAGGCGGCCCGCGCGATCCGCCGTGGCGACGTCTCCTCCGTCGAGCTGACGACGCGCATGCTCGACCGGATCGCGCTCCACAACAAGCACCTCAACGCGATCGCCACGCTCGCCGCCGACGGAGCGCTCGCGCGCGCCCGTGCGGCCGACGAGGCGCGCGCCCGCGGCGAGTGGTGGGGGCCGTTCCACGGCGTGCCGTGCACCGTGAAGGACACGTTCGAGGTCACCGGCGTCGCGACGACGGCGGGCTCGGCGACGCTCAAGAACCACATCCCCGAACGCGACGCCGTCGTCGTCCTCCGCCTCAGGCGCGCGGGCGCGGTCGTCCTCGGCAAGACGAACGTGCCGCTCTGGGCCTCCGACTGGCAGAGCTACAACGAGGTCTTCGGCGCCAGCAACAACCCCTGGAACCTCGCTCGCACGCCGGGCGGCTCCACGGGCGGCGGCGCGGCGGCGCTGGCCGCCGGCCTCACCTACCTGGAGCCGGGGAGCGACATCGGGGGCTCGATCCGGGTCCCCGCGCACTTCTGCGGCGTCTACGGCCACAAGCCCACGCAGGGCGTCGTGCCCTTGCGCGGGCACATCCCGCCACCGCCCGGGACGCCGCCGAGCCCGCCCTCGCTCTTAGCCGTCGCGGGACCGCTGGCGCGGTCCGCCGCCGATTTGCGCGCGGCGCTCGAGGTGCTCGGCGGTCCCGACGAGGAGGACGCGCGCGCGTTCCGCTGGTCGCTCCCGCCGGCCCGAGGCACGCGTCTGGCCGACTATCGCATCGGCTTCGTCCTCGACGACCCCGCCTGCCGCGTGTCTTCGGACGTGGGCGAGGTGCTGGCGCGGACGATCGAGGCGCTGCGGCGGGCCGGTGCGAAGCTCGAGGAGGGCTGGCCCAAGGGCGTGTCGCCGGCCCAGCAGTACGACACCTATCTCTACCTCCTCAACTCCGTGTTCGCGTTCAACCTGCGCGACGATCAGGTCGACGCGACGCGCCGGCGCGCCGAAAACCAGGACGGCTCGTACGCGGCCAAGCAGGCCCTGGCGTGGACGGCGCCGTTCAAGCACTTCTCGGCCGCCGTCAGCCGGCGCAACGCGGCCCGCGCCGTCTGGCAGGAGTACTTCCGCACCCACGACGCCTTCCTCTTGCCGACGGCCTTCGTGGCCGCCTTTCCACACGACCACAGCCCGAGGATCTTCGACCGCCGGTTGACAACCCCAGAGGGCTCGCGCCAGTACCTCGACCTGCTCTTCTGGATCTCCTTCGCCACCCTCACGGGCTTCCCGGCGACGACCGCGCCCATCGGCCTCACGCGTGACGGGCTGCCGGTGGGCATTCAGATCGTGGGGCCGCACCTCGAGGACGCGACGCCGATCGACGTGGCGGGCCGGCTCGCGGAGGTGATCGGCGGCTTCACACCGCCGAAGGGATTCTGAGCGCGCCCGCTACCGGCCGACGGTCATCTCCGACACGATCAGGCGGTAGTCGGCGCGCGGCTTGAACTGGAGGCGCCTCGCCACGCCGTAGACCACGACCTCCTGGAACAGCTCGAGCCAGGGCTTCTCCTCGTGGAGGATCGCGGTCGCCTCGGCGTAGAGGTGCTTTCGCTTGGCCGGATCGAGCGTGTAGCGCGCCTGCTCCATGAGCTCGTGGAAGCGCTGGCCCGGCTGGTTCCCCGGCCAGTACTTGCCGCCGAAGCCGTTCGGGTGGAACAAACGCCAGAGCGAGCCGTCGGCGTCGAGGAGCGTGGACTGCGGGTTGATGAGCAGCAGGCTGTTCGGCGGCAGCGTGCGCTCGTTGTTCATCCGCTGGCGGGCGCCCATCTCCATCATCTCGACCTTCGCGCGGATGCCCACCTTCGCCCACATGTCGGCGATGGCCTCGAGCAGGAACTTGTCGTTCACCATGGTGCCGCTGCCCGCGTAGAGGGTGACGTCGACACCACCGGCGCGCCCGGCGTCGGCCAGGAGCCGCTTGGCCCTGGCCGGGTCGTAGGGATACGGCTTGAGGGCGGGGTTGTAGCCGAAGTCGGTGTCGGCGAGCCCGCCGCTCATGGGCCTCCCCATCCCCGCGTAGAGATTCTTGATGAGGCTACCGACGTCGAGCGCCAGGTGGAGCGCCTGGCGCGCGCGCTTGTCGGAGAGCGGCGGCTGCGTCGTGTTGATCCAGAAGGTCACGGTGCGCGTCGCGGGCGTCGACAGGATCTTCGTGCTGGTCCCCTCGGCGAGCGCCTTCATCCGGTCGGGCGGGACGTTGGTGATGATGTCGGCCTCCCCCTTCTCGAGCGCGACGATGCGGGGGAAGTCGTCGGGGATCGGCTTCCAGACGACCCGGTCGATCGCCGGCGGCCTGCCCTCCCAGCCCCACCAGTCGCGGTTGGCCTCCATCACGAGCCGCTCGTCCTTCACCCACTCCACGAAGCGGTACGCGCCCGTGCCCACGGGCCGCCGCGCCAGCTCCTTCACGCCCTCCTCGGTCGTGAGGCGCGCCGGGAGGATCTGCGCTCCCATCTGCGCCAGACGCACGAGCAGCAGCGGATCGGGCTTCTTCGTCACGATACGAATGGTCGTCGGGTTCGCGACCTGGACCGACTCGATCGTCGCGAAGCCGGCCTGCACGACGGTCCTGCCCGGAACCAGGTTGCGCTCGAGCGTCGCCCTGACGTCCTCCGCCGCCAACGGCACGCCGTCGTGGAACTTCACCCCCTGGCGGAGCGTGAACTCCCACGTGGTGTCGTTCACGTTCTTCCAGGCGACCGCGAGCCCGGGCTCTAGCCGGAGCGAGCCGTCCCACCGGGTGAGCGTGTCGTAGAGGTTGACGAAGTAGTTGACCGTCAGCACCTGCGTGCTGCGGCCGGGATCCATCGTCGTGGCCTCGGCCGGCGGGGCGATCGTGATCTGCACGGGCTCGGCGTGAGCCGCCGGTGCCTGCACGGTCAGCAAGAGCGCAGCCAGGCACAGCGAGCGCGTCATCGGCGTTCCTCCGGCGGGAGTATAGCGCGAGGCCGTGGTAGCGTAGCGGGCGTGCTGGAGACGCTGGCGCCCCTCATCGTCGTCCTGGGGACCGCGACGCCGGGCGGCGGGTTCCCCGTCTACGGCGCCGCCGTCGCCGAGACGATCAACGCGATCGACCCGTCGCTCGCGATCCAGCCGCGCAACACGAAGGGCAGCACCGAGAACGTGCCGCTCCTCGCGGCAGGGCAACTCGACCTCGCCCTCGTCCAGGGCGAGGTCGTCCACGAGGCGCTCACCGGCGTCGGCCGCCCACCGGTCAACCTGAAGATCCTGGCGGCGATGTACTCCACGCCAGGCATGTTCGTCGTCAGGGCCGACAGCCCGTACCGCGCGATCACCGACCTCAGGGGCAAGCCCGTCGCCTTCGGCGCGCGGGGCTCAGGCCTCGTGATCCTCGCCCGCTACGTCCTCGACGGGCTCGGCCTCGACCAGGAGCGCGACTTCCAAGCCGTGTACCTCGACCGCGCGGGCGACGGGCCCGCGATGGTGCTCGACGGGCGCGTCGCGGCGCTCTGGGGCGGCGGCACGGGCTGGCCGGGCTTCACCGCCGTGGCCAAGGACCGGGCGGGGGCGCGCTTCATCGCGCCCGGCGCCGACGAGATCGCGCGTATCCTCGCGAAGCACACGTTCCTCAGGCGGATGACGGTCGCCGCGGGCGCGTACCCGGGACTCGACGCGCCGCTCCCGTCGGTCGGCTCGTGGAGCTTCATCCTGACACGCGCGGATCTCCCGGATGACGTGGCGTACCGGCTGGCGCGCGCCCTCCATCGGGGCGAGGAAGCGCTGGCCCGCCGCCTGCCACAGGCCCGCGAGACGACAGCCGTGAACACGGTCGCCGCCGCGCCGCGCCCGGACCTCATCCACGCGGGCGTGCTGCGCTATCTGCGCGAGGCCGGGCTGCTCCAC
>MNCR01000076.1 GCA_001914535.1 Candidatus Rokubacteria bacterium 13_2_20CM_69_15_1
CTCCGCCACGACCGGGAGGAGCGCCCCCTGCATCTCGCGATAGGCTCGCCAGTCGGCGCTCCCGCGGGGACGGCCACGCACGACGACCTGGGAGCGATGGTCCGATTCGGGCTTGAGGAGGATCGGGTTCATGTCCACCGTCGCCTCGACGCCGGCGGCTTCGGCCTGTGCCGCCTGGGCGCGCCCGATCTCCCCGCCGTCGGCCACGGCCGCATTGAGCGCCATGTTCTGCGCTTTGAAGGGCGCCACGCGGTAGCCCGCCCGCGCGAAGAGCCGGCAGAGAGCGGCGGTGAGGAGGCTCTTGCCCACGCCGGAGCCGGTCCCCTGGACCATCAGGCACGGCGCGGCGGCGGTCATCGCCGCCACGTTACACCCACGAGGCCCGACTCACAATTCGCCTCGTGCTCGGGGTCGGCCTGGCCACCGCCGCCTCGGCGCAACAGTACGACCCGAATGTCCGCCTACCGGAGATCCGCGTCACCCCCCGGCCCGAGCCGGAGACGCTCCCGCCCTCGTCGACGCCGAGCCGCGTCGACACGCTCACCGGTCCGGAGCTCACGCGCGACCGGCCGTCGGTGCTGCCCGACGCGCTCGAGCGTCTCCCCGGCGTCACGCTTCAGAGCGAGCAGGGCAACCGGCTCCAGTCGAACCTCGCGGTCCGCGGATTCACGGCCTCGCCGGTGACGGGCCTGCCGCAGGGGCTCAGCGTGTTCCTCGACGGCGTCCGCCTCAACGAGCCGACCGTCGAGGAGGTGAACTTCGACCTGATCCCGCTCGAGGACATCGAGCGCGTCGACGTCATCCGCGGCCCCTCGGTCCTCTTCGGGCGGAACACGCTGGGCGGCGCGGTCAACATGGTCACGCGCCGGGGCAAGGAGGTCCGCGAGATCGTCCCCGAGGTCGCCGTCGGGAGCTTCGGCCACCGCGACTACCGTCTCCGCTTGGGCGGCGCGGCGCGCCCCCTCGACTATGCGCTCTCGCTCACCGAGTCGCTCGAGGACGGCTATCGGGACTTCGCCGACTCGCGCGTCTCACGCGTCTTTGGCAAGCTCGGCCTGGCCACGGGCGGAACCGACGCCACGCTCTCGTATCAGTACAGTCAGAACCGGATCAAGCAGGCGGGCTCGCTGCCCGAGCGCGACGCGCGCGAGCATCCGCGGCGCAACTTCACCGCCGGCGACTTCTTCGAGCCCGAGCTCCACCAGGCCATCTTCAACGGCGAGCAGCAGATCACCGAGCGCCTGACCGTGACGGTGAACGGATTCGTCCGGGCGCTCGACGCGGAGCAGTTCAACGTGAGCCTGATCGCGCCCAACAGCCGCCTGCTGAACCGGACGCGCTCGACCGGAGGCACGGTGCAGGCGACTCATGACGGCACGCTCACCGGGCGGCACAATGTTCTCGTTTTCGGCGCCGAGTATGCGCGACACGACGTTCGAAGCCAGACGCTCGAGGAATCCGCGGGCGCGCGCGAAACCCAGGCCAATCTGACCGACGTCCAGGACGCGGTCGGCCTCTGGGCCCAGGACTCGCTCACGGTCTTGCGCGACCTCTTCCTCCCTGGCTCGAGCCTCATCCTCACCGTCGCCGGCCGCTGGGACTTCTTACGTCACGACATCGACGACCGGCTCGGGGGGCCGAGCGGTGGCGTCCACGCGTTCGACCGGTTCAATCCGCGCGCCGGCCTGAACTTCAACCTGAGCCCGCGCGCGCGCGTGTTCGCGAGCTACTCGGAGGGGTTCCGCGCGCCGGCGTTCCTCGAGCTGACGTGTGCGGGCCCGGGCGCGGTGTGCCCGGGGCTCCAGGTCGGCGTGGCGCCCGACCCTCCGCTCCACGCGGTCGCCGCGCAGAGTTGGGAGCTCGGCGGGCAGGCGCGCCCGCTCACGTGGCTCGAGGTGGACCTTTCCGGATTCCGGACCGACGTGCGCGACGACATCTTCTCGGTGGCGCCGACGGGGACGACCGGCGTGTTCTTTCAGAACATCGGGGCGACGCGCCGCGAAGGCGTCGAGCTCGGTCTCCGCGGGCGCGGCGCCATCGTCGACGGTTTCCTCAACTACACCTTCACGCGCGCGACCTTCCAGGACCGCGTGGAGCTGTCCACGCCGCTACCGCCGGGAACTCAGACCGTCCGTCCCGGCGACTCGCTCGCCCTCGTGCCGCAGCACCGGATCAACGCCGGCGTCGTGTACCGGCCCTGGGCGTGGCTCGCGCTCTCGGCCGGCGCGGGGTGGGTGGGCGAGCAGTTCCTGCGTGGTGACGAAGCGAACGTCCACCGGCCCTTGCCGGCCTACTGGGTGGCGAACGTCGGAGCGTCGGTGACGGCGCGCGGCTTCGAGGCTTTTGTGCGCGTGAACAACGTGCTCGACGAGCGCTACGAGACGTTCGGCACCTTCGCGGTCAACGGGCGCGAACCCGGCGGTCCCGTGCAACGGTTCTTGACACCGGCGCTGCCGCTCAACGTGCTCGCCGGGCTCCAGTACGCCTTCTAGCCGCTGCTGCCGAACGCCGCGACTCCGCATGATCTTTGACGATCATGGCCGACCCGCGGTGGGGTGTGGGATAATCGGGCCGATGCTGCGACGGTCTCGGCTCGCGCGCTGCTCCACCCTCACGCTCGCCGTGTATCTGGCGTGCATGGCGTTCGTCTTCTCGTTCCTCCTCTTCGAGGTCCTCGACATCGACGGCTCCGACTTCCCGATCGCGCCCGGCCGGACCATGCAGCCGATCAACGCGGTCGAGCCAAGCCACGACATCAAGCGCACGCACCTGATGGCACTGACGCTGCCGGCGGTCGACCTCTACCCGCCGGCCGCCGGCGGCATCGACCGCCCGATCGGTGCGCCGAACACAGCGCCTGCCGCTCCGCCGGTGCCGGCCTCGCCAGTCGCGCTCGGCTGCCGCATCATGCTCGCCCGCTCCTCCCTCCCCGACTCGCCCCTCTCCGCGTAGCGCCCGCTCCCGTTCGGTCGTCCTACGCTCTCGGAGGAGGCCTATGGTCAGGGTTCTCGTGTCGGTCGTATGTTGCGTCACGTTCGCGCTCGGCGTCGGATCCGCGCGCGCCCAGGAGCGGCTCACCCGCCTCACACTGGACGAAGCGGTCGGCCTGGCGCTCGGCACCAACCCGACGCTCCGCGCGAAGAGCTACGAGTTCGAGGCGACGCGAGCCAACGAGATCACCGCCGGGCTGATCCCCAACCCCACGGCCGCCTACACGAGCGAGAAGTACGGCGGCACGTCGTTCATCGAGCACACGGTAACCGTCGGGCAGACGATCGAGACGGGTGGCAAGCGCCGCCGGCGGATCGAGAGCGCCCGCGCCGGCTCGCGCGTGAGCGAATTCGAGCTGGCCGATGTGCGGCGCCAAGTCGTTTTCCGGGTCGAGAAGTCGTTCACCGAGGCGCTCACGGCGCTGGCGGCGCTCCAGCTCGCCGAGCAGAACTTCACGATGCTCGCCGATCTCGAGCGACTCCAGCGGCTCCGCGCCGAGAAGGGCGACATCTCCGAGCTCGAGCTGCTCCGCATCCAGGTGCAGCAGTACGCGTTCCAGCGCGACGCGACCGATGCCCGCCAAGCGCTGACCGCGGCAAGGGTCGCGCTCCGTACCGTCGTCGGCCCAGATCGGGTGGTCGACGACTTCGAGATCGTGGGCGAGCTTCCCTTTCGCGACTTCGCCTACACCCGGAGCGACCTCTATCGTCTCACGCTCGCGAATCGGCCGGATATCCGAGCCGCGGAGGCGGCGCGCGAGAAGGCGCGCGCCGATGCGAACCTGGCCCGTGCCAACGCCTGGTGGGACGTCACGCCCCAGCTCGAGTACAAGCGGACCGACTCGAACGAGCAGACGGTCGGCTTCGGGATCACGATGCCGCTCCGGATCTTCGACCGGAACCAGGGCGAGATCGCGCGCACGCGCGCCGAGACGAGCCGCGTGGACGCCGTGCGTGAGGCCGTCGCCAACGAGGCGCTCTCCGAGGTGGACACAGCCTTCAGCACGCTCCTGACCGAGCGGGAGAAGGTCGTCGCCTTGCGTGACATCTATCTCCCGAAGGCCCAGAAGGCACGCGACACGGTCGAGTTCGCCTACCGTCGCGGGGGCGCGAGCCTCATCGACTTCCTCGACGCCCAGCGCACCTATCGCGAGACGTCGCTCGAGTACCTGAGGGCGCTCGGCAACTACGCGACGGCTCGCTACCAGCTCGAGGCCGCCGTGGGCGGCCCGCTCGAGAACTGATCATGCGCCTCCGCACGCCCTCGCTCGTCCTCCTCGCGACGGCGCTCGCGACGGGATGCGGCGATGCGGCCTCCGAGCAGAAGGACGCGCCGAAGGCCGGGCCCGAGCCGCCGCCGGTCGTCCAGACCGTGCGGCCCACGTACCGCACACGCGTCGCCGCCATCGAGACGAGCGGCAAGGCGCAGTTCAGCGAGGAACAGCTCGTGCGCGTCCAGGCCCTGGCGACGGGCCGCGTCATCGAGGTGCTCGCCCGGCCCGGCGACCCTGTCGAGCCCGGCCAGCCGCTCTTCGTCCTCGACAGCCCCGACCTCGGCAGCGCGAAGTCGGATTACGCGAAGGCCGTGTCAGACACTGAGCGCTCCGAGAAGGCCGTGGCGCTCGCGCGCGAGCTCTTCGAGGCGAAGGCCGTCGCGCAGAAGGAGCTACGCGAGGCCGAGAACGACTACCGGAAGGCCGTCACCGAGCGCGAACGGGCCGCGGCCCGGCTCAAGACACTCGGCGTCACGGCGGAGCATCTCCCCGAGATCGAGCGCCGCGCCGACGCGTCGACGCGCATCACGATAATCGCGCCGCGCAGCGGGGTGATCGTCGAGCGGAACGTCAACGTCGGCCAGGTCGTCGCCTACGGCCAGTCGGACACGCCCGTCAACCTGTTCGTCATCGCCGACCTCTCGACGATGTGGGTCCTCGCGGACGTCTACGAGCCGGACGTTCCGCGCGTGCGCTTGGGCCAGCCCGTGACCGTCACGCTCCCGTGTTGCCCCGGCGACCGCTACGAGGGCCGCGTCATCTACATCAGCGATGTCGTGGACAGGGAGACGCGCACGGTGAAGGTGCGTGCGGTCGTACCGAACCGCGGCCGCGCGCTCAAGGCGGAGATGTTCGTGAAGGTCGCCATCGGGACGGGGTCCACGCGTGAGCTCGCGATCCCGCAGAGCGCGGTCCACCGCGAGGGCGGGCAGGTGTTCGTCCTCGTCGCGACGGGCAAGGACGCCTACGAGCGGCGTCCGGTCAAGCTGGGCCCCGAGCTGGACGGCTGGGCCGCGGTCCTCGACGGTCTCACGCCCGCCGACGAGATCGCGAGCTCGGGGAGCATCCTGCTCAAGAAACCACCGAAATGATCAACCGACTCATCGCGTTCGCGCTCCATCAGCGCTTCATCACGCTGGCGCTGGCGCTCCTCCTCACGACCGGCGGCATCGTGTCGTACCACCGCCTGCCGATCGAGGCGTACCCCGACGTCGGCGACGTGAAGGTGGAGGTCATCACCCTCTGGCCGGGGCACGCCGCCGAGGAAGTCGAGCGCCTGATCACGGTCCCGCTCGAGAACGAGCTGAACGGCATCGCGAACGTGACGTTCCTGCGCTCCGACACGTTGTTCGGCCTCTCGAACATCCGCGTCCTCTTCGCCGACGGCACCGACGACTACTGGGCGCGGCAGCAGGCGCAAGAGCGGATCGCGCAGGCGTCGCTCCCGTCCGACGCCAAGCCGGCCCTCGGTCCCCTGTCGAGCGTGATCGGCGAGATCTACCGCTACACGCTCGAGTCGAGGACGCTGTCGCTCATCGAGCTCAAGGCCCTCCAGGATTGGGTCCTCGAGCGCGAGTTCAAGAAAGTGCCCGGGATCGCGGACGTCGTGTCCTGGGGCGGTGGCACCAAGCAGTATCAGATCGAGATCGACCCCGTCAGGCTCCGCGCCTATAACCTGACGCTGAAGCAAGTGTTCGACGCCGTCTCGAACAACAACTCGAACGCCGGCAGCGGCTTCGTCGAGCGTGGCGAGTACCGTGTCCCGGTGCGCGGCATCGGCCTCATCCAGTCCACGCGTGACATGGAGAACATCGTCGTCGCCGCCCAGAAGGGCACCCCGGTGCGGATCCGGGACATCGGGACGGTCGGCATCGGCCACGCAATCCGGCTCGGTGTGCTCGGACGCGACCACGAGGACGATCTCGTGCAGGGCATCGTGCTCATGCGGAAGGGCGAGAACCCCGGGATCGTCACGGAGGCTGTCAAGGCGAAGGCGAAGGAGATCCAGAAGCTGCTGCCGTCCGGGGTCGAGCTGCGTCCCTACTACAGCCGCGATCGGCTGGTGAACACCACCGTCACGACGGTGCTCCGGAATCTGATCGAAGGCGCGCTTCTGGTGGTTGTCCTGCTGTCGCTGTTCCTCTACAACATCCGCGCCGCGTTGATCGTAGCCCTCACCATCCCGCTGTCACTCCTCTTCGCGTTCATTTTCATGGACCTTCGTGGGATTCCCGCCAACCTGCTCTCGCTGGGCGCGATCGATTTCGGCATCATCGTGGACGGCGCTGTCATCATGACCGAGAACATCGTCCGCCACCTCAGCGAGCACAAGCCGCAGAGAAGCGGCGTCCTCCGGGAGGTCCAGCGCGCGGCGACGGACGTCGCTCGCCCGCTCACGTTTGCAGTGCTCATCATCATGACCGTCTACGTCCCGATCCTGACCTTCCAGCGGATCGAAGGGAAGCTCTTCCGACCGATGGCCGTGACGATTTCGCTCGCCGTGATCGGCGCCCTCGTGTTGACGCTCACGGTGATCCCGGTGTTGACGAGCCTTCTCTTCCGGCGCCCGCCATCACAGCGCGAGAGCCCGCTGCTCCGCTGGCTGCGCCGCCCCTACCAGCCGGCGCTCCGGTGGTGTCTGCGCCGCCCGTTGATCCCGGTGTTGGGTGCCACGGCCGGCGTCGTCCTCGCACTGTTCCTCTTCACCCGGCTCGGCAAGGAGTTCCTGCCGGAGCTCGACGAGGGCGACCTGTGGGTCCGAGTCCAGTTTCCAATCGGTATTTCGCTTGAGGCGGTGCGGCCGCATGTCCGCGAGATCCGCGAGCGATTGCTCGGGTTCCCCGAGGTTCGGGTCGCGGTGTCACAGCTGGGCGCGCCCGACGACGGGACCGATCCGGAAGGGCTGGACAATCTCGAGTTCTACGTCGGGCTCAAGCCACGCGACGAGTGGCAGGCGAGGGACAAGGCGAAGCTCGTGACGGCGATGGCGAACTCGCTCGCGTCCATTCCGGGCATCACCGCGAACTTCTCGCAACCGATCAAGGACAACGTCGACGAGGCCCTCGCTGGCGTGAAGGGGGAGCTGGCGATCAAGCTGTACGGTCCGGACATCTTCGTGATGGATCGTCTGGCAAAGCAGATCGTCGTCGCCCTCAGCGGAATCCGCGGGGTCGCGGATCTCGATCATGACCATCTCATCGGCCAACCGGAGCTCCAGATCGTGGTCGACCGGACCGCGGTCTCTCGTTACGGGATCAGCGTTCAGGACGTTCAGGACGTGATCGAAGCCGCGTCGAAGGGGCGCGTCGTCACCGAGATCTTCGAGAAAGAACGCCGTTTCAATCTCGCGGTACGGCTCCGGCTGCAGGACGGAGATCCGATCGCGGGCCTCCGGAACGTCACCGTCAGCGCGCCGAGCGGCGAGCGCATTCCGCTCACCCAGCTGGCCGAGTTCGGCCTCACGGACGGGATCTCGGAGATTCTGCGCGAGGGAAACATCCGACGCCTGGCCGTCAAGTGGAGTGTGCGAGCCCGTGACATGGGCGGTCTCGTGGCCGAGGCGATGCCGAAGGTCGGGGCGGCCGTGAAACTCCCGGAGGGGTACCGCATGGTGTGGAGTGGCCGCTTCGAGGACCAGCAGCGGGCGCTCGCCCGCCTTTACGTCATCGTCCCGCTCGTCATCTTCATCATTTTCGTCCTGCTGTTCGCGGCGTTCGAGTCGGTGGGAGACGCGTTGCTCATCATGCTGAATCTGCCCTTCGCACTGATCGGCGGGACCGTCGCGCTGTACCTGTGGAGGGCCAACTTCAACATCTCCGCCGCCGTGGGCTACATCGCGGTCTTCGGCGTGAGCGTACTCAACGGCGTCGTGCTGGTCTCGTCGATCCGCCAGGCGTACGTTGAGGGCCTGCCGATCCGTGACGCGATCGTGCGAGGCTGCGAGCTGCGCTTCCGTCCGATCGTCGTCTCGGCGATCGTCGCCGTCATCGGCTTCCTGCCGGCGGCGCTGTCGCACGACATTGGAGCTGAGATCCAGCAACCCCTGGCGCGTGTGGTCATCGGCGGCCTGATCTCATCGACGGTCATGACACTGCTCGTGCTGCCTTCGATCTACGTGCTCCTCGCGGGGCGCGGTGGCGCGACGCGCGAGCCCCCGGCCCAAGCCGTCGGGCTCTAGGCGATGGCGTAGCGCCGGCGTAGGGCACGCCAGAGCTCGGTCTTCTCCCAGCGGGGCTCCGCGAGGCGCTCCCACTTCTCGTCGAAGTGCGGGCTCGGGAAGAGGATCGTGATCATCTGCTCGCCGCGGCCATTCCAGAGCCTGAGGCCCCAGGTGGTCGGGGCGCACGATCCGCCCTCGGTCGTGAAGAAGGCACAGCGGGCGACGCGGCGGATCCGCCCGAGCTCGGGACTCCGCGTCCCGCGGTGGTCGCCGACGCAGAGGTGGAAGTGCCACGCCCCGGTGTCGATCGTCATGTAGCCGTCGAGCATCGACACCTTCGGCGCAGCCGCGAAGCGGACCTCGTACGCGGCGCCCTCGATGAGGGGGCCCACGGTGATCGCCGCCCAGTGCTCGGTGAAGAGCTCGGTCAGGAGCCGCTCGACGCGGTCGCCGTCTACGTCCACCTCGTCGTAGCTGGTGACGGTCCCGTCGAGCTCGCGCACGACCATGGCGAGAGCATACGGTCACTCGAGCGCGAACACCACCGGCAGGCGGACGCGCAGCGCCCGCGGCTGCACGTCGGGTGGAAACGGCTCCGGGGCCAGGCGCCTGATCGCCTCCACCGCGGCGTCGTCGAGGACGGCGTGCGACGACGAGTCGGTGACCGCGACGCCGCTGATCGCTCCATCGGGCCGGATGACGATCTCGAGGTTGACCGTGCCGCTGAGCCCGCGCCGCCGCGCGGCGAGCGGGTAGCGCAGCGACTCCTGGACACGCGTGCGGAGCCTCCCGAGATAGACGCCGTACTCGGCGCCGGGGCCACCCGTGCCGCCGGCGGGGACCGCAAACGCAGTGCCCTGACTCACATCGGGCGAGCCGCCAGGTCCGCCGCCGCTCACCCCACGATCGGCGAGAATACCGCTCTCGCTCACCGAGCCTCCCTGGACGCTCGCGGCCGGCGACTCTGCGGCGCCCGAAGGTCTGGGAGCACTCGCGTCGAGCGCGTCGGTCGCTCGGGGCGTCGTGTCGCGTTGCGAGGCTTCAACCGGAGCGGGCGATGTCGGGGCCGGCGACTCCACCGCCGGCTCCCGCTGAAATCCGGGCTCGGCGGCCGGCAACGGCTCGTGGCTGCTGAGTAACGTAGTAGAGGGCCTTGGCGCAGGGCGCACGGGTGCGACGCCGTGGACCGCACGCGCCGAGACGCGCCCGGCCTCCCTCGCTGCCGGTGGCCCCGCGGCGCCGCGCGCGCCTTCTGCCGGGGCGCTCTCGGTGAGATCGATGAAGAGCGCGCCGAGCTGGCTTTCTCCGCTGACGGCGAGCAGCGCAGCAAGCAGGAGGCCGCCGTGGAGAGCGAGCGAGGCGCTGAGCGTCGCGAGCCGGCGGCGACGCTTCATGGTAACGGGGTCCGCGAGGCCGGCTCCAATCGGAGGTAGCCTGCCAAAGGTGCGCGGGGCGTCCATTGTAGCGGGGTCCGCGAGGCCGGCTCCAATCGGAGGTAGCCTGCCAAAGGTGCGCGTGGCGTCATTGATGCTCCTCGAGCCAGCGCTCGACGCCCGCGCTCAGGGCCTCGCGCACCGCGCGCGCCACGACCGCGCCGAGCTCACTCGCAGGCCCGCCGAAGCGGCAGCGCGGGCCGCGACCGGTCGCGGCGACGACGACGGCGTCGGTGGACGTGCCGCTCGCGAGCCGGCCGTCGTCGCAGCGCACGCCGGCGGCCGTCAGCGCGAGCGTCTTCACCTCCGTCGCCGTGATGACCGCGTTCACGAGCGCCGCGGGCTCCGCGGCGGCGTCGACCACCACGATGGTGTTGATCGTCGAGGGCGACCACACGGCCGCTCGGTCGAGCCCCGCTGCCACGCGGTTCGACAGCCCGACCGTGACGACGGCGAGGCCGCGGATGCCGTCGGCCTCGGCTTCGGCCACGCGTGCCTTCTCGGTCCAGGCGGCGGTCAGGAGGCCGACCCACGGCGCCGGGACCCGTCGGCGCTCGATGAAGGCCGCGAGCCTCGCCTCCGTCTCCTCGAGGCGCAGGCTCTTCGGGACGTGGAGGTTCACGACGGCGCGCGCCGAGGTGAGGCCGCCGCCGACGACCGCCGACGAGACGACGGCGAGCGGCTCCGCCGCCGTCACCACCACGGCCTCGGCGTCGACCTTCACCTCGACGCCGTCGATCAAAACGCGACCCTCAGGCCCGCGAGGCCACTGATGCCGAGCGCGGGAAAACCGCGTACCTCCGCGTACCCCTCGTTCAGGAGGTTCTGGATTCGGGCCGTCAGGTCCACCGACTGGATGAAGGCGTAGCGGTTCAGGAGTCGGTAGGTGCCGCCGAGGTCCACGCGCGTGTGGCCGCTGTTGTACACACCAGCGCCGAGGGGCCCGGTTCGCTCCCACTGCTGCGTGACCACGTGGACCTGGGTGAAGAGCGAGAGTCGCCGGAGCGGCTCCCAGGTGAGGCCGATGTTCCACCGGTGCGCCGGCTCGCGCGGGATCGGGTGGCGATCTCTCAGGACGAGGCTGTTCGTGTAGGTGTAGTTCAACGACGCGACGAGGTTCTCGAGCACGTCCACCTCGGAGGTGAACTCGATGCCGTTCGCCCACGCGCGGCCCACGTTGACAGGGCCGCCGAAGGGCGCGCTCGGGATCGGATCGCAACAAGTAATCAGGTCCCTGAAGTCGTTACGGAAATAGGTCAGGCCGAGCCGGATGCGGTCACGCCAGAGCCGCTGGTCGACGCCGAAGTCGTAGGAGAAGCTTCGCTCGGGCGTGAGGGCCGGGTTGCCGAACTCCGGGAAGAACAGCTCGTTGAAGGTGGGAGCCCGAAAGCCGGAGCCAGCGCCGCCGCGTAACCGCGTGCCCCAGCCGCGGATGAGGTAGGAGAGGGCGCCCCGCTCGGTCGTCTCCGAGCCGAAGACGCTGTTGTCCTCCACTCGGAACCCGGCCGACATGAAGAGGCGCTCGAAGAAGCGGACCTGCTGCTGGAAGAAAACGGCCGGGGTGTGGGTAGCGCGCCGGAAGGTGCCTTTGCTTTCCCCCTCCTCGTGGCGGTACTCGAGGCCTACCGAGCTCGTCGACCACGTCCCGAGATGGAAATGGTTCAACCACTCCGCCTCCCGACGCTCGACGTCGATCTGCGAGCGGGTGAGGGCATCCGTGGTGAACCCGGGGTCCGGCGGGTTCTGGAAGCCAAGCGCGTTCTCGAAGCGCGAGAGCCGCAGTGCGCTCTCCCACCACTCGACCGGCCTCGTCTCCCCGCTGAGCGTCATCACCGAGGTCTCGCTCTGCTGCCGCGCGTTCCGGTCGATGATCGGGTCGATGGGCTGCGGTCCACCGAAGACGCCGCGCACAGGGACGCCGATGTCGGTCTTGTTCCAGCG
>MNCR01000093.1 GCA_001914535.1 Candidatus Rokubacteria bacterium 13_2_20CM_69_15_1
CGACGGCGCGCTCGGTCAATAACGAAGCGACGCCGTGTATCGGCCTCGCGTACGTGTCCGCGTACGCGCGCGCGCACGGGTACGCGCCGACGATCGTCGACGCCATCGGCGAGGGGCTCGGTCGCTACCGGCCGCTCCCTGCGCATCCCGGCTACGTCTGCCAGGGGTTGACCGTCGAGGACGTGCTGGCTCGCATACCGCGCGACACCGATGTCATCGGCTTCTCCGCGATGTTCTCGGGTGAGTGGCCCGTCCAGCGAGAGCTGATGACCGCGACGCGCCGCGAGTTCCCGAAGGCGGTGATCGTCGCCGGCGGCGAGCACATCACGGCGTTGCCCGAGTACAGCCTGCGCGACTGCCCGGCGCTCGACGTCTGCGTGCGTGGCGAGGGCGAGCACGTCTTCTACGAGTTGCTCGAGTGCCTCCGCGAGGGGCGTGATCTCGCCGCCGTGAACGGCATCGCCTACCTGGACGGCGACGGTGGGTTCCGGGCGAACGACCACACGGAGCGGATTCGCGAGGTGGACCGGATCCCGTGGCCCGACTGGCAGGAGGGGTACCTCGAAAAGTTCTGGGCAGCGGGCAAGTCGTACGGCATCGCCTCCGAACGCGACATGCCGCTCCTCGTCTCGCGGGGCTGTCCGTACCAGTGTACGTTCTGCTCGAGCCCGCAGATGTGGACCACGCTGTACCGGTTGCGCGACCCCGACGACGTGATCGCCGAGATCGAGCACTACCGGACGCGATACGCGATCACGAGCCTCCAGCTCTACGACCTCACGGCGATCACGAAGAAGAGCTGGACGGTCGAGTTCGCGAACAAGCTGTTGGCCCGCGGGATCGATCTGAAGTGGTCGCTTCCGTCCGGGACGCGCAGCGAGGCGCTCGACCACGAGACGCTGAGCCTCCTCAAGCAGACCGGCTGCAACTACCTCGTGTACGCGCCGGAGAGCGGGGCGCCGGAAACGCTGCGGAGGATCAAGAAGAAGATCCAGCTCCCGCGCATTACCGCCTCGATTCTCGAGGCCAAGCGACAGGGGATCGTCGTGCGCACGAACCTCATCATCGGGTTCCCGCATGAGACCCGGCGGGAGGTCTTCCAGACCATCCGGTACGGGCTGATGCTCGCCGCCCGCGGGGCGGATGAGGTGAGCATCAACATCTTCTCGCCGTACCCGGGCTCAGCGCTCTACCGCGAGCTCGCCGAGGCCGGGAAGATCCAGCTCGGCGATCGCTACTTTCTCCAGCTGACCTCGCTGAACAGCGACTACACGCGAACCAACCCGCTGACGTTCAACCCCGTCATGGGGCCGCGGGAGCTCGCGATCTACCGGATCTCCTTCATGCTGCTCAACTACCTGGTCGGCTACGTGCTGTATCCCGCACGGATCTGGCGGACGATCCGGAACGTCCTCATGTCCCGACACGCGGCGGCGACCGTGTTCGAGCATCGCCTCAAGGACGCGCTGAGGCGGAAGGTTCGGGCGACGGTCTAGACCTTGGGCTCGGACGTCTACCGCGCTCGCACGTTCACGGCTCGGGCGGTGTCGGTGGCGCTCGATCGGGTGAGCGCGCGCCTCCTGGTCGCCGCGCTGGGCGTCGCGCTGGCGGCCGTGTACGTGCCGATGTCCCTCTTCCGGCTCGTCGATGCCGACGAAGGCATCTACCTCCTCAACGCCAAGGAGGTCCTGAACGGCTCCCTGCCGTATCACGATTTCTTCTATCCGCAGATGCCGCTCCTGCCCTACGTCTATGGGCTCTGGATGAAGCTCTTCGGGGTTTCGTGGTACTCCGGCCGGCTCCTGTCGGCCCTCCTCGCCGTCGCGCTCGGCCTGAGCGTCTACGCTCACGCCGCGCGGCTCACGAGAAGTCGCCCGCTCGGGATCCTGGCTGTCTCGCTCTTCGCCTCGAGCACGCTCTGCCTCGCCTGGCTCTCGGCCGCGAAGACGTTCTCCCTCGCGACCCTCCTCCTCTTCGCCTCGTACGCGGTGGTCTTCTCGCATCACCACCGCTGGAAGTACTTCCTGAGCGGCCTCCTCCTCGGCCTCGCCATCGACACACGCCTCTACCTGGTCGTGGTGATTCCGCTGCTGCTGGTCCACCTCGTTCGCTCCGAGACCGAGGGCCGCCGGCTGCAGCTCGCCCGTTTCGCAGTCGGGCTCGTCGTCGCGCTCCTCCCCAACGAATTCTTCCTGCTCATGGACCCCGGCGTCTTCCTCTTCAACGTCCTCGGCGTGCACGGCATCCGGTCGCCGTTCGGGATGGTCGGCCTCGTGTCCCAGAAGGTCGACCTGCTCACCGACCTCCTCGGCGTGAACCCGACGTACGGCGGGTGGAACCTCCAGTTTACGTTCCTCTTGCTCGTCAACGCCGCCGCCCTCGTGGCGATGCTCCGGCGGAAGGAGCCGTTTCAGCTCTCGGCGGGGATCGCGCTGGCGGTCATCGTGGTGAGCCTCGTGCCCACGCCCGCGTACTCGCAGTACTTCTGCATCGCCATGCCGTTCCTCATCATCAACGCGACCCTGTTCTGCGCACGGCTCCGAGACGAGCTGGCGAGCCCGGCAAGCCAGGCGCTCCGTCGGAACGCCTACGCGCTCGCCGTGGCCCTCCTGGTCGCGTACCTCCTCCCGGCGCCGTTCGAGATCTACCGCTACACCGTCGCCGGCGATAACGTCCCTGGCGTCTACACGCCCGGCAACGCGCCCAACTGGACGATTCCGATGATCCGCCAGGTGTCGAGGGCGATCGATGAGGTGGCGCCGGCGCCATCGGCGCTGACGGTCAGCTTGTGGCCCGGCTACCTGCTCGAGGCGAACGGCTCCGTCCTGCCCAAGCTCGAGAACCCCTACGCGCTCTGGTACTCCCCGCGCTTGAGCGAGCTCCAGATCATGAAATACAAGTTCATGTCGTTCCCCGAGCTTGAATGGCATATCGGTCACCACACGGCGCCGGTCGCGGTCGTCGGCAACTGGATGTTCGAGACGAAGCCCTTCTACCGAAGCCTCCTCACGCGCAGCGGGTATGTGCTGGCCCGCCGCGTCGGCGAGGCGGAGATCTACGCGTGGCGCGCTCGCTGAGCCGGGGGGGCGCATGACCCGCGTCGTCTTCCGCGACGCGCAGGAATTCAAGGCGTGGAACGACACGATGGTCGAGAAGTACGACATCGAGCGCTTCCACGACCATCCGAGCCCGTTCGTCCGCTACGTCGAGGGCAAGCGCATCCGACGCACGTTCGCGCTCCTGGCGCCCGGTCCGCGCGACCGCGTCCTCGAGGTGGGGTGCGGGGCCGGCCACCTTCTCAAGCGGCTCCCCGCGGGCCGACGCTTCGGCCTCGACCTCTCCGAGTCGATGCTGCGGAAGGCGCAGCGGCGAGTCGATCCGGGGACGCTCCTCCAGGCGAATGCGGAGAGTCTGCCCTTCCGCACCGGCGCCTGGGAACGTGTGTACTGCTCGGAGGTGCTCGAGCACGTCGCCGACCCGCGTGCGGCGCTCGCTGAGATCGAGCGGATCGTCGCGACGCACGGCGTGGCCGTCGTCTCCGTGCCGAACGAGCGCCTCATCAACACGTTGAAGGCGGTGGTTCGCAAGGCGGGGCTGTCCCGCGCCGTGCTGCGGACCGGGCCTGACGACTACGCGATGCCCGAGCGGATGGACGACGAGTGGCACCTGCACACGTTCGATCTGAAGAGCCTCCTCGACGCGATCCCGCGGGGCCTGCGCGTCGCGCGCGTGGAAGCGATTCCCTTCCGCTGGCTGCCCCTGCGGTACGTGGCGCGCTGCGAGCCCGCCGATCCGCGCCTCGCGGTGGAGCCGCGCCCCCGATCATGGCTGGCCGCGCTCTCCTCGCGGTGGGGCGACGGCGATCTCCGCGCCGTGAAGCGCCGGATCCGGGAGTGGCTGCGGGTCACGCCATGCGACCGCATGCTCGACGCTGGCTGTGGGGCGGGCGAGTTGGCGAGCCTCGCCCCGGCGGATTACCTGGGGCTCGACCCCGACGCCGCGGCCGTTGCGCGCGCCCGCCACCGCTATCGCCGCGACGCACGCAAGCGGTTCCGCGTCGCCGACGCGGCAGCCTTGGACCTTCCCCGGAATTTCTTCGACGTCGGGCTCGTTCGCGGGACCGCCGAACCCGGGCGGGCGAGCCTCGACGCGATTGCCCGCGCGACGCGAGGTCCGATCGTCCTCGTCCAGCCCGCGGGGACCTCGCTCGAGTCGCTTCGCGCATCGCTGGCGCGCGCGGGGCTCGGCGTCGACCGTGACGCGGCCACGCGGGAGCACCGGATCCTGTTGTGTCGCCGCGCCGCGCCGCGCCGCTGAACCCGGCGAGCGGCGCAATCGACGAACTCGCCTAGCGTCCCCTCCCGCGCGTGCCGCTCGCGGCCCAGCTGTTCGTGTGGTGCCATCGGAGCGACTCGAGCGCGACCCCGCCCTGGGCGAAACAGCGCTCGACGTGAGCGCGCCGCATGTAGTGCGCGACGGGCGCGAGGAGCTGGTCGAACGCGATCGAGTGCACCTCCCGGAACGGGAACGGGACGAGGTCCATCAGGTAGCTCGCGTAGGGCAGGGTCCGCGCGAGCGGCGGGCGTGTCCGGGCCGGGGCGTAGAGCAGGCGCAGCGCGATCCAGAGGGGCACGGTGACGACCCACGCGAGCCCGCTCACGAGCGGTAGCGGCAGCCGGCTCGTCAGCCGCCGGACCGGGTCCACCAGCGCCAGCACCCAACCGTTCCCCTCGCGCGCGTAGAGCCACGCGACGAATCGCCCGCCCGGAACGAGGAGGGGCGCCAGCGCCCGGAACCCCGCCTCGGGCTCGGGGAGGTGATGAAGCACGCCGATCGAGTAGATCAGGTCCATGCTCTCCGGACGGAAGGGCGGGCGCGTGAGGTCCCCCTGGACCACGTGAACGTTGTCGAGGTCGCCGGTGTTCTGCGCCGCGGCGTCCACCGCGGGGCCGAGGTCGATGCCGATGACCTCCTTGGCGCCGAACGCCGCCGCGAGGCGGAGATGGCGGCCCTTGCCGCAGCCAGCGTCGAGGACGCGCGCCCCGACGAAGGCGTCGCGCCCGACGGGCGCTATCCAGCCGAGCATCTGCGGCTCGTACTCGGGGCGGATCTCCGCGAAGCGCGTCCACTCGTAGCCGAAGCGCTCGGCGGTGGCTCTCGCCTCGTCGGCGAGGGCCGGAGGCAGCAGGCGTGGAATGGACCGCGCGATCGGGTACCGCGCACCACAGGCGACGCACGCGAGCTCGCCCTCGCGGATGTCGTCGGCCTCCGGCACCGCGCGCGTCAGCGCGAGCGTGCCCCGGCACGCTGGGCAGGCGAGCCAGTCGACGAGCCGTCGCTTCACGCCGGACGGTACCGTGAGGCCCAGAGCTGGAAGGCCAGGAGGGTGTAGAGCTTCTTCCGGTGGTCGCGGCGCCCCGCCGCATGCTCGTCGAGAAGGCGCTCGACCGCCTCCGGCCGGAAGAGACCGGCCCGGCGGATCACATCGGGCGCGCACGCCTCTCGAAGCAGCGGCGCGAGCTCGGCGCGGAACCAGCGGGCGAGCGGGACGCCGAACCCCTTCTTCCGGCGCGCGACGATCTCGCGCGGCAGCACGGAGCCGAGCGCGCGCTTGA
This sequence comes from Candidatus Rokubacteria bacterium 13_2_20CM_69_15_1, assembly GCA_001914535.1. Taxonomy (GTDB): domain Bacteria; phylum Methylomirabilota; class Methylomirabilia; order Rokubacteriales; family CSP1-6; genus 20CM-2-70-11. Next base: position 5,616 of record MNCR01000093.1, read on the forward strand.
GCACGTACTTGGTCGTGAGGCCTCGGAGCTTCAGGCGCATCGGCAGGCTCGCCGCCAGCTCGACGACCCTGCGGTCGAGGAGCGGTGGCCGCACCTCCAGCGAGCACGCCATGCTCGCGCGGTCCACCTTGGTGAGCACGCCCTCGCCGAGATACCCCTTCAGGTCGAGGTACAGCATGCGCTCGAGCCCCGACGCCGACGGCGCGTGCGCCAGCATCTCGTGGAACGTCGCGTACGACGGCTCCGTCTCCATCCGCGCGAGCGCGTCCGGCGTGAACAACGCCCGCTGCTCGGCGGGCGTGAAGGAGCCGAGCCACGCGGCGTGGCGCTCCACCGGGGCGAAGTCGATGCCCTCCATGAAGCGCTTGAGCCGGAAGTCGAGGCTCAGGTCGTCGAGCGAGACCGGGAGGCGCTCGACGACGGGGCGCAGGAGCCCGCGCCGAACCCAGCGCGGCACGAGCTCGAGCGCGCGGGCGAGGCGGTGCGCCTGGTAGGTCGGGTAGCCGGCGAACAGCTCGTCGCCGCCGTCGCCCGAGAGCGCGACGGTCACCGAGCGCCGCGTGAAGCGCGAGAGCAGGAAGGTCGGGAGGAGCGACGCGTCGCCGAGGGGCTCGTCGAGGAGGTCGGGAAGCCGCGCGACGAGATCGAGCGCCGCGCGCGGGCCCAAGATCTCTTCGTGATGGTCGGTGCCGAGCGCCCGCGCGACGCGGCGCGCGTGTGCGCTCTCGTCGAAGGAGGGGTCCTCGAAGCCGATCGAGAAGGTCTTGAGGCGGCCGGGGAAGTGGCGGGCGGCGAGTGCGGCGACGGCGCTCGAGTCGATCCCACCCGAGAGGAAGACGCCGAGCGGCACGTCGCTCACCAGATGCTGCCGCACCGAGAGATCGAGCACGGCGCGGAGCGCCTCCACCGCGTCGGCGTCGCCGATCGCGCGCTCCCCCTGGAAATGGACGTCCCAGTACGGCTCGATCTTGACGCGGCCGTCGGTATACGTCAGCCAGTGGCCGGCCGGGAGCTTCTTGATCCCACGGACGATCGAATGCGGTGCCGGGACGTACTCGTGCGCGAGGTAGCGTGACAGCGCCGTGAGGTCGAGCGTCCGGTCGATCGCCGGATGCTCGAGGAGCGCCTTCAACTCGGACGCAAAGACGATCTGGTCCGGCAGCACGGCGTAGTAGAGGGGTTTGATCCCGAGGCGGTCGCGGGCGAGCACGAGCGTGCGCGCGGGCGCGTCCCAGATCGCGAAGGCGAACATGCCCTCGAGGTCACCGAGCGAGGCGAGGCCCCGCTCTTCGTACCCGTGCACGATGGCTTCGGTATCCGAGCGCGTGGTGAATGCATGGCCGCGCGCGGCGAGGGTCTCCCGGAGCTCGAGGTAGTTGTAGATCTCGCCGTTGAAGACGATCCAGACGCGCCCCTCCTCGCCCGCCATCGGCTGGTGGCCGGTCGCGAGGTCGATGATCTTGAGGCGTCGCATGCCGAGCCCCGCCGGTCCCTGGACGACGAAGCCCTCGTCGTCGGGCCCGCGGTGGGCGATGCGGTCGCTCATGCGCTTGAGAACGGCCGCGTCCGGCGTCCGGTCGCGGCGGGCCAGGACGTTGCCGACGATGCCGCACACCGCGCTAGTCCGTCTGGTCCACGCCCACCGTCTCGCGGACGTAGTAGGTGGCCTTGCGGTGGGTGTCGTAGAAGCCGCGGATGACGATCTCGGCGAGGAAGCCGATGAAGAGCGAGAAGACGCCGGTCAGGAAGAAGGTGACCATCAGGAAGACCATCGGCGTCGCCTCGAGCCGCCCGAGCACGAACACGCGGTAGACGACCACGTCGAGGGCGATGAAGCCGAGCATCAGGGAGAGGAGCCCGAAGCCCCCGAAGACATAGTTCGGTCGCGACTGGAAGTCGCCGATGAACTTGAGCGTGATGAGGTCGACGAGCACCTTGTAGGTCCGGAGCAGGCCGTACTTCGAGGCGCCGCGCGTCCGCGGGTGGTGGGTCACCTCGAGCTCTGTCACGCGGCCGCCGACCCATTGCGCCAGCACCGGCAGGAAGCGGTGCATCTCGCCGTAGAGGCTCACGTCCTGGATGATCGCGCGCCGGTAGGCCTTCAGCGTGCAGCCGAAGTCGTGGAGCGCCACGCCGCTCACTTTGCGGATGAGAAAGTTCGCGATGTGCGAAGGCAAGAGCCGCGTGAGCCAGGGGTCTTTCCGATGGCGGCGCCAGCCCGAGACGACGTCGTAGGAGTCGCCGAGCTTGTCGATGAGCCGCGGGATATCTTGGGGATCGTTCTGAAGGTCGGCGTCGAGAGTGACCACGATGGGGTACCGCGAGTGGGCGAAGCCGGCCGCCAGCGCCGGGGTCTGACCGAAGTTCCTCCGGAGCCGCACGAGACGGACTCGTCGGTCGCGTGCCGCGATCTTCTTGAGTCCCTCCCACGAGCCGTCCGTCGAGCCGTCGTCGACGTAGATCACCTCGTAGTCGCGGCCGAGCGGCTCGAGCGCCTCGGTGAGGCGCTCGTGGAGGATCTCGAGGTTGTCCTGCTCGTTGAGGACCGGCAGGATGACCGAGAGGGGCGTCGCGTCGCGGCCGTTCATCGGCGGCCGTCGCGCGGGCGCCTGGCGGAGCGCCGCCCCGCCGCCATGAGGCTGGCGAGCCATCCGTCAGCAACCGTCGGGGGCGCCGCGCCGATTCGCCTGATCACGGTGACGCTGCCACGATGTGTGATGCTGCCACCATTATAGTCGCGACGTCCGGGAATCCCCATGCTCCGGGAGCCGGGGAGTGCAAGCGAGACGCCAGACAGACCGCGGGAGAGGGACCGCTTAAGCTGCGATAACTAAAGAACGACGTGCCGCGCGCCGGAGCGCCGGGGGGCCGTTCCGGCAACGGTGTCACGTCGGGTCACATTTTTGTCACCCGAGTCAACGCAGGTAGGACGCGACGAACGTGCCGGCCACGGCCGTGGCCTTGAAGCGCCCGAGGGCGAAGGGCGAGAGGCTCACGGGCGGTGTGGTCCCCGCGATGCGTGCGGCCATCAGCTCGCCGACCGCCGGTGCGAGCTTGAAGCCGTGGCCGCTCATGCCGGCGGCGATGTAAAACCCTCTGACGGGAGACTCGTCGAGGATCGGCATCCAGTCGGGGGTGATGTCAAAGGCGCCCGCGTATCCCCGACGGTACCGGGCCTCCGCGAGCCGGGGCAGCGCGCGTCCCGTGCGCTCGAGGATCGCGCTCGCTTCCTCGAAGCTCGCGTCGCTGCCCAGGAGCTCGGGGTCCATCGGATGCTCGGCTTCGTCGTCCGTCAGTGAGCCGGTGAGGGTGAGGTTTCCCGTTTCCGGGCGTGCGTAGCTTCCCCCGGCGAGGTCGAGGTAGACGAGGTGGGGTGCGCCAAACCCCGGATCGCGCTCGACGACGAACACGGGATGGCGACCGATCACGATGGGGAGCTCCACGCCCGCGAGCCGCGCGACGGCGGGTGACCACAGCCCCGCGGCGTTCACCACCACGGGCGCGTCCACACGCTCACCGCCCGCGATCGTGACGCCGGTCACGCGGCCGCTCGCCTGGTGGATCGCGACGACCTCGGCGCCCTGTTCGATCACCGCGCCCCCGCGGCGGGCCGCGTCGGCGTAGCCCAGCGTGACCGCGGTCGGATCACCGTAGCCCGACTCCGGCTCGTAGAGCACCGCGCCGAGCCCTTCCGGGTCGATCCGCGGCTCCACCCGGGCGACGTCTTCAGGCTCGAGGAGCTCCGCGCGGATGCCGAGCGCCCGCTGGACCCCGAGCGTCGCCTCGAGCTTCGGGCGCATGGCCGGGGAGACGCCGATCAGCGCCCCGCAGCCGACGTAGCCCGCCTCGCCGCCGACCGTCTCACCGAATCGCTGGAAGACGCGGAGCGAGCGCAGGACCATCGCGCTCGTCTCGGGCGTCGGGTAGAGCTGGCGGATGATGCCGACCGAGCGCCCCGTGCCTCCGGCCGCGAGGAACCGGCGCTCGAGCACGCGCACGCGCTCGACGCCGAGCCCGGTCAGGTGGAAGGCGAGCGAGACGCCGGTGACGCCCCCGCCGATGACGACGACGTCGGCGGTGCGCGTCATGCCAGCGAAACCTCCGAGCCGACGGATCGCGCCTTCGCCCGATTGTACGCGAGCGTCGCCGTCGCAAGGTCCTCGAGGGCGAAGCCGACCGACTTGAAGAGCGTGACTTCGTGGGCGTTCGTCCGCCCCCGTCGCGTGCCCGCGACCAGCTCGGCGAGCTCGGCCACGACGTGCTCCCGCGCGATCGCGCCCTCGCCGAGCGGGATCAGGAGATCGCCCGCCTCGGCGAGGGCCGCCGGATAGGCGTCCACGACGACGCGGGCCCGACGGACCGTCTCGGTGTCCACCTCGCGGGTCTCCGGACGGAACGCGCCGACCGCGTCCACGTGGGTCCCCGGGCGGAGGTCGGCGCCCGCGAAGAGGGGCGTCGGCGACGTCGTCGCGCACGTGACGATGTCCGCGCCGCTCACCGCCGAGCGCGGATCGTGGCTCGGCTCCGCGGCGACGCCGAGCTCCGCGGCCATCGACTCGGCGAACCGCCGCGCGCGCGTCGCATCACGTCCGAGCACGACGACGCGCTCGAGCGCGAAGACGGCGGCGAGGCACCTGAGCTGCTGGCGGGCCTGCACGCTGGTCCCGAAGCACGCCACACGGCGGCTGTCGGGGCGCGCCAGGTGTCGGGCGGCGAGGGCGGAGGTCGCGCCGGTGCGGAGCGCCGTCATGAAGCCCGCCTCGAGGAGTGCCCGCGGCTCACCCGTGGCGTGGTCCAGGAGGAGGTAGCTCGCGAGATGGATCGGCAGGCCGTGCTCCCGGTTTCGCGGGTAGTACGTGACGAGCTTGGCCCCGAGCCCACCGGCCTCGGCCTCGCCGGGCGCCGGCAGCGACGCCGCAGGCATGACGAGGAGCATGCCTCGATCGCCCACGGGGGTCACGCCGCGCGGCGGGACGGAGGTCCGGCCGGCGGCGTGACGCCTGAACGCCTCCGCGAGCGCGTCGACGACGTCGCGCGGGGCGAGGAGCGTCTCGAGGTCGGAGCGCCTGAGGACCAGCATCGCGGCCCGCGCTCAGCGCCCCGCCCGCCGGATCATCCGCTGGACCGTCGCCTCCAGCACGAGCTCGGCCCGCTGGTTCTGGACACGGTGGCGGTAGGTGACGATGCCCCGGTCGAGCTTCTTCGTCTCACGCTTATCGGCCACCTCGACCTCGACCGTGAGCGTGTCTCCCTCGAGCACCGGCGCGACCACGCGGACCTCGCCGCCGAGGAACGCCATGCCGGTGCCGTGGATGAGGCCGGTCTGCATGATCAAGCCCTCGGAGAGCGCCCAGGTCAGGGCTCCCGGCGCCGCGCGGCGCGTGAAGACCGACTCACGCGCGACGTACTCCATGTCCATGAAGAGCGGCTCGGTGAACCCGCAGAGGTTGACGAAGGTGACGATGTCGGTCTCCGACACCGTGCGGCCGAGCGTGCGGAAGGTGGCACCGATCTCGTGCGCCTCGAAGGTCAGGCCCTCTGTTCGCATGGTCCCTCCTACTCACCGAGGTACGCGCGGCGGACCTCGGCATTGTCCGCGAGCTCCGCGGCGGTCCCCGCGAGCGCGATCGAGCCGGTCTCGAGCACGTAGCCGCGGTGCGCGATCGACAGCGCCATCGCGGCGTTCTGTTCCACGAGCAGGATCGTCGTCCCTTGGCGGTTGATGTCGGCGACGGTGTCGAAGATCTGCTCGACCAGCACCGGTGCCAGGCCCATGCTCGGCTCGTCGAGCAGGAGCAGCCGCGGGCTCAGCATGAGCGCGCGGCCGATCGCGAGCATCTGCTGCTCGCCGCCCGAGAGGGTGCCGGCGACCTGCGCGATGCGCTCCTGGAGCCGCGGGAAGAGCGCGAAGACACGGTCGAGGTCGGCCGCGATCCCCGCGTCGCGCCGGGGATACGCGCCCATCATGAGGTTCTCGCGGACGGTGAGGCGGTTGAAGATGCGCCGCCCCTCGGGCACGTGGGCGATCCCTTTCAGGACGATCGCGTGGGGTGGCACGCCGACGAGCGGCTCCGAGTCGAGCGAGATCGTCCCGCGCGTCGGCCGGAGCAGGCCGGAGATCGTCTTGAGCGTCGTGGTCTTCCCGGCGCCGTTGTTGCCGAGGACCGCCACGATCTCGCCGCGGGCGACCTCGAGGCCGACGCCCTTGAGCGCGCGGATCTTGCCGTACGAAACGTCGAGCGCGTCAACCTGCAGCATGGCGACGCTGGCCCCGGCGCGTCCCGAGATACGCCTCGATGACCCGCCCGTCGGTCTGGACTTCCCGCGGCGTCCCCTCGGCGATCTTCTCGCCGTGGTCGAGCACCGTCACCCGGTCCGAGACCTCCATGACCACCCGCATGTTGTGCTCGATCAGGATGATCGCGAGCCCGAGGTCGGCGACGAGCTCGCGCAAGAGCCGCATGAGCGCCGAGGCCTCGCCCCGGGTCATGCCCGCGGTCGGCTCGTCGAGGAGCATGAGGGAGGGCTCCGAGGCGAGCGCGCGGGCGATCTCCAGGCGCCGCTGGTCTCCGTAGGGCAGATTGCGCGCGACGTCGTTGGCGTGCGCGCGGAGCCCGACGCGCTCGAGCAGCGCCGCGGCGCGCAGGCCGAGGCCGCCCTCGGCCTCACGGAAGCGCCCGCGGTGCGAGAGGACGTCCCAGAACCTGAGCGTGATGCGGGCGTGCATCCCGACCAGGACGTTCTCGAGGGCGGTCATGTTCGCGAAGAGGCGGATGTTCTGGAAGGTCCGGCAGATGCCGAGCGTGGTGATCTGGTCGGGGCGGAGGCCCAGGAGCGGGCGCCCGTTGAAGGTGACGCTCCCGTGGTCGGCGGGGTAGAGGCCCGTGAAGATGTTGAAGAGCGTCGTCTTGCCCGCGCCGTTCGGGCCGATGATCGACACGATGCCCGACTCGAGTGCGAAGTCCACCGCCGCCAGCGCGGTGAGGCCGCCGAACCGCTTGGTGACGGCGCGCGCCTCGAAGCGGGCCTCCATCAGGCCTGCTTCGCGAGCTCGCGCGCCCGGCGGCGCGCGGGGAAGATTCCCTGCGGGCGGAAGATCATCATGAGGATGAGGATGACGCCGAAGATCATCCGCTCGTACTTCGCCGGCTCGAGCTGGGTCGGGAGGTCCGCGAGGCTGTAGCCGAACACGACGACGCCGGCGTTCTTCAGCTCGTTCAGCCAGAGCGAGAGCCCCTTCAGCACCTGGAGGTTCAGCACCGTCACCACCGTCGCGCCCAGCACGGCACCGGGGATCGAGCCCATCCCGCCGAGGATGACCATCGCGAGCACGCCGATGGATTCGAGGAAGGTGAACGACTCCGGGTTGATGAAGATCTGCTTCGCCGAGAAGACCACGCCCATCACGCCCGCGAAGGAGGCGCCGCACGCGAAGGCGAGGAGCTTGGACCGCACCAGCGGGACCCCCATGGCCTGCGCCGCGAGCTCGTCCTCGCGGATCGCCTCCCAGGCCCGGCCGATGTGAGAGTCTTCGAGCCGCCGGTTGACGACGATGACGACTGCGACGATGAGCAGCACGAGGAAGTAGAACCCTTCCGAGTACGGGACGCCGAACGGGAGGGGCGGGCGCCCGATCGGCGTGATCCCCTTGGGGCCGTTCGTGATGTTGATCGGCTTGTCGAGGTTGTTGGCGAGGACGCGGATCACCTCGCCGAAGCCGAGCGTCACGATCGCGAGGTAGTCGCCGTGCAGGCGGAGCACGGGGAGGCCCAGGAGGATCCCGGTGCCGGCCGCCACCAGGAGGCCGATGAGGAGGAACGCGTAGAACGACCACGCGGGGAGGGGGAAGGCGTTCCCGCCGAAGATGAGGTTGGCGTGCGGGGAGCCGGGGATCGCCCACGAGTAGGCGCCCACGGCGAAGAACGCGACGTAGCCCAGGTCGAGCAGGCCGGCGAGCCCGACGACGATGTTGAGGCCGAGCGCGAGCGCGACGAAGATGCCCACCTGGGTCGCGACCTCGAGGTAGTAGCCGTTGAAGAACCCGATGAGAGGCATCAGGACGAGGAGCGCCGTCCCGAGGAGGCCCACGCGCAGCCAGGTCGGGATCCGGGCGACATACGCGAAGAGCAGGGAGCCCTGGAACAGGAGGAAGACGAGCACCGACCGCGGAAAGCTCGCGACGGCCCACGCCGACAGGGCGACGAGGCCGACCGCGAGGACGACCTGGATCACGCGCGGCCCCGCACGACCTCCCCGAGGAGGCCCCTGGGCCGGAAGATGAGGATGAGGATCAGCACGGAGAAGGCGAAAATGTCCTTGTACTCGGCGCCGAAGGCGCCGCCGGTGAGTAGCGACAGGTACGACGCGGCGAACGCCTCGAGCAGGCCCAGGACGATCCCGCCCAGCATGGCGCCCGGGATGTTGCCGATGCCGCCCAGCACGGCCGCGGTGAAGGCCTTGAGGCCGGGGATGAAGCCCGAGTAGGGGTTGATCAGGCCGTACTGGACGCCGAAGAGGACGCCGGCGGCGCCGCCCATCGCGCCCCCGATGAGGAAGGTGAGCGAGATGATCCGGTTGACGTTGATCCCCATGAGGCTGGCGGCGGCCTGGTCCTCGGCGACGGCGCGGATCGCGGTCCCGACCTTCGTCCGGTTGACCAGCACCCAGAGCACGCCGAGCATCCCGAGCGCCGCCAGGATCACCACGAGGGACTTCACCGGCACGTCGATGGTGCGCGTGAGCTCGAGGCGGACGTTGAGGGCGTCGATCGTCGGGTAGACGAGGTTGAAGGCGTTGTGCCAGAGGGACTCGAAGAGGCGGATCATGTCCTGGAGGAAGAACGAGACGCCGATCGCCGAGATCAGGGGGATCAGCCGCGGCGCGCTCCGCAGCGGGCGATACGCGACGCGTTCGACGGTGACCGCCAGCAGGCCGCTCCCCGCCATGCCGACGAGGAGGGCCAGCAGGAGCACGAGCGGCCACGGGACGGCGTCGAGCGCGCCGAGGCTCTGCAACCCAAGGAGGAGCTCGACGCCGACGAACGCGCCGATGATGAAGATCTCGGAGTGGGCGAAGTTGATGAACTCCAGCACGCCGTACACCATCGTGTAGCCGAGGGCGATCAGCGCGTACATGAATCCCAGGATGATGCCGTCGAGGACGACCTGCGGGAAGATATCGACGAGGAGCTGGAGATCCATGCGCTCGCGGCGGGGGCGGGGGCGAGCCCTCGTCGGATCTGAGAGGGCCCGCGCCCCACCCCCGGGCGTCTCGGTCGTCCGGCGCTACTTCTTGACGGCGGGCGGGGCGATCGTCAGCTGCTTGACCAGCTTGTTGTCGCCCCACTTCTGCGGGTCGGCGTTCGCGACCTGCATGACGAAGTAGAGCGCCTTCTTCCGGTCGCCCTTCGAGTCGAACTCGATCTCTCCGGTGATACCGCCGTGCTTGACCTTCCGGATGGCGACGGCGACGTCCTCGCGGCTCGGCATCTTGCCGCTCTTCGCCACCGCCTCGATCGCCTTGAGCGCGATCGCGGTCGCGTCGTACGCCTCGGCGGCGTAGGGCTCGGGGTTCTTGCCGAACTTCTTCTTGAACGTCTCGGAGAACTCCTTCGCCTTCGGGAAGACGGTCACGGGCCCCGCCGCGGTGGTGTAGTACATCCCGACGACGGCCTTGCCGGCGATCTTGACGAGGTCGGACGAGTCCATGCCGTCTGGGCCGAGGAACCTCGCCTTGATCCCCTTCTCGGACGCCTGCTTGAAGAAGGGCGCGGCCTGGTCGTAGATGCCGCCGAAGTAGATCAGGCCGGGACCCTTCGCCTTGACCGGCGTGAGGATCGGATCGAAGTTCGACTTCTCCTCGGTGCCCTCGAAGCCGAGGATCTTGATCCCCTTCTTCTCCGCGTCGGCCTTGAAGAACTCCGCCACGCCCTGGCCGTAGGTCGTCTTGTCGTGGACGATGTACGCCGTCTTCGCCTTCAGGGTCGAGTGGGCGAACTCGGAGCCGACCGCGCCCTGCACGTCGTCGCGGCCGCACACGCGGTTCACGTTCATGTAGCCGCGATCGGTGACCGTCGGGTTCGTGTTGGCCGGCGAGATCATCGCGAGGTTCACTTCCTTGTAGACCTCCGACGATGGAATGGCCACGCCCGAGTTGAGATGGCCGATGACGGCGAGGATGTTCTTGTCGGCGATGATGTTCTTGGCGTTCGCCACGCCGACGTCCGGCTTGGCCTGGTCGTCGAACGGCACGAGATCGACTTTGAAGCCCGCCTTCTCGAGGCCGCCCTTGAACTTCTCGATCGCGAGCTGGGCGCCGAGCTTGATGCCCTCGCCGAGCGCCGCCTGGCCGCCGCTCAGCGGGCTCTGGGTGGCGATCTTGAGGGTGCCCTTGCTGCCCTGCGCCTTCGTGGCGGCCGGGAGCGCCACCAGGGCGAGCACGGCCAGGAGAGCGAGCGTGAGACGGACAGGCTTGCGGATCATCGGAGCCCCTCCTTCGAGATCGGGTCGGCGTGGTCGGTGCGCCAGCATTATAGCGGCCGCCGCCGACCGGTCAAGTCAGCGCGCCGCGCGGATCGCCTCGAGAAGCCGGCGGGTCGCGGCGGCTGGATCGGCGGCGCCGCACACCGCCGAGATCACGGCGACGCCGTCCGCGCCCGCGCGGATCACGGCGGCGACATTGTCGGGGGTGATGCCGCCGATCCCGATCACGGGAACACGGATCTCCCCGCGAAGCTTCTGGATGAGCTCTGGCCCCACGAGCTCGAAGTCCGGCTTCGTCGTGGTGGGGAACATCGAGCCGACCGCGATGTAGCCGGCGCCGTCGTCGCGCGCCTCGCGGGCCTGCGCGAGACTGTGGGTCGACCGGCCGAGGATCATCCCCGACTTCAACAGGGGGCGCGCGGCGCGCGGCGGCAGGTCGTCCTGGCCCAGGTGGACCCCGTCCGCCGCGAGCGCCAGAGCCAGGTCCACGCGGTCGTTCACGATGAAGGTCGCGCCCGCCCCCCGGCAGCGCTCGCGCAGCCGCTCGGCGAGCGGCAGGAGACGGCCGGACGGCCACTCCTTCTCCCGGAGCTGGATCATGCGGCAGCCGCCGCCGAGCGCGCCGTCCAGGATCGTCTCGAGGTCTCGCCCGCGCGCCGCGGCGCGGTCGAGGATGACATAGAGCGACGGGTCCATCAACCGCGGAGCCGCTCGGTGTCGGCGCTGGTGAAGCGGCCCTCGAGGAACGCGGGGTCGCCGAGAACCCTGAGGTGGAACGGGATCGACGTCTTCACGCCTTCCACGATGGTCTCGGCGAGCGCCCGGCGCATCCGGCCGATCGCCTCGCCGCGGTCCCCCCCGCGGACGATGATCTTCGCGAGCAGGGAGTCGTAGAACGGCGGCACCACGTAGGGCGCCATGAGATGGCTGTCCACGCGGACGTTGAAGCCGCCCGGCGGCACCCAGGCGGTGACGCGGCCCGCGCTCGGCGCGAAGGTGTTCGGATCCTCGGCGTTGATCCGGCACTCGATCGCGTGGCCCTCGAGGCGCACGGCGTCCTGGCGGTAGCCGAGCGGCTCGCCGGCAGCGATGCGGATCTGCTCGCGCACCAGGTCGATGCCCGTGACCATCTCGGTCACCGCGTGCTCGACCTGGATGCGCGTGTTCATCTCGATGAAGTAGTAGTGCCCCTCGGGGTCCACGATGAACTCGACGGTCCCCACGCTCACGTAGTTGACCGCCGCCGCGACGGTGAGCGCCGCGCGGTGGAGCCCCGCGCGCGTCTCGGCGTCGAGGTTGGGCGCCGGTGACTCCTCGAGGAGCTTCTGGTGGCGGCGCTGCACGGAGCACTCGCGCTCGCCCAGGTGGATGCGGATCCCGTTCTTGTCGCCGAGCACCTGCGTCTCGACGTGCCGCGCCCGCTCGACGAACTTCTCGCAGTAGATTTCCGCGGAGCCGAACGCCGACCCCGCCTCCGACTGGCAGGCGGCGAACGACTGGGCGAGGTCCTCGCGCCGCCGCACGATGCGCATGCCGCGCCCGCCGCCGCCGGCCGCGGCCTTGAAGATGATCGGGTAGCCGATCTCCTCCGCGATGTCCGCCGCCTCCGCCGCGTCCTTCAGCGGCAACTCGCTGCCGGGGACCACGGGGACGCCGGCCTGCTTCGCGAGCTGGCGTGCCTGCGCCTTGTCGCCCATGAGGCGGATCGCCTCGGGCGAGGGCCCGATGAACGTGATCGAGCAGGCGCGGCACACCTCCGCGAACGCGGCGTTCTCGGCGAGGAACCCGTACCCGGGGTGGATCGCCTCGCTGTCCGTGACCGCCGCCGCCGAGATGATCGCGGGGATGTTGAGGTAGGAGAGGCGGGCGGCGTCGGGCCCGACACAGATCGATTCGTCGGCGAGCCGCCTCGGCAGCGAATCCGTGTCGGCCTTCGAGTGCGCGATGACCGTGCGGATGCCGAGCTCGCGGCAGGTGCGGATGATCCGCAGCGCGATCTCGCCCCGGTTCGCGATCAGGATCTTGTGGAACACGCGAGGCCTAGCCGCCGAGGAGGCGGTGCCACTGGGCTTCGAGCTCGGCCATCCGCAGCCCATACACCCGGAGCGTCGCGCCGTCGATGGTATCGCCCGCGGCCAGCCGGCCCAGCAGCTCGCGCATCGCCTCCGTACCCCCCCGGTCGAGGAGGTCGCGGACGACCCAGAGGGCCAGGTCGTAACCCGTCCGCGCGCGGAGGGGATCGGGGTCGGCGACGAGGGCCTCGATCCCCGCCAGCGTGACGCTCCCGGGGACCCGCAGCATCGGGTCGACCGGAGCGCCCTCGAGCGCCTGCGCCAGCCCTTCGTGGAGCCAGCGGGGCGCGCGGCCGCGCGAGAGGTGGTGGATCGCGGCGTGGGCGTACTCGTGGACGATCAGCCCCTGGAGGTGGGCCGCGGGCGGAAGCGTGGGGCCGACCGGCAGCCGGATCTTCCCGTCGAAGAGCCCGGTGGCCCAGTCGTGGACCCGCGTCACGTCGCGGAACTGTGCGCGCTCGTACAGGACCACCGTCACGGGGTCGCGCGGCTTCCAGTGGAGCGCCCGGTCGACACGCTCGGCGGCGACGTCGAGGAGGCCCAGGACCGTCGACCGCGCGTGCTCGCCGCGCGCGTCGCGGTACTTGAGCACGAAGCGCGGCGTGACGTCGCGGTGGAAGCCCGCCTCGGCGCGCGCCTCACGTTCGACCTTCGCGAGCAGGCGCCGGGCCTCCGCGTGGGTCGGCTCGCGCTCGAGGACGGCACGCAGGTGGGCGATCGCTCGCGCGGGATCGTCGCGGTACTCGTAAAGGTGCGCCAGGAGCAGGCGGACCTCGGGATCGAACTCGGCGCGGAGCGCGCGCTCGAGCGGGTCGAACGCGTCATCGGGACGCCCCGCATGGACGGCGGCGAGCCCGAGCCCCTTCCACAGCGACGGCGCCTCGGGCACCTCCGCGAGGCCCTGGCGGAAGAGCAGGAGCGCCTCGTCGGGCCGGCCCTCGCGGAGCGCGTGCCAGCCCCAGCCCTCGAAGCAGCTGCCGACGTCGGCGCGGAGCGCCGCGCTCGTGGGGTCGTCGTCGACGGCGCGGCTGAAACGCTCGCAGGCCCGGGGGAACTGCCCGGCGGCGTAGAGGCGGATCGCTTCCTCGGTGAGCGCCCGCGAGTCGCGGGCGGCGGCGGCCACCGCGGGCCGCTCGGGGTTCGGGAGCGCGTGGCGACGCCCGTCGCGCCAGCCGAGGGCGAGCGTGGCGAGGACCAGCGCCGGGAGGGCGACGAGGGCGAGGGGACGGGCCCTGCGGATGCGCTTCATCGAGGCCGCTCAGCGCGCGGGCTCGATGCAGAACAACGGCTGGCCGTACTCGACCGCGTGTCCGTTCTCGACGAAGATCTTCACGATCCGCCCGCTCGCTTTCGACTCGATCTCGTTCATCAGCTTCATCGCCTCGATGATGCAGAGGATCTGGCCTTCCTTGACGACGTCGCCCTCGTTGACGTACGGCTCGGCGGCCTGGGACGGGGCGCGGTAGAAGGTGCCGACCATCGGCGCCTCGACCGTGACCATCCCCGCCGGGACCACGTCGGTGACCAGGGGCGCCGCGGCGCTCTCGACGGATCCCGTGGGCGCCGGGGCCGCCGGCGCCGGCGTGGCGGTGGGCCGCTGAACGCGGACCCGGACGTCACCCCAGGCCACCTCGATCTCGCCCAGGCCGAGCTCCTGGAGCGCCGCGCCCAGCTGCCGGACCAGGGCGACCACGGTCGGCTGGCTCCGCTCGTCGCGCGCGCGCGCGCGGGCCATCACGTGCCCGCCGTCGCCACGCGGCCGAGGTACTCGCCGGTGCGCGTGTCCACCTTCACCGTGTCGCCTTCGGTGAGGAAGAGCGGGACCACGATGACCGCGCCCGTCTCGAGCGTCGCGTGCTTCGTCCCGCCCTGCGCCGTGTCGCCCCGCAGGCCGGGGTCCGTCTTGACGATCGCAAGCTCGACGAAGTTCGGGAGCTCGACCGTCACCGGCCGGCTCCCGATGTAGAGCACGTCCACCTCGGTGTTCTCCTTGAGCCAGTCGCGCGCCTCACCGACCTCGTCGGGCGAAAGCGAGACCTGCTCGTAGTTCTCCAGATCCATGAAGTGGTACCGGTCGTCCTTGTAGAGGAACTGCATGTGCTTGTCCTCGGCATCCACCAGCTCCACCTTCTCGCCCGAGCGGAACGTGTTGTCGATCACTTTCCCGAGCATCATGTGTTTGAGCTTGGTGCGGACGAACGCGCCGCCCTTCCCGGGCTTCACGTGCTGGAAATCCACGATCGTGTACGGGTTGCCATCGAAGACGATCCGCAACCCCTTCCTGAACTCCGCGGTTGACACCTGCATTGCGCGCTACCCTTTCCGTCGCGCGCGCGCGCGGAGCGTCGTCTCGAGGCGCTCGCGCGCGGCGTGATTGTCCGGATCCTTCCGGAGGATTCGGGTGAACGCCTGGGCGGCCTCCTCGACGCAGCCCTGCTCGAGGCACAGCGTGCCGAAGGCGAGCGTCGCGAACGTGTCGTCGGCGAGCACGCGCGCGAGCCCGCTCGCCTCGCCGGCGGGCGCCGGCGTCGCGCGGAGCAGCCCGAGCAGCGAGCGCGACTCGCGGTCGGCCGGCTCGAGCCTCACCGCCGCCTCCAGATGCGTCACCGCCCGGTCGATGTGACCCAGACGGCGGTGGATCTCGGCCGCGAGGCGGTGGCACTGGACATCTTGTGGAGTCACGTCGAGGATCGCCCCGATCTCGGCGAGCGCTTGGTCGAGCGCGCCTTCCGTCGCGAGGGCCTTGGCGAGGATCAGGCGCGCCGTCGTGTAGTGGGGGTGCTTGACGAGCCCGTTCCGACAGAGCGCCACGGCCTCGCGCGTTCGCCCCGCCTTCCGATAGAGGTCGGCGAGCTGCGCGAACGCGAGGGACGCGGGGTCGCGGGCCAGCCGCTCTTCGTGACGACGGATCGCGGCCGCGAGCGCATCGTCGACGGACATGATGGATCGGTTATACGGAGCGGTGCTTTGGGTTGTCAACATGCCTCCGTGGCGAGCTCGCGGAGGGCGGCGCGGATCGCGTCGGGGTCCACGTCGTACGTGAGCTGGAAGGCGCCGATCTTGGGCGCCAGCACGAAGGGCACACGCCCGTCGCGCGCCTTCTTGTCCCGCGTGATCGCCGCGAGGATCGCTGAGGCATCGAGCCCGGACGCGCGGACGGGGAGTCCGACGGCCGCGAGCAACCGCTCCTGCCGCAATACCGTCTCCTCGGATGCGACACCGAGCCGCAGCGCCAGGCGCGCCTCGGCCACGATGCCGAGGGCGACCGCCTCGCCGTGCGCGAAGCGCGTGTAGCCCGTGACCGACTCGAGGGCGTGGCCGATCGTGTGGCCGTAGTTGAGGACGTGCCGGAGCTCGCTCTCGCGCTCGTCGCGCGCGACGACCCCGGCCTTGAGGCGGCAGGAGCCGCCGATGATCCGCTCGACGACGGGGAGGTCGCGGGCGCAGAGCGGAGCCGCGTCGCGCTCCACCTCGGCGAAATAGTCGGCGTCGAGCACGATCCCGTGCTTGACGATCTCGGCGAGCCCGGAGCGGAACTCGCGCTCCGGCAGCGAGCGCACGACGGCCGGGTCGACGAGGACGAGGCGCGGCTGATGGAACGCGCCGATCAGGTTCTTCGCCGCCGGGTGATCGATGGCCGTCTTGCCGCCGATGGAGGCGTCCACCTGGGCGAGCACGGTCGTGGGGAGCTGGACGACGTTGACGCCGCGCATATAGGTCGCCGCGACGAAGCCCGCGACGTCGCCGACGGCGCCCCCGCCGAGGGCGAGCACCGTGGAGGTGCGGTCGAGTCGGGCCGCGAGCAGCGCGTCCCAGCAGCGCGCGGCGACCGCGAGCGTCTTCGCCGGCTCCCCCTCGGGCACCTCCACCGTCGCCACCGCGAACCCCGCGCTCTCGAGGCTCCGCGCGACGGTCTTGCCGTAGAGGCGCAGGATCGCCGCGTCGCTGACGAGCGCCGTGTGCTTGCCGACGCCGAGCTCCGCGAGACGCGCGCCCACGGTGTCGAGCGCGCCGGACTCGACGACGATGCGATACGACCGACTGCCGAGATCGACGGGGATGACCATCAACGCCTCAGGGATCGAGGCTACCAGCTTTTCAGGCTGTCCAGATAGGCGTCGTAGTTGTGGCGGATCTCCTGGATGCTGTCGCCCCCGAACTTCTCGAGGAACGCCTCGGCGAGCACGATGGCCATCATGGCCTCGCCGACGACGCCGGCGGCGGGCACGGCGCAGACGTCACTCCGCTCCACGACCGCGTCCACCGCCTCCTTCGTGGCGAGGTCCACCGACTTGAGCGGCGTCCGGAGCGTCGAGAGGGGCTTCATCGCGGCGCGGACGACGACCGGCTGCCCGTTGGTCACGCCGCCCTCCAGGCCGCCCGCGTTGTTCGTCCGGCGCTTGAACCCGCTCTCGGCGTCGAAGAGGATCTCGTCGTGGACGGCCGAGCCCGGGCGCCGCGCGGTCTCGAACCCGAGGCCGAGCTCGCACCCCTTGATCGCCTGGATCGAGCAAAACGCCTGCGCGAGCCGGCCGTCGAGCCTCCGGTCCCATTGCACGTACGAGCCGAGCCCCACGGGGGCTCCGAGGGCGACCACCTCGAACACGCCGCCGAGCGTGTCGCCCTTCTCGCGGGCCGCGTCGATCGCGGCGATCATCGCCGCCTCGGCGACCGAATCGGCGCACCTGACCTCGGAGGCCTCGGCGCGCCGCGCAAGCTCCTCCCACGTGAGGTCGAGGTCCGGGGCGATGCGGACGCCGCCGATCTCGGTGACGTGGCTCAGGAGGGTGATACCGAACTCGTCGAGCAGTCGCTTTGCCACACCCGCCACCGCCACGCGCGCGGTCGTCTCGCGCGCGCTCGAGCGCTCGAGGACGTTGCGGATGTCGTGGTGGCCGTACTTCATGGCGCCGGCCAGGTCGGCGTGGCCCGGCCGCGGGCGCGTGACCTGCTTCTGCTCGGCGCCCGGCTCGGGCGCGCCGACCGCCATCGTGGATTTCCAGTTCTCCCAGTCGCGGTTGGCGATGTGGAGCGTGATCGGGCTGCCGAGCGTCGAGCCCCCGCGGACGCCCGAGAGGATGCGGGCCTGGTCGCGCTCGATCTTCATGCGCCCGCCGCGCCCGTAGCCGCGCTGGCGCCGCGCCAGGTCGGCGTTGATCTGGCCCTCGGTGAGCGGCAGGCCGGCCGGGACGCCGTCGATGACGGCGACCAGGGCCTCACCGTGGGATTCGCCCGCGGTGAGGAACCGGAAGGACCCAGCCATTACTTCTTCGGCGGCTCGACCGGCGGCGCCTGGGCGACGTCGAGCTTCAGGACGTAGGGCGTGATGAAGACGACCAGCTCGCGGTTCGGGCTGGTCTGCGTCGACTTCGTCCGGAAGAGGAACCCGAGCACCGGAATGTCGCCGAAGAACGGCACCTTCTGGATGCTCTCATTCTGGTCCCGCTGGCGGATGCCGCCGATCGCGAGGGTCTCGCCCTGCTTGACGACGACTTGCGTCGTTGCCGTACGCTTGTTGATGCTTGGCACCTGGCCTCCGGTCGTCGAGACGAGGTCCCCCAGCGAGTTGTTCTCCACGTTGACGACCAGCTTGACCTTGGTGATGTCCCCCAGCTCCCAGATGACCGTCGGTGTCACCTCGAGCTTGAGCGTCGCCTCCTTGAACTGGACCTGGGTGCCCGCCGAGCTGACCGTGGCGTAGGGGATCTCGCTGCCGAGCGTGATCGCGGCCTTGGAGTTCTCGACGGTCACGACCTCGGGCTTCGCGAGCGACGTGGTTTTGTTCTCCACCTCGAGCGCGTCGAGGACCAGGTTGACGTTGAACTTCCCGCCGACGATCCCGAAGGCGATGCCTGCGGGCGTGCCGCCGAGGGTTGGGTTCACCGGGAAGTTGACGATGTTGCCGCCGACCGGCAGACCGGTGAGCGCGCTCACGGGAAGGAAGCTGCCGAGCGACAGGTTCGAGTTGTCGAAGCCGGTGGGGCTGGGCACAGGGGAGATACCACCGACCGGTTGAGTAATAAGTCCGGTGTTGGGGTCGCGCCGCCCCGAGACGCCCTGGCCGACGAGCGCGTCGCCCCGCATCCGGCCAAAGGCCGCGGCCCCCCACGTGATGCCGAGGGCGAAGAAATCGGACCGGTTCAGCTCGTTGAGCCGCGCCTCGATCTTGACCTGGGGCAGCGGGACGTCGAGCTTCTCGCGGATGAGCTTCTTGATCCGCTCGAGGTCAGCCTCGTAGTGACGGATGAAGATCGAGTTCGTCGGCTTGTGGGCCTTGATCGTGATGCCCTTGGCCAGCACCTCGGCGGTCGGCGTCGACGGCGGCGCACCGGGCGCGGGAGGGGGCCCCGTCCCGTAGAGAGCCGAGAACGGCGGCCCGGGGATCAGCGGCGGACCGCCCGGCGATCCCGGCGGCGGAGCGCCGCCGCCGGTGATGCCGAGGATTCCCTGGAGGGTCTTCTCGATGTCTTCGGGGTCCGCGTAAGCCAGGCGAATGGTCTCTTCCTTCAGGGGACCGCGCGCGAGCTGCTCCTTACGTGCCGCCTCGAAGGCCAATTGTTTCTGAAGCGCCTCCGACTCCTTCAGCCGGGCCTCGGCGGACTTCGCGGCGATCTGAGCCGCCGAGTCGCGCTCCTTGAGGAGCTGGTCCCGGGACATGATGCGGATGACCCCGTCCTTCTCGACTT
>MNCR01000037.1 GCA_001914535.1 Candidatus Rokubacteria bacterium 13_2_20CM_69_15_1
ACTCGTTACCGTCCACGTCCCACACGTGGCTCCCCCGCCCTCGCTCGAGGAAGATCGGCGCGACCCCCTGGACGAACTGAGTGTGGCCCTTGCTGAACGTCTGCGTGCACGAGGGGATCACCTTGCGGGCGCGGGCGAAGTACTCCCGCGATCTCGCGAGCGAGCGACCCGGGATCGGCTCCATGGCTCCCTACGTCCTCCTCGGATCGGTGAGGGCGCGGTCCGCCCGCACCGACTTCGCGTAGCCTTCGTTGCGTGCCGTGCCGCGGTTGATCGCCTCGAGGTCCGGATGGCGGCGCAGCAACTCGAGGGCGTCGCGCATGTCGAACGTCTCGCCGAGGCGATGGTAGACCGCGCGCACGAACTCGAGATCGGCGGGCTCGTCGACGGTCCAGCGACGGCCGGAGAGGTCTGGATCGCGCGCGACGTTGACCAGGCGGAACAGCTCAGGGTGCTTCCAGATGTAGGCGGTCACGTGCTCGCGCTCAGAGAACTCCGTCGCCTCCCGCCACGAGCGGGTGAGCGCCGCAACCGAGAAGACCTCGGTGTCGAGCCCATCGGGAAACGTGGGCGGTTGCGTATTGCTCGCGTAGTCGACGGTGCCTCGCGCCTCGACGAACCGCGCGACCACGAGACCCGAGACCTCGGGATCGAGGAGCGGGCAGTCCGGAGTCACCCGCACGACGACCGAGACGCCGAACCGACGCGCCGTCTGGTAGAAGCGATCCAGGACGTCTTCCTCGCTCCCGGCGTAGGCCGGAAGGCCGAGATCCGCCGCGAACTTGAGGATCGCTTCGTCCGCGGGCTTCTCCGTCGTCGCGATGATCACCCGCTCGACACCCGGAATCCGCCGGGCGCGCTCCACGAGGCGTGCGAGCATCGGCTTGCCGGCGACGTCCGCAAGCGTCTTGCCCGGGAGCCGCGTCGAACCCATTCGCGCCTGCACGATCACCGCGATCATCGTCCGAGCTTCACCGGCCGGCCCTCTGCGGCCGACGCCTTCGCCGCGAGCGCGACCTCGAGAATGGCGCGGCCGCCGGCGGCGTCGAGCACGGGAGGCTCGCCCGTTTCGATGCACCGAACGAAGTGGCGCATCTCGTCCACGAACATCTGGTTCCGCTCGGTGTTGATCGATTCCTGGAAGACTTCGACCCGGCGGTCCTCTTTGCCGTAGACGGTGACCGACTGGGCGATGTAGTCCCAGGCGATCACGCCCTCCTCGCCGATGAAGTCGCACGCGCGCCGGTAGGTGCGCTGCAGATAGTCGAGGTGGACGTTGGCGACCGCGCCGTAGTCGAACCGCAGGAGGACGTCCGCGTTGTCCTCCGTGTCGATCTCGAGGCTCGAAACGCGGCCGGCGTAGGCGAACACCTCGCGCGGCCAGCCGAGGAGCCAAATGAGGTAGTCGAACTCGTGGATCGAGTCGAGGATGATGCCGCCGCCCGTCGCCTGTCGCGCGCCGTAGCCCTCGCGGTAGTCGGTGCCCGGCCGCCAGAACGGCAGGTAGTAGCCGCAGTGGGCGCGCGCGGCGAGCGGCCGCCCGATCCGCCCCTCTTCGACCAGCCGCTTCACGAGCGCGAGGCTCGGCAGGAATCGGAGATTGCAGCCAACGAGGACCGTACGGCCCGCCCGCACGGCATCGTCGACGAGCGCGTCGATCCCCTCGAGCGTGTGCGCCAGCGGCTTCTCGACGAAGACGTGCCAGCCGCGTCGCAGAGCGGCCCGCGCCTGGTCGAGATGGCGGTGGGTCGGCGAGCAGATGAGCGTGGCGTCCGCGCCTTGGTCGAAGGCCTCGCCCTCGTCGGCCGTCAGCCGGCAGCGGGCGCCGACGAGCGGGCGCACCTCGTCAAGGCGGACCGGGCTCGGGTCGAAGACCGCCGCGACCTCGTGGCCGAGCGCCACGAGGTTCTTGAGGTGGCGCTGGCCGATCGAGCCGGCGCCGATCACGACGAAGCGCATGGCTCGCGCCACCCGCTAGACGTCCGCCCGCGTGGCGCCCCGCACCGCCCGCTTGCGCTCCTGCGCGTCACCCGTGTGGGGGTGACGGAGCGTGTTCTGGCCGCCCAGCTCGCTCACGGCCCACCACGAGAGGTCGATGATCTCTTCGTCCGGCAGGTCGCTGAAGTTCGTGCGAACCTCCTCGCCCTGCTCGCCGAGGCGAAGGAAGTACTGCTCGATGATGTCCTCGTCCGCAGGCCCCTTCTCGCCCGTCACGGCCTTCCGGATGAGCCCCTTCTCGAGCGCCAGATCCCAGAACGAGGTCCCCGGGTAGGCCGTCGTGAAGAAGAAGACCTCCGGCTTGAGGTCGACCTTCTTGCAGAACTCGACCGTCTCGCGCACGGTGTCGGCGGTCTCGCCGGGCGAGGCGATCATGAACGAGCAGTCCGCGTAGCCGAGAACACGCTGGGTCTCTTTGATCGCGATCTCCATCTTCTCGAGTGTCTGCCCGCTCTTGTCGATGGCCTTGAGGATCTTAGGGCTGGCCGACTCGACGCCATAGCCGGCCTGACGCATCCCGACTTCGTAGCCCTGCTCGAGCATGTGCGGCCGCCCCTCACGGCGGGCGCGCAGAACGTCGTCGGCGACGATGTTGGTGCGGCACGTGCCGCCCCACATGACCTCGAAGCCGGTCCGCCGCTTGCGCTCGCGTAGCTCACCGAAGAACTCGAGGGCCCATCGGTAGTCCGTCATCAGAAGGTCGTCGAGGAAGTGGATGTAGACGACCCCGTAGCGCGCCTTGAGGAACTCCATCTCGTCCACGACCTCGCGCGGGCTGCGCAGCCGATACGTTTTGCCGAGATACGCCGCGTAGCAGTAGTCACACGCCCTCGAGGCGTACGGGCAGCCGCGCGAGGCGATCATCGACACGGAGTACTGACCGGGCGCCACCGACGCGCCGTCGACCCACTTCGTCTGCCAGTTGAGGTGGCCGACGGGGTTCAGCTTGTACACCTCGTCCTCGGGCCACCGCGAGCGGAGCGGCCACGGCAGCGCGTCGAGCCCCTGCTCGCGCGAGGGGACGGACGTGCGGAGGCCGTTGTTGCGCACCGTCCACTCGCCGCGGCGGATCGCCTCGCGGTACGCGGTGCCCTTGACGCCCTCCATCGAGGCGCCGCGCTCCAGCCGGTGCAGCACCTCGGAAAAGGTGACCTCGCCCTCCTCCTGCACCACGACGTCCACGGGCAGACGTTTGACCATGAACTCGGGCATCGACGACGCGATGCCGCCGCCGAGCACGATCGGCACGTCCGGGTGGACCCGCTTGCAGAGCTCCGCGATCCGCTTGATCCAGGAATACTGGGTGATGATGCCGCCGAGGCCGATCACGTCGGGCCGGTCGCGCTCGAGCTTCTCGACCACCCGCGACTCGGCCCACCCGATGAACGTCGCGAGTGACCCCTTGATCGGTTCGCGGCGCTCGGCGTTCAGGTCCAGCACGTCGACGCGATGGCCGTCCATGGCGGCCACCGCACCGACGTACGCGTGGCCGATGGGCAGGATGTTGGGATAGGACCACTCGCGGATCGGCGCGTTGATGAAGAGCACGCGGAGCCCATCGCGCCGCGGCTCCGACTGGCGATCGGACTCATCGGTGGTGATGCGCGGCCAGCCTTGACCGAGGACGTGGCCGTCATCCCCGAACCGCTGGTAGAATCGTGGCGGAGCTGGGGATCCCGACGCTCCTGGCTGCAAGAGCGGGAGCCCGAGCGTCCGGGTGCTCGCATCGCGGATCGTCGCCATGTTCGCCTCGCTCGGAGTTCCGGTCATTTACGATAGCACGCGCGCGAGCTCGAGCACGATCACCTGCTCGCCGCTGTCGCGCCGGACGGTGGAAACTTCCTCGAAGCCGCACGCCCGGAAGAGCCTGAGCGACGCTTCGTTGTGCGCGAGCACCGAGGCTCTCGGCCGCACCCGGTCCCGTCGCTCGGCGGACAGGCGGCGCATCGCCTGCTCGAGCATCGTCTTGCCGTAGCCGCGGCCGCGATGCTCCGGCGCGACCGTGATCCCGATCTCAGCGATAGCGCCCGAGATGTCGATACGCACCTGCCCGACCGGCGCGTCGCCGTCGCTGAAGATCCAGATCCGCGTCGTGTCGGACCCGAGGCGCTGCGCGAGCCAGGAGACATGCTCCTCATATGGGATCGGCGAGCTGGTGAACGAGTTCGCTCGCGTCTCCCGGTCGTTCGCCCAACGCCAGAGGAGGTCGGCGTCGGCCATCCGAGCCTCACGCCACACGAGGTTCATGCCTCACCATCGCGTCCGTGATCGCCGTGCCGGCCGGGACGTCGCGCGCCGCGCGCTTCCCGATGAGCCGCGGGAACTCCTCGGGTGCGAGCCCCGGCGCGTTTCCGCCGTTGCGCAGCACCCGGATGTTGTCTTCGCCGAAGACCTCGCCGGCGCCGATCGCACGGACCGAGAAGACTGACCGGCGCGCGAAACCGTGCAGCTCGCGCTCGATAGCCAGGACCTCCTTGGCGCCGGTGCCGAGGACCGCCCTCGCCTCGCGAACCGCCCTCACCAGCGCCTTCAACTGCTCGGGCTCGACGGCGAACTTCTGGTCGGGCCCCGGCAAGCGGTTCGAGAGCGTGAAGTGCTTCTCGATGACCACGGCGCCGAGCGCGACGGCCACCACCGGCGCGACGACAGGATCCCGCGAGTGGTCGGACAGGCCGACGTGGCATCCGGTCTCCTCCCGGAGGGTGACGATCGCGCGCGCGTTCACGTCGCCGGGCGGGGTCGGGTACGCGGCCGTGCACTGAAGCAAAACGATCTGCTCGTTGCCGGCCTCGCGCGCGGCCGCGACGACTCGCAAGACATCTGAGAGTCCCGACGCGCCCGTGGAGATGAAGGTCGGTTTACCACGCTCGAGGACGTTGCGCACGAGCGGCAGGTGGCTCAGCTCATAGGAGGCGACCTTGAAAGCGGGCACGTATGGATCGAGCGCATCCACCCACGCCTCGTCGAAAGGCGTGCAGAGGAAGTCGACGGCCCGCGCGCGGCAATGGTCCGCAAGAATCGGCACCCACTCGAACGGCATTTCCATCGCCTCAATGATGTCGTAGATCGGGCGCTCGTCCTTGAGGTACTCGGACTTTCCCGCCGTCCTCGGGTAGAGCGTCTGCGCTCGGAACCCCTGGAACTTCACCGCGTCCGCGCCCGCGTCGCTCGCAACGTCGATGAGGCCGAGCGCCTGCTCGAGGTTCCCGTTATGATTCGAGCCGGCCTCCGCGATGATGTAGCAGGGCTCGCCCGCACCGATCCATCGGTCGCCCACCTTGATCCGCGCGGGAGCTCTCGCGCTCATCGCTGCGTTCCGCGCTCGACAAGAGACTGGACCGCGTCGAGGACGCGGTCCGAGCTCTTGCCGTCGTCGAAGCCGATGAATCGCTCGACATACTGGGCCCGGGCAACCGGGTCCAGCGGGTAATCCGCGGGTCGGGCCGAGGCGAAGCCGTCGAGGAATTCGCCGAGGCGCCGCGCGTACACGACGCCGGGGAAGTTGAAGCTACCGCCCACGTCGAGATTCAGGAACCACTCCTGCCAGAGCGCGGGGAGGCCGAGGTCGTCACCGGCCGGCGCAATGCAGATCGAGGGCACACCAGCATACGCCGCCTCGTACGCCACCGTGCTGAAGAAGTGCAGACAGAGCGTCGAGATCTTCAGCAGCTCGAGGATCGTCGCGGGGTAGTAGGCCTCGTCGTAAAGCACGCGGTCGGCGATCCGCGCGAGGTAGCCCGGCACCGGATCCTTGGCGCGCCCCTTAACAATCAGCGCCGCGCCGTGTCGATCGCAGAAGGCGCGCACGGCATGCACGACGTTCCGGTCACTCCAGCGCCGTGCGACGTGGCTCCGATACTCGCTCCTGCGCGCCAGCGCGACCGCGGCCCGCGCCCACAGCGCGTTCGGGCTTCCATACACGTGGCGAACCCAGAAGGTCCGCGGGTTGGATTCAAACGGAAACGGGATGTACAGAACCACCGGGCGATCGGGCTCGATCCCGAGGCGCGCGCGGACGGCCGCGGGATCGATCCAGTGGCACTGGTCCATCTCGGGGACGCCCACGAGCGTGGCGCAGCGGCGTAGCGTCTCGGCGACTGCGGCGCTGTGTACCACCTTCTCTTTCGCTCCCTGGGCCCGGCTTTGGTTGTTGGCTTTGATCCGGAGGCAGTCCGCGGTGTGATCCCGCCAGTAGTGCGTGTGCAGGCCGATGCCGTCGCAGGTCGTTTCGCCGGTCGTGGCGAGGAGATCGGCCACGTCGAGCGTGTACTGCAGCCCGAACCACCCGAGGCGCCCTCGCTTCTCCCCTCCGGCGGCTTGCCGCAGAGAGATGACGGCGTCCGGCTGCGCTCGAGCCAGCAGGGCTGGTAGCTCAGCCGCACCGCGATACGTGCAGATGCGGGGTGTTCCGTGGCGGAAGGTCGCCGGCGACCCTGGAGACGCCGAGCCCGCCAGCCACGTCCGGCGCTGATTCTGGTCGTGCCAGCACTCCGTCTCCCAGCCGCGCTCGAGCGCGCGATCGACGATGGGCCCGAACAGTCGATAGTAGTTCCGTCGTTCGATCAAGAAGGCGACCCTCATCGCGCGGTCCGTGCGGCGCCCACCGCGACGCAGGCCCTCTCGATCGCGTCGGCGACGCGCGCGGCACCGCGCCCGTCCACGTCGCATCGCCCCCGCACGCTCATCGACCGGCGCAGCGCCGGATCGCTCGCGAGGCGCCCGACCGCCTGCTCGAGCGACGGCTCACCACTGAGAATGAGCCCGGCGCGGCCGAGCTCGTCGATGTTCGGTCGCTGGTTGTCGGCGAGACAGACACCGATCACGGGGACGCCCGTGGCGAGGCACTCGTACAGAGTCACGCCGCCACCCGTCACCGCGAGGTCGGCCTCGAGCATCAAGGGGCGCAACGAGTCGAGTCCCCGGCACACTCTCACGCCCTCCCCCATCGCGTCGGGGACGGGTGCGAACGGGCCGAGCGCCACGTCGATCCGCGCCGCCGGCGCGGCGCGCCGGACCGCGTGGAGGGCCGCCGCGAGCGCGTCCGCGGGCGGATCACCGCCGAGTGTCACGAGGACGCGGCGGACGTCGTCGCGCGGCGTCCGCCGCGGCGCCTCGGCAAATGCGGGGTCGAGCAGCGTGTACTCGGGGCCAAGGAGAAACAACGTGTCGGGCCTCGCGCGATAGGTAAGCCGGCTGGCGTGCCAGGCGCCGTTGACGACGAGGTGGACGGGCAGCCGACGATCGGCGAGATCGTCCACCGCGACGGCGAGAGCGACGACCGCTGCGACGCACTCGAGGAGCTCGGGACTCGCGCCATACGCATCGACGACCGCGACCTCGGTCCGCCAAGCCCGAAGCGTCTCGACGGTGAGCTCGGGGTCGCGCGTCCAGTCGATCCGCGTCGCGCCAGCTGCGGCGGCGCGCGCGTCGCCGGCGACCAGGAGTCGCATGACGGCGCCACGCGAGCTGAGCGCCGTCCCGAGGGCCTGGCAGCGTCGGAGATGGCCCAGCCCGACGCCGGGACCGGCCTCCGCGAGGAACGCTGCGCGCAGGGGCGCGCTCACGAGGACTTCCGATCAGTCACGGACGAATTCCCGCATCTCGACCGGCGACAGCCACCAGCTGTTCGTATCGCTCGAGTAGCGGAAGCCGGCGCCGGGCCGCTTGCCGCCCTCCCGGGCCCGGAACGCCCACGACGGGTAGATCGGCTCGAGCAGGAACATGTCCTCGAACTCGAGGACCTGGCGGCACTCCTCCTCGGCGACCAACACCTCGTGGAGCTTCTCGCCCGGCCGCATGCCGATGAACTCGACCTTGCAGCCCGGCGCCACCGCCTCGACCAGGTCGAGGATGCGCATGCTCGGGATCTTCGGCACGAAGATCTCGCCGCCGCCCATGATCTCGGCGCACCGGATCGCGAACGCCACGCCCTGCTCCAGGCGGATCCAGAACCGGGTCATGCCCGGGTCGGTCACCGTCACGGTGCCCGACGTCCGCTGCGTGGCGAAGATCGGGATCACGCTGCCGCGGCTGGCGATGACATTGCCGTAGCGCACCACGCCGAACACGGTGCCCCGGCCGTAGCCGTACGCGTTGCCCTGGACGAAGAGCTTCTCGGCGCAGAGCTTCGTCGCGCCGTAGACGTTGAGCGGGTTCACCGCCTTGTCGGTACTGATCATGACCACGCGCTTGACGCCCGTGTCGATCGCGGCGTTGATGACGTTCTCGGCGCCGATCACGTTGGTCTGGATCGCCTCGAACGGGTTGTACTCGCAGGACGGGATCTGCTTGAGCGCGGCCGCGTGGAACACGACATCCACGCCGTGCATCGCCCGCTCGAGGCGCGCCTGGTCCCGCACGTCGCCGACGAAGAAGCGGAGCGACGGGTCGTTGAAGCGCGCGATCATCTCGGACTGCTTCAGCTCGTCGCGACTGAACACAACCAGCCGTCGCGGGTGGTACCGGCTCAGCATGATCTCCACGAACTTGTTCCCGAACGAGCCCGTGCCGCCGGTGACCAGCACCGAGGCCTCGCTCCAGTGCAGCGTCCCGTCTCTGTCGATCACGTTCACTCCATCTCTCCGCGGCGTCTGGTGGTTGTGGTCAGCGATGTCCCAAGCGCCTCGACCTCCGCGAACTGGAGCCGGTAGAGCCGGGCGTAGCTCTCGTTGGTAGTCAGGAGCTCGGCGTGGGTGCCGACGGCCTCGACCGTGCCGCGGTTCACGACGACGATCTTGTCCGCGCGCATGACCGTCGAAAGGCGGTGGGCGATCACGATAGACGTCGTGCCCTGGATCACGCGGTCGATGGCCAGCTGCACGAGCCGTTCGGATTCGCTGTCGAGCGAGCTCGTGGCCTCGTCCAGGATCAGGATCTGCGGCTTCCCGACGATCGCGCGAGCGATCGCGACGCGCTGGCGCTGGCCGCCCGAGAGACGGATTCCCCTGTCGCCGACGACCGTGCTGTACCCCTCCGGCAGCTCCGTGATGAAGTCGTGGGCGTTGGCGATCTGCGCGGCGCGGACGACGTCCGCGTCCGAAACGCCGTCGCGGCCGTACGCGATGTTCTCACGGATCGTGGCGTTGAACAGCAAGGCCTCCTGCGAGACGACGCCGAACAGCCGCCGGTAGGACGCCTGCTGGAGCGTACGCAGATCCCGCCCGTCGATGGTGATGGCGCCCAGAACGGGGTCGTAGAGGCGCAGGAGAAGGTCGGCGAGCGTCGACTTGCCCGCGCCGCTCGGCCCCACCAGCGCGACGACATCGCCCTTCGCGATCGCAAAGCTCACGCCGCTCAGGACGCGCTCGCCGCCGTAGTCGAACGCCACGTCGCTGAGCGCGATCCGGTCGCGGAACTCCGCGATGCTCTCCGGGCCGTCCTTCACCGTGGGCTCGAGGCCGAACAGCTCGTCGATCCGGCTCGACGCCGCGAGCGTCGTCTGGATCGCGGTGTAGGCGCCGCCCAGCAGCCCGACCTGCACCATGACCGCGCGCCCCACGTAGAGGAACAGAAAGAATGCCGGCACGGCGAGGCGCCCGGCCAGCAGCTCGTACGCCGCGAGCGCCATGAGTGTGGCCTCAGCGAGGTAGTTGACGACCGAGCGCGCCGGCTCTTCCGCATGTTTGTAGGCACCGAACTTGACGTTGACGCGGACGACCGCCTGGAGGGCCCGGCGCAGGCGCCCCAGCTCGAACGCCTCGGCGCCGAACGACTTGACCACACGGATCGAGAGGATCGACTCCTGGAAGCGGGCGACGACATCCGCGAGCGCCGAGAACTGGTCGGCCGCCAGCCGTCGGATCGGGCCCCGGACGGCCCGGGTGAGCCCGGAATGAAGGAGCGCGGCGCCGGCCGCGGCGATGACGAGCTTCGGGCTCGTCCCGACGAGCAGCCAGCCGTAGAACGCGATGAGCACCGGCGCCGTGAGCACCGTGGTCACGATCGTCTCGAGACCGTATGTCGCCGCCCGCGAGTCGGCATCCAGACGCGATACGAGCTCGCCCGTCCGCTGACGGCTGAAAAAGCTCATGGAGAGCCCGAGGAGATGGCGACAGAGGTCCGCCTGCAGCGCCGCAGTCGCGCGGACGCGGATCCAGAGCGCCAGCAGATAGTTGCCGAAATCGATCCAGCCCTTGAGGAAACCCGCGCCGACGTACACGGCGCAGAGCAGGAGGATCGCGCGGAACCGGTCCTCCACTGAAGAAATCCCGAGCCAATCAAACACGGTGGCCCCGAGATTCCGCAGCGAAAGGCCCACAGCCGGAGTGTCGTGCGCGGCGCCGATGGGCGCCCCGAGGGCGAGATCGAGAATCGGCGCCATGAGGACGGGGAACAGTGCCGTGATCGCCGTGGCGACGTAGCTCCCGACCAGCAGGAGGCCGACGGCGCACCAATATGGTCCGGTATATCTTTGAAGGAGCCAGAGC
The DNA here is from genome assembly GCA_001914535.1 of Candidatus Rokubacteria bacterium 13_2_20CM_69_15_1. Taxonomy (GTDB): domain Bacteria; phylum Methylomirabilota; class Methylomirabilia; order Rokubacteriales; family CSP1-6; genus 20CM-2-70-11. The sequence goes on from MNCR01000037.1 coordinate 10,425, forward strand.
AGCTGACGCACGTCGCCGACGCGTTTCACCGCCGGCCCGCTTCTCCGCCCACCGGCAACGGGCGCCGCAGCGTCAGGAGCTTCTCGCGGGCGAGGCCGAGGCGTGTGAGCTCGGCGATGTCCGGCTCGGGCCGATCGAAGGTCGCGATGACGACCGCGTCGAGGTCGGCGCCCGCGGCGTCGGCGATGGGGCGCACCGGCAGCCCGAGGAAGACACCGCCCTCCTCCCGGTCGAAGACGGCGATCGGCTCGAGCCCCAGCTCTTTCAGCGTCACGTACGCGAGCTCGGCGGCCTCACCCACGCCGTAGAGAACGACCCGCTTGGCTCCGTCTCCGGGGAGATGGCTGAGCGCCTCACGAAGCGTCTCACGCGTCCGGCGGTAGATCCCGAGGGAGTGGCTCATGTAGTCGTAGGTGAGCCGGCTCTTCTCGAGCAGCCCCTTCGGCGTCAGGATGTAGCGCAGGCGCTTCCGGGCGTGGGGCTTCCTCGGAAACTCGGTGATCTTGATGAAGCCCTTCTTGGCGAGGCGCTTCACGTAGAGGTTCGTCAGGCCCAGCGCGACTCCGAGACGCTGCGCCAGCGCGCGCTGCGTGAGGGGGCGCCCTTCGCCGATGGCGGTGAGGATCTCGAGGTCTCGCTCGCGATAACGTTCCATATGACGCTGTGTTCAATTTTTGAACAACTAGACGCGGCGGGTCAACTGAATTCGGCCGCCGTCCCGGAGGGCCGCGCCAGGCCGTCGCCCAGCTCGCGGACGAATCGCACCTCACGACCGCGGACCTCTGCGAGCCGCGCCCGGAGCCACCCGAGGCCCGCGAGGACTACATCGCGGTCGTGGAAGACAACACCGCACTCGTTGCCGACGACGGGGAGAATCCCGTCGCGACTCGTCGGCGCTCCGTAGGAGAGATACCGCACGCCGTGGCGGCGCGCGATCTCCGCGGTGACCGGCTGGAGGAGGTTCCCGGGCGGGACGAGCGTCACGATCGGACCCCCGAACGCGTCCGACAGGATAACCTGCGCGCGCTCGATGTTCGCCTCCTGCGTCGCGGCCGGCACGAAGTCGTAGAACTCGCGGTGGTACGGGCGATTCCCGGTGAAGACGCGAGGGCGGAAGGCGCGGCCCGTGAGGAGACAGTGCGTCAGTCCGTGGTTGGCGACCTCGAGGAGTCCGGCGTCGACGCCCTTGCGGATCGCTCGCGTGGCCTCGGGAAACTTCCGCGGAAACGGCGTCAGCGTGCCGTCGTCCTCGACCCAGGCGGCGGTGACGGCGATGGTCATGCGTGCGCCGGCCTCGGCGAGCATCTCCAAGATCGCGTACCACTCCGTCGACGACAGCTCGCGATACGGGCCCCAGCGCTTGATCGGGGGCAGGTACTTGAGCCAGAGCCAGTTGCCCGGGAACGGGACACGGAACGGTCCGAGGGCGAGGCGTGTGAGACCGTAGATTTCGTGGCGCTTCGACGCCGCGCCCACGTCGTCCATCCGGATCATGAGCGGACCCGGCCGAGGCGTCACCAGGCTCACGTCGTGAGGCGCCTCGAGAACGAGGGGCGGCGCCGACCTACTCGCCGATCACCTGGATGCTGATCTCCCGCTTCCGCGGCCCGTCGAGTTCAGCGAAGATGATCGACTGAAACCGGCCGAGCATCAGCTCGGCGTGGTTGATCCCGACGGCGATGGACCGCCCGAGCAGGGCGGCCCGGAGGTGCGCGTGCGCGTTGCCCCGCTCGCAGTCGGAGACGCGCGGGTCGTCGTGGCGGTAGCCGCCCCGCTCGGGGACGAGCCGCTCGACGAGTCGCCTCAAGTCGTCGATGAGCGCGCTCTGGAATTCGTTGATGAGCAGCGCGCAGGTCGTGTGTAACGTGTTGACGAGGGCGATGCCCGCGGAGATCGGAAATTGTTGGATCGCGTCACGCACGAGCTTGGTGATATCGGAGACCTCGGTGCGCTCGTCACTGGATAGCGTGAACGAGGTGCTGAAAACCTTCATCGCGGCTCTCTCCCGCGGCGCATCGCCCTGGATTCGCTGGTATACGCCAGCGAGGCGGCGCCCAGACCAACCGATACGATAACGACACACTGCGGTAAAAGTCAATCGGTGCCTCAGGCATCTCCCACGGAAGTCGCCCCGCAGGGAACCCGACAATTCCGATGAGGAAATCCGAGGTGTTGCGCTCGACCCTTCCGCCGTCGATTGTTCAGTATGAAGTGCTCTGCGCCTCGACGCGTCGTCTCGAAGCGGTAGGATCGGTTAGCGGATGACGACTCTTCCGACGGTCGAGGTACCGTGCGTGCTCTGTGGAAGCGCGCGCGCCGAACCGGTGTGGACGACCCCCGACCGGGCGTTCGCGCTCCCAGGCCTCTACACCGTCGCACGGTGCTGCGATTGTGGATTTCTCTATCAGCGGCCGCGCGTTCACAACGAGTTCCTCGCGGCGTGCTACCCGGATAACTATCCTCGGCACCAGGAGCCGTCGCCACGCGTGCCGTTCAAGGGCTCGCCCGCGCGGATCCGTGCCGTGCGCTGGGCGCTCGCGAGCCGGTTCGGCTACACCGGCTTTCACGATGGCGACGTCGCCGTCCTCTCGCGCCTGAGGCCGCGGGCGCTGCGGCGCCGTCTCCGCTGGAATTGCCTACCGTGGATCGGTGATGGGCGCTATCTCGACGTCGGCTGCGGCTCGGGCGCCTGGCTCGGCCTGGCGCGCGCGCTGGGGTGGCGGGTCGCCGGCATCGAGGTGAACGCAGCGGCGGCGCAGAAGGCGCGCCGGTTCACCGACGAGATCCACGTCGGGGACGTGCTCGAGGCGCCGTTCGCGACGGCTCGCTTCGACGTCGTCACGGCGTTTCACGTGCTGGAGCACGTCGTGGACCCCGTCGCGGTGGTGCGGCGCATGTTCGATTGGCTCGCGCCGGGCGGGCTCTTGATCGTCGAGGTCCCGAACGCCGGCGGGCTCGGCGCCGCGCTCTTCGGGCGCGCCTGGTGCGGA
>MNCR01000006.1 GCA_001914535.1 Candidatus Rokubacteria bacterium 13_2_20CM_69_15_1
GCCCTAATCTGAATTTCTGCGCTCACTCGAATGAGCCTGATCAGCCAAGGAGGCCTCCGATGTTCGGAGACAGAAAGGGCCAGCAGAAAGCCGCCGCCTCGCGGGACAACGGCACGTCGGCCAGTTCCATCACGCTGATGACGGTCGTCGGCGACCACGCGCGGCTGGAAGGCAAGTTCGAGATCGCGGACTCGATCGAGATCGAGTGCGAGGTCAGCGGCGAGCTGCACGTCGGCGGCAAGCTCGTCATCGGCGAGAAGGGCACGGTCAATGCCGACGTGCAAACGGTCGACGCGGTCATCATGGGCCACTACGAGGGCACCATGGTGGCCACCGGCAATGTGGAGATCACGGAGACGGGCCGGGTCAGCGGGAACATCCAGACCGACTCGCTCGTGATCGCGAAGGGTGGCTTCTTCGACGGCAACGTGACGAAAATGAACGGCCAGCCGAGCGCCCAGCGGCCGGCCTACCTGATCGAAGACAAGCGGGCGGGCCAGTAGAGCGCGTAGCGGTCATCCGCCGCGCGCGGAGCAGCGTCTATGTTCTTCCGGAAGAGCGCGAAGTCCTCGGGCAAGGGAAGCAACCTCACGGCGTTCATCGACGAGGGTTCCGAGATCGAGGGGAAGTTCACGTTCACCGGCACCGTCATGCTGAACGGACGCTTCCGGGGCGAGATCGTCTCGAACGACACTCTCATCATCGGTGAGAAAGGCGTCGTCAACGCCTCGATCCGCGCCGGGGTCGTGACGATCAGCGGCGAGGTCGTCGGTAACGTCATGGGCTCCGAGCGCGTCGAGATCCGGGGCTCGGCGCGGGTCTTTGGCGACGTCGAGGCGCCCGTGGTGGTCATCGAGGAGGGCGTGCTCTTCGAGGGCCACTGCCGCATGACCAAGGGCGGCCCCGTCGAAGCGGCGGCGCCGGTCCGCGACACCGTCGTCTCCTTGAAGCGCCCGGGGTAAGCCCCCACAGAGCCCCACCGCGCGCGGCCCGGCGCGCGTGTCGCCTCGAACCGGGGACCGTCCTCGTTCGAGCGGCCCGATCGCGGCCTCCACACCCGCGAGCACCCTGCCGTCTTCGGCGCGGACCCGCGCCGCGTCGAGATCGGCCTTGAGGTAGCGCCACGCCGCGAGCCGGAGCATGAGACCCTAGATCGGCGCCGCGTGCCCGCGAGCCGGTCCACGAACTCTCGCGCCGCTGCAGGTGCCCGCGCCGCTCCCCTCCCCAGGCGGACTTCGTCACCGCGGCGGACGATGGCCTTGACCGGCTCGAGGCTCAGCAAGCCGCCGTCGAGATTGACCATCCCTTGGTCAGCTCCGCGACACGCGCCAGGAGCTCGTGCTCGTCCACGGTCGTGAGACGCCCCGACGCGACGACCTGTCGCCCGTGCACCCAGACGTCGCTCACGGCCCGGGACGACATGGCGTAGACGACCGCCCTGAGGAGATCGGTGCGCGGGTGGAGTGAGGGGTCGTCGAGGCTCACAGCGACGAGGTCGGCGAGCTTGCCGCGCTCGATGACGCCCGCGTCGAGACCGAGGATGGAGGCGCCCGCGCGCGTCCCCATCGCAAACGCGCACCCGGCATCGAGCGCCGAGCCGTCGAGGAGTCGGACGCGCTGGAGCAGCGAGGCCATGCGCATCTCCTCGAACACGGAGAGCCGGTTGTTGGTGCAGCCGCCGTCCGTCCCGAGACCGACCCGCACGGCCGCGGAAAGCAACTCCGGCACGCGCGCGATGCCGTCGCCGAGGAACATGTTGGAGCTCGGGCAGTGGACGAGCGCTGCGCCGCGCGTCCCCATGCACGCGATCTCCTCGTCGTCGAGCCACACGCAGTGCACGCCGATCATCCGCGGCCCGAGCACGCCGAGGCGGTCGAGGTAGCGGATGGGCGTGGCGCCGTGCTCCCTGAGCGTCCGCTCGCCCTCGTAGCGCCCCTCGGCGACGTGGATGTGGAACGGCGTCCCCTCCGACTCCGCGACCTCCCAGCCCGCCCGGATCATCGCGGGTGAGGCGCCGTGCGGACTATGCGGCGCCGGCTGCACGAGCGCCGTCGCATCGTGTCGGTGGGAGGCGATCAGCTCCCGCGTCCGCCGCGCGGCGTCGGCCACCGTCTCGCGGTAGCGGTGCGGCGCACCCTCCCAGTCGTACATCCCACGCGCGAGGACCAGACGAATCCCCACCCGACGGGCCGCGTCGATCACGGCCTCGGCGTTCTCGTTGCCCGAATCATGGAGATAGAAGAAGTCGACGCACGTCGTGGCGCCGTGCAGCAGCATCTCGGCGAATGCGAAGGTGGCGCCGAGCGCGATGGCCCGGCGGTCGAGCTTCTCAGAGAACGGATACAGCACCCGGTCGCGCCAGCCCATGAAGTCGAGGTCGTCGCCGAGGCCGCGCAGGAGCGACTGGAAGGTGTGGCCGTGGGCGTTGACCGTGCCGGGCAAGAGCGCCTTGCCCGCGAGCACCACGTCGCTCGGCCAGACGCGGTGCACGGGCTCGAGCGCGTCGATGCGGCCCGCCTCGACCACGACCACCCGGCCCGACTGCCAGCCCGCGTCCGTCAGGACGAGGTCGGGAACGAGCCGCTGGGTCATCGCTCCCAGACCGAGCGGCCGCGCGTGATGACACGGCGGACGTGGTTCACGCCCGAGACATACGAGAGGTACCGCCAGGTCGGGACGTCCGCGAGGAGCAGGTCACACTGCGACAAGCGCGGTGGACTGATCGGCCCGGCGGGACGCCCCTGCGGGAGGCTCATCTACAGCACCATGATGCTGTAGCCGCAGTCCACGTAGATCACCTCGCCCGTGATCCCCGAGGCCATGCGCGAGGCGAGGAAGAGCGCCGTGTCCCCCACCTCGCGCAGCTCGACGTTGCGGCGGAGCGGTGCCTTCTCGGCGTGGTGCTTGAGCATCTCGGTGAAGCCGCGGACCCCCCGCGCGGCCAGCGTGTTGACGGGGCCGGCCGAGATCGCGTTGACGCGGACGCGTTTCGGGCCGAGGTTCGCCGCGAGGTAGCGCACCGACGCCTCGAGGGACGCCTTGGCCACGCCCATGACGTTGTAGCCGGCGGCGACGCGCTCGGAGCCGAGGTACGTCATCGCGATCACCGACGCCGCATCCGATTTCTCGAGCAGCGGCAGCGCCGCGCGCACGAGCCCGACGAGCGAGTACGCGGAGACGTCGTGCGCCACGCGGAACCCTTCGCGCGAGGTGGCGACGAAGTCGCCCTCGAGATCCTCGCGCTGGGCGAACGCCACCGAGTGGACGAGCGTGTCCAGACGCCCGAGGTCGCGCGCGACGCCGGCGAAGACGGCGCCGACCTCTGCGTCCGACGCGACGTCGCAGGGGTAGATCACCGAGCCCGGGAGCGTTCCGGCCAGTTCTGTAACGTTCTCCTTGAGGCGATCGCCCTGGTAGGTGAACGCCAGCCGCATCCCCGCCCCGGCGAGCGCCTGGGCGATGGCCCAGGCGATGGAGCGCTTGTTGGCGACACCGAATATGATGCCGGTCCTACCGTCGAGCAGACCCATGCGCGGAACCTCCCGGTCAATGATACGGCGAGCCGCGCGGCGGAGTAGCCGCTCATGCGGGCTTGACCCGCGCGATCCGGTCCCGGAGAGGTTCCGGATGGGCCGTGACGTGCGCCCCCTCCGATGGGGTCACGCGAGCATCCGACGCAGCGTCGGCGACGCCTCGCTTCGCCGCGGTCCGCGGCAAGTCTCCCGCGCTATACTGCCGTCCGATGATACCCAATCACGTGAAGCAGCGGTTACGCGCCGGCAAGGCGTGCTTCGGCAGCCTCCTCAACTTCGGCGACCCGCTCGTGGCCGAGCTCATGGCGTCCGCGGGCTTCGACTGGCTCCTCGCGGACACCGAGCACGGGCCCATCGACCTGGCGACCCTGGCGACGATGTTCGCGACGATCACCCGCTACCCGTGCGCGCCGTTCGTCCGTGTCCACGCGCTCAGCGAGGAGAGCGTCAAGCGCGTGCTGGATGCCGGGGCCTGGGGCGTGCTCGCGCCGAACATCCGGACGCGCGAGGAGGCGGAGCGGCTCGTCCGCGCGTGCACGTACCCACCCCGGGGCGTGCGGAGCCTCGGCGCCGGGCGCTTCGCGCTGTCGTTCAAGACCGACGCGCCGACGTATTTCCAGCGCGCCAACGACGAGATCCTCGTCATCGCCCAGATCGAGCACGTGGACGGGGTCCGCAACATCGACGCGATCCTCTCCGTTCCGGGGATCGACGCGTGCTACGTCGGCCCGAACGATTGGTGCGCGTCGGCGGGCCTGGCGCCGTCACTCGAGCCGCCGCACCCGGAGTTCGAGGCCGCGATGCAGAAGGTCCTCGCCGCAGCGCGGCGCCACGGGGTCGCCGCGGGCATCCACTGCCTCAAGCCCGAGACGGTGAACCGCCGGATCCGCGAGGGGTGGACGCTCGTCGGGATGGTGAACGACCAGCGGTTCCTCCTCGGGGCGGCGAAAGCCGCACGCGACGCCGTCAAGACCGACGCGTGACGGCCCCGCGTCTCGGCATCGTCCTCTCCCCCTTCGCCTCCGAACCCGTGGCGGACTTCATCGCCGTCGCGCGCGAGGCCGAGACGCGCGGCTACCACACCGCGTGGCTGGGGGAGTCCTCCGGGTACGACGCGATCAGCCTGATGACGCTGATCGCGAGCCACACCGAGCGGATCCACGTGGGCTCGGCCGTCGTCCCCGTCCAGACCCGCACGCCCGTGGTCCTCGGAGTCTCCGCCGCGAGCCTCGGCCACGTGGCGCCGGGACGCGTCGCCCTCGGGCTCGGCCTCTCGAGCCGCACGATCGTCGGCGACTGGCACGGGCTCCCCTTCGGGACCTCGCTGCGGCAGATCCGCGAGGCCGTCCAGATCATCCGTCTGACGGCGTCCGGCGAGCGCGTGAATTTCGAGGGCACGTTCTACCGCGTGAAGAACTTCCGGATGACGGCGCCGCCCCCCGAGAAGCCCGTCCGCGTCGTCCTCGCCGCGCTCGGCCCCGAGATGCTGCAGCTCGCGGGCGAGATCGGCGACGGCGTGGTGCTCAACTGGATCCCGCCCGAGACCGTGCCGGCCTCGATCAAGCATCTGGAGGCCGGCGCGCGGCGGGCGGGGCGAACGCTCGACGGGTTCGAGGTCGCGTCGTTCATCCGGACCTGCGTCACCGACGACCCCACGCGGGTGCGCGAGGCGCTGGCGCGCGACATCACCGGGTACGCGATCGTGGACGCCTACGCGAGTTTCTTCCGCGCCGCCGGGTTCGGGGACGAGGTGGAGGGAGTCAACGCCGCCTGGAAGGCGGGCGACCGGGCGGGCGCAGTGAAGAAGATCTCGCCCCGCTTCCTCGACGGCCTCGGCGTGGTCGGCGACGAGGCGTTCTGCCGCGGTCGCATCACCGAGTTCGTCCGCGCCGGGCTGACGCAGCCGGTGATCGTGCCGTTCGCGCCGCCCGACGCGCGGGCTCTCCTCATCCGCACGCTGCGCGCGTTTCCGTGAGCTCGGGCTCGTGAGCCGGCGTCTCAGCACCCTCGGCGTCATCCCCGCGCGCCTGGCCTCCACACGCCTTCCGCGCAAGGTGCTGCGCGAGATCGCGGGCAAGCCGCTGGTCGTCCACGTGTGGGAGGCCGCGCGGCGTGCGCCCGACCTCGCCGAGGTCCTCGTCGCGACCGATTCCGACGAGGTCCTCCAGGCGTGCGCGCGCCACGGGGTCCCCGCGGTCCTGACGTCGGCCGACCATCCGTCCGGCACCGACCGCGTCTGGGAGATCGCCCGGTCGCGCGCGGCGGACGTCTACGTCAACGTCCAGGGTGACGAGCCCTTCGTCACGCCGGGCCAGATCGCGCGTCTGATCGCGCCCTTCCGCGAGCGCGCCGAGACTCAGGTGGCGACCCTCAAGATCCGCCTGCGCCCGGAGGAAGTGGACAACCCGGCGGTGAACAAGGTCGTCTGCGCCGCCGACGGCCGGGCGCTCTACTTCTCCAAGTACCCCGTCCCCTACGACCGCGAGGGCCGCGGTGTCCTCCGCTACAAGCACGTGGGGCTCTACGCGTACACGCGCGCGGCGCTCGAGACTTTCCACCGCCTGTCGCCCTCGCCGCTCGAGCTCGCCGAAAACCTCGAGCAGCTGCGGTTCCTCGAGCATGGGATCCCGATCTCGGTCGTCGAGACCGACGAACCCACGATCGGCGTCGACACGGAGGCCGACCTCCGCGCCGCCGAGGCCCGCCTCGCGTCCCGCCGCTCGTGACCCGCGTGCCGGACGCCGACCCGCCGGCCAGGCGCCGGGTGATCCTCACGCTCATCATCCTGGCGCAAACCGTCGCCAACATCGGGCCGCTCGGGATCCCCGCGATCGCGTCGCTGATCCGAAGCGACCTCGGCCTCACGCTCACGCAGGCGGGCTCGTTCCTCTCCGCCTACTACATCGGCCCCGTCGCCATGTCGCTCTTCGCGGGGATGCTCGCCGACCGCTGGGGCACCGCGAAGACGCTCGTCCTCGGCCAGGCGCTGATCGCCGCGGGGCTCCTCGGCGCGAGCGCGGCGCGGTCGTACGCCGTCTTCATCACGCTGATGATCGTGGCGGGGGTGGGCTACGGCACGCTCAACCCCGCGTCCACCACCGCCGCGATGTCGTGGTTTCCGCCCCGGCGGCGCGCGACGGTGGTCGGGCTCAAGCAGGTGGGACTGCCGTTCGGCGGCATGCTGGGCGCGGCGATCGTCCCCACGCTCGCGCTCCGCCTCGGCTGGCGGCTCGCGGTCGCCGTCGCGGCGCTCCTCGTCGTCGTCTGCGCCGCCGCGTGCGCGGCGATCTACCGCGACCCGCCGGGCCAGGCCGCCCCGCGGCGCGCGCCCGGCGAGCGTGGTCCCGTCCTCGCCGTGCTCCTCACGCGCGACCTCTGGCTCGTCGGCCTCGCCACGCTCGTGTTCGCCGCGACGCAGACGGTGTGGATGGCGTTCCTGGCGCTCTACCTCCAGGGCGTCGTCGGGCTCGCGCTGCTGGCGGCCAGCCGCTACCTGGCACTCGCTCAGGCCGGCGGCGTGCTCGGGCGTATCGTGTTCGGAGTGCTCTCCGACCGGACGTTCGGGGGCCGACGCCGGACTCCGCTCGCGATCGCCGGCTGCGGCTCGGCGCTCTGTTCGATCGCGATCGCCTTTACCGGGTCGGATTCGCCCGCCCTCTGGCTTCTACCTCTCGTGATCGTCTTCGGCTTCTTCGGCATCGGCTGGAACGGCGTCCAGCACACCCTGATGGCCGAGCTCGCGGGCCCGCGCGCGGCCACCACCGCGGTCGGCCTCGGGCTCGCGATCTCCTCCCTCGGCGTCACACTCGGCCCGCCCGTCTTCGGCGCCTGCGTCGAGTGGGCCGGCGGCTACCGGGGCCCGTGGCTCGGCCTCGCGCTCACGATGGCGGGCGGGCTCCTGGTCTTGGCGCCCGTCCGCGAGCGCCCGCGCCTCGGGTAGCCGGTCGCACGCGGCGGACACCAGCTGTGCGAATCGCCGGACGTGGCGCCTCGGCTATCCATCGGACCGCTCGTCCCGAAGCTCCACCGCCCGAGTCGGATACGGGATCTCGATCCCCTCGGCGCGCAGGCGCCGCAGGATGCGCTTTCGGAGCTCGTGCTGGACGAGATACTGGTCGACGAACGATGCGACCTGGCAGTTCAGCGTGAAATCGAGCGACGACTCCCCGAACCCGGGGATGAGGCGGGCGAAGGGCGCGGGCTCGGCGAGGAGCCCGCGAATCTGGCCCGTCGCCTTCGTCGCCTCGTCGACGAGCACGCGCTCGACGCGGTCCGGGTCGCTCCGATAGCTCACGCTCACCCGGATCGACAGCGCCATGCTCGGCTCGGGCAGGTCGAAGTTGGTGATGACCGATTCGGCGACCTTCTTGTTCGGCACCACGACGACCGTGTTCTGGAGCATCCGGACGCGCGTGGAGCGCCAGCCGATGTCGACGACGTAGCCCTCGACCGCGTCGGCGATCTTCACGTAGTCGCCGACGCGGATCGGCTTGTCGGCGAGCAGGTGGAGACCGGCGAAGAGGTTCGCCAGCGAGTCCT
>MNCR01000074.1 GCA_001914535.1 Candidatus Rokubacteria bacterium 13_2_20CM_69_15_1
TGGCCGCGCATTTCCTCGCGAAGTTCAACGCGCAGTACGGGCGGACCAAGCAGCTCTCGCCGGAGACGATGGCCCGCCTCATGGAGCACGCGTGGTCGGGCAACGTCCGGGAGCTGGAAAACGCCATCCGCCGCATGGTCGTGCTCACGGACGGCGAGCAGGCGTTCGAGGCCCTGGCCGCACGCGGCCGGCACGAACACGCCGCGACCTCTCGGCCCGCCGCACTCATCACCGAGAGCTTGAGGGAGATCGCGCGCCGAGGCGCGCGAGAGGCGGAGCGCAAGGCCCTCGAGGAAGTCCTCGAACGGGTCCACTGGAACCGAGCCGAGGCCTCTCGTATTCTCAAGGTCAGCTACAAGACGCTGCTCAACAAGATCGCCGAGTGCGCGCTGGCGCCGCCTTCGCGGCGCCCGTTCTAGAGGTCGAACCCCCCGACACAGCGTCGCAGCCTTGCACACGGCTAGGTATCCGGGTACCCAGGTTGTGCAGGATCCGTGCGTGCCCGTCTCGGGAGTTCCTTCCGGAAACGACTCTCGCTCGCGCCCAGGAACTCCCCCGCGGCGTCCCGGCTAGAGCTCCCAGGGCGGCTCGACGGCCATCGGCAGCTCGAGGACCGTCGGCCCGTCGGCGGCGAGCGCCCGGGAGAGCGCGGCACCAAGCCCGTCCACGCTGGCGACGCGCTCCCCGCGCGCGCCGAACGCTCGGGCGAGCGCAGGGAAGTCGGGGTTGACGAGGTCCGCTTCGCCCCAGCGGCCCTCGAAGAGCGTCTCCTGGAGCCACTTGATGGCGCCGTAGCGGTGGTCGTTCATCACGAGAAAGGCGACCGCCAGCCGGTACTTCACGGCAGTCGCCAATTCATTCACCGAGTACATGAAGCCGCCGTCGCCCACCACGCAGACCACGGGACACTCGGGCCGGGCAATCTTGGCGCCGATCGCCGCCGGCACCGCGTAGCCGAGCGTGGCCGAGCCTACCGGATAGAGGAACGTGCGGGGCGCCAGCACCGGGAAGCGCCACTCCATCCAGTAGTTGATCCCCGTCTGATCGTTCACGACGATCGCGTCGTCCGGCAGCGCGGCGCGCAACGTCTCGATAAGCCCGGCCGTCACCGTGGTGTACCGGGCGCTCGCCGCCCCGCGGAGCCCGCCGCGCCAACCGTGATCCCAGCTACTGCCAGCCTTGCCGGACCCGAGCCCCTGGCAGAGCCGCGACAGGCCGTCTTTCGCGTCGCCCACCATGGGGAGCTGCGCCTTGAAGAGGCAGCCGATCACGGCCGGATCGACGTCGAGGTGGATCAGCGTCTGCGTGGGATCGAACGAGAGGTTCAGGAGGAGCCCTTGCGTCGATCGGTGAGCGAAGCGAGTGCCGACCGCGAGCACCACATCGGCCGCTTTGATCACCGGCTCGCTGGCACGGCGGTTGGGTAGCACGGCGTGCCAGAGCGGGTCGCGCTCGTCGATGGATCCGCGTCCCATCACCGTCGTGATCACCGGGGCGTCCAGACGATGCGCGAGCGCCCGCAACTCGGCCGCCGCGCCGGCCGCGACCACACCCCCGCCCGCGATCACCAGCGGCTTCTTCGCGGCGCGCAAGAGCCCGACCGCCGCCTCGATGTCGCCCACGTGGCAGGGCGGTCGGCGGCCGTGCCCGCCCTTCCGCATCTCACCCTCGACGCGGGCGAAGAGGAAGTCATTCGGAATCGAGATGGCGATCGGCCCGGGGCGGCCGCTGCGAAGCAGGTCGAAGCCGCCGCTCACCGTGGGCGCGATCGCGCCCGCCTCGGTGATCGCTTCCGCCCAGCGCGTGACCGGTCGAAAGCACGCGATCTGGTTCGGAACGGCGTGGAGCGCGCCCACGTCGCGGCCAACAAGGTCCGAGGCGACGTCCGACATGATCAGCACGATTGGCACCGAGCCCGCGTACGACTCCACGAGCGGCGTGAGGGCGTTCGTCGCGCCCGGCCCCGTGGTCACCACGACGACGCCCACTTCGCCCGACGCGCGCGCGTACCCGTCGGCCATGAACGCGGCGCCCGCCTCGTGGCGCGCGAGGACATGGGTGATCGCCGACTGGCGAAGCAGCGCGTCGTAGATCGGCAGGTTGTGGACGCCGGGAATGCCGAAGACGTGGCGGACCCCTTCGGCCCGGAGCGCCTCCACCACCCACTCGCCGCCCGTCCGGATCACAGCATGGCCTTGAAGCCGCGGTCGATCGCGACGTCGACGAGCGACGGGCCTGCATCGGACAGGCACTCGGCCAGGACCTCGCGCAGCTCGCCCGGCTTCTCGACGCGCTCGGCGCGCACGCCGAGCGCCTTCGCCAGGCCCGCATAGTCGATCTCGGGGTCGACCAGGTCCATCCCGGGGAAGATTCCGCGCTTCGCCGAGGGGAGGTCAAGGCTCAGCATCCCCGACTTCAAGATCGCGTACGAGGTGTTGTTCGGCACGACGTAGGTGATCGGCAGCCGGTACCGCGCCGCGGTCCAGAGCGCCTGGGGCGCATACATCACGGAGCCGTCGCCGACCGTCGCGACGACCTTCCGCCCCGGGAGCGCCAGCTGGACGCCGATCGCCGCTCCCATCCCCCAGCCGAGCGTGCCGGTCTTCGAGCCGAAGAACGACGCCGGCGTCGCGAACGGCATGTACCGGAGCACGAACGGCAGCGACGTCGCCGACTCGTCCACGACGACCGCGTCGCGCGGCAGGAGCGACGCCAGCGTGTGCATGAGGTGCGCCTGGCCGATCGGCGCCCGCTGGGCCTCCGCCTCCGCCGCGACGCGCATGCGCGCGACGATCTCCGCCCGCCCCCGCCCGATCGTCTCCGCCCGCTCCCGCGCTGCCCGTCGCGCCGGGTCCGTCATCCTCGACGCGAGGGCGCGCGTGAGCTCGACGAGAGCCTCGCGCGGGTCGGCGACGATGCCGAGGGCAACCGGATAGCTCCGTCCGACCTCCCACGGGTCGTCGTCCACCTGGATGACGCTGAGCTCGCGCCGGAAGGGCGCCCCCTCGGTGTGCAGGAACCAGGTGAAGACGTTCGCGCCGACGATCAGGACGGCGTCGCTCTCGTCGAGCGCCTTGCGAACGCTCGCCGGCGACGGGAACAGTCCGCCCCGCCAGAGCGGATGATTCCCCGGAAAGCTCGTGCGACGGTACACGGGCTCGCCGTGCACCCGCGCGCCGAGGAGCTCTGCGAGCGCCACCAGCTCGGCGACGGCGCCCGCGCGGGCGACGCCGTCCCCGGCGATGACGAGCGGCGCGCGCGCCCCCGCCAGGAGGCGGGCGGCGTGCTCGACCGCCTCCGGCTCGGGCCGCGAGCGTGTCGCAAGCGCGACCGGTCCCTCACCGGCGTCCTCGACCACGCCGCGAAGCAGATCCATGGGGAGCGAGAGAAAGACCGGGCCCGTCGGCGGCGTGCGCGCGACCTTCAGCGCCCGACGCAGGGCACGCGGCGCCTCCTCGGCCTGGCGCACCTCGTAGGACCACTTCGTGAACGCCTCCGCCATCCGGACAAGGTCGGCGGCGAGGATCGGCTCGTCCATCAGGAACCGCGAATCTTGTTGGCCCGCGGTGACGACGAGCGCCGTCTTCGCCCGCGCGGCGTTGTGGAGGATCGAGAGGCTGTTGGCGAGACCCGGCGCCACGTGGACGTTGACCACGCCGAGCGTCCCGGCCGCCTGCGCGTAGCCGTCGGCCGCGGCGACCGCCGTCGCCTCCTGGAGCCCGAGCACGTATTCGAGCCCGGAGTCCGGGAGCGCGTCGAGGAACGGCAGCTCCGTCGTGCCCGGATTACCGAAGAGATAGCGGACTCCGGCCGACCGGAGGATCTCCATCAGCACCGCGGCGACGTTCATGCGTCCGAGGATACGCGACGAGCGGCCTCGGCGGCCCGGCTCAATTCGGTCGCGGGGTCGGCGTCGGGGGGCCGAACTTGAGGTACGTCGCGTCGATCGCGGCGCGGATCTCCGCGAGCGACTTTCCCTCGGCCTTCTGGCGCATCACGTCACGCGTGATGTCCATGCAGAGCGTTCAGGTGGCGGCGTGACTCGTGAACGTGACTCGGTCCTGGGACTCCGCCTTGATGTAGCAGGCGCGGTTCGAGGTGTGGCCCAGGCTCCCGCAGCCGCAGGTGCACGGCATCCACCGGAGCGTGTCGGGGTTCTCGACGGCAAAGCGATAGAGCCGCGCGACCTCCTCCTGTGAGGCGAAGACCGGCAGCCGTCCGCGGGCGAGGGTCTGGACCTGGTCGCCGATGGCGTCGACCGTGACCGGCTCGGCGCCGACGGCGAGCCACCAGGCGAGCCCGCCCGCCACGAGGACCGGTACCACGCCGAGCGCGACGACCAGACGTCTCATACGCCTCTCTGGAGCTCGTGCTCCCGGGTGCCGTGGCGCAGCACGCCGCGCCCCGTCCGCTCATCGTACTCCGCCATGCCCAGGAGCTGGTACGCGGCGGCGCGGCTGAAGCGCGCCTCGAACGTCCCGTTCCGCACCGCGCAGTACGGGATGTCTCGAGGCCCGATCCGGAGCGCCGGCGGCTCGATCCGCTCTTGCGTCCCGTCGTTCAGGAAGGCCACGAACCCACCGTCGCTCCGCTCGAAGCGAACGACGACGAGGGGCGCGTCCGCAACGTCCACCGGGATTCGGACGCGCGTCTGGATGAAATAGCCCTGCGCGTCGCGCCGGAGGTTCGCGCGCAGGTTCGCGAGGACGCCCGGGTGCGTGACCTCCACGTCGTCGTCGAACCAGTCGCCGTTGACGTCGATCCGCAGCTTGGGCACCTTCCATTCGGGCGGCGGAGCCCCCGCGTTCGGGCGGTCATCCCGCGCGCTCATTGAAAGACGACGCTCGCGAAGGTCACGACGCCCTGCGGATCAGGCCACTGGGCGTACCGCCGGAGCGCCCCGCGGGTCCCCCCGAGCGCCCGCAGCAGCGCGTAGATCGGCGAGAGCCCGCAGATCCGGCGCCGGTCGCCATCGCGGGCGACGGACTCGAAGAAGGCCTCCGCGTCGCCCGCCAGGACCGCCTCGAGCATCGCCCGGTCCTCGGCGCCGATTTCGGCCAACTCGGCCGGCGACACAGGCCCGGGATCGCCGAAGCGGGGACCCACGTGGGCGAGGTCGGCGCCCGCGATCAGGGCGACCCGTCGTCCGCTCGCCGCGATCGTCTCACCGAGCGCGTTCAAGAAGCCCGGGATCCGCGGGTCGTCGTCCACCCGCCGGCTCGCCGCGAGCGCCTCGTGGGCGAAGCTCGCGAGCACGGGGACGATCGAGATCTCCCGGCGGCCGGCGAAGAGGTAGCGCAGGAAGACGGCCTGGAATTCGATGGAGTGCTCCGTGCGGTGAGCCAGCTCCGAGCCAAAGCAGTCCTGCCGCGCCCGCTTCGCCAACGCCTCCGCGAACTCGCGGTCGACGGGTACCTGCCCAAGGGGGCTCTCGTAGTTCTTCCGCGTCAGCGCGAACGGGTCCTTCATCCCGACATGGCAGGTGCCGAAGACGACGAACAGGTCGGCGTCGCTCCGCTCCGCGAGGTCACGATAGGCCCAGGCGTAAGCGGACCGGCCGCGGTGAAAGTCGATGTGCGGCGCAATGACGCCGGCCACGCGGGGCTGGCCGCGGCCGTCGCCGTCGACGGCTCCCGGGCCCTCGGGCGGCGCGAAAAAGCCGTCGAACAGCGCGCGCACCTCGGCGGGATCCAGCGGGTAGGCGCCGCCGCTGTGCGTCGCCGGGCGTGTCGGCGCCTCGAGGAAGGCGCGGTCGATCCCCGCACGGCGCTCGGCGAAGCGCGGGCTGTCGAGGAAGCCCTGTTCGTCCAGGGCGTCGGCGATCTCCACAATCCGCTCACGCGGCACGAGCTCCCCGTGCCGCCGCATGATCGCGGCCTGGATGTCCGCGATCGAGTGCTCGCCGTCGAAGAGCGACACGATTTCTAGCAGCCCTCGGGGCAGCAGCACGACCGCGTCGGTGTAGCCGGCAGGGTCACGGAGCGCGATCGCCTGGCGGCCCTCGTGCTGGACGGGAAACGCCTCGACCGGCCGAAGACGCAGGGCGAAGTCGCTCACTGTTCGAGGAATTTGAGAGCGGAAGCGACGTAAATCATTGCCGCTTCGGTGAGTTCCGACACTTCGACATGCTCGTCGACTTGATGCGGGATGAGCCGGTGTCCGGGCCCGAGAGTGACGATCGGGATGCCGAGGGCCGTCCGGAGGACCGTGCCGTCCGTCGAGCCCGGCACCCCTCCGAAGCGCGGTGGCCGGCCCGCGACCTGGCGGACGGCAGACGCCACGGCCCGCACGAGCGGCTCGCTCCGTTCGACCCGCGTCGCGAGCCTGAAGCCGTTGATCGGCGCCCACTCGATTGTCGCCCCGGGGCAGCGCGCCATCGCGCGTTGGCAGGCGGCGTCGATCTCGCGCGCGACGGCGTCTCCGTCGGGCCCAGGCGTCAGGCGGACGTCGAGCGTGAGCCGCGCGCTCGACGGGATCACGTTCGACTGCCCGATCCCCTGCCCCGGAGCCTGGAGGACCGTGGGAGTGACAGTCGGCGGACTCAGATAGCGGCTCCTGGCGCACAGGCGCCGCAGCCGCTTCGTGAGCGCCGGGATCTCGGCGAGGAGCGCACCGACGGCCGAGATCGGGTTCACCCCGGCCTCCGGCATCGCCCCGTGGGCCATCCGCCCGCGAACCGCGACGCGCGCCCAGACGACGCCCCGCTGCTCGAGACAGATCTCGTTCGCCTCGGGCTCGCAGATGATCGCCGCGGACAGTTCCCGCCCGATCGGCGTCGTGCAGAGGTGGTGCACCCCGAGCATGTCGCCTTCCTCATCGACGAGCGCGCCGACCACCAGACGCCCGTGGAGCCGCACGCCACTCCGTTTGATCGCGGCGGCGGCGATCATCGCGGCCGCGAGGCCGCCCTTCATGTCGGCGGCGCCACGCCCGTAGATCCGGCCGTCCACCAGCTCGGCGCCAAAGGGCGCGTGTGTCCACTCGCGCGGGTCGCCCTCGGTGACGACGTCGGTGTGTCCCTCGAGCAGGAGGCTCCGGCCCCCGTCCTTGTCGCCGACCCAGGCGATGACGTTGGGCCGGCCCGGCGCCACCTCGTGAACCTCGACGCCGAACCCCTGTTTCCCGAGCCAGCGCTCGATGTAGCGCGCGACGTCGGCTTCGGTGGCGGTCGCATCTCCAGGCCGGAAGACGCTCGGGATCCGCACGAGGTCGCGCGTGAGCGCGATCAGCTCGGCGGGGTCGATGCAGGAGAGCGCGGCTCTGATCGCCGCGGCGCCGCTCCTGGCCACGGCGGACTACTCGTGCGGGAACGACAGGATGACCGAGTCCAGCCGAATCACGCGGTACTCTTCGCCCGCGATGTAGAAGTAGTGCCCTTCGACCTCTTCGGCCGACTCCTCGAAGGCCACGACCGTCTTCAGCTCCGGCATTTCCCGGAATGCATTCGCGCCCTCGTCGAAGCCGTCCCCACGGGCGATGACCTCGCCGTAGCGGATGGGCGATCCCTTCGGACAATGCACGCGGACGTCGGCCGGCGCCTCGGGCATGAGGCGAACCAGGAGATTGATGCCGTAAACTTGGATGGGGATGGGCGTCACCGGACTCACTATACCACGCCCGTTTCCGTCCGGATCGCCCCGCGCGTGGCGGTGACGAGGTACCACGTGAGGAGCACCGCAAGGACGACGGCGATCGCGCCGCTCCCGCGCCGTCCGAGCACCAGTCCGCCGAGGCCGAAGAGGGCCAGGTACACGACGGCGCACCCGAGGAGCCACTGGACGAGCCCGGCGCCGATCGCGGTCTCCCCGGCGGCGTCAGGGGCGACGGCGCGCCAGCCGGGTCCGCCCACCCTGACGCGCCGGTGGAAGGCGCGCAGGCTCTCGAGGGGCTCGGCGGGCGTCAGGTACGTGACCACGAGCCAGACGACCGTCGTCGCTGCCGTCGTCACGAGGAGCAGGTACGCGAACCCGCGTGGATCGTCGGCGGAGAGGCCGAACCCGAGCTGGGCGGCGAGCGAGAAGACGAGCGCCGCCGCCATGGCGCTCACCTCCGACCACGCGTTCACCCGCCACCAGTACCAGCGCAGGAGGTAGACGAGCCCCGTGCCGG
>MNCR01000102.1 GCA_001914535.1 Candidatus Rokubacteria bacterium 13_2_20CM_69_15_1
CTCGGGAGCGCGTGCGGCACCGCGACGCCTCCGAGCCTCCTCACGCCCGAGGGGTCCATGCCCACGCGGCGGATCCTCGCGAACGGCGTCCGAGTCGTAGTCCAGGAGTTCCACGCCGGCGATGTCGTCGCCGTGCAGCTCTGGGTCGGGGTGGGAGCCCGCGACGAAGCGTCGCGAGAGCTCGGGCTCGCCCACTATCTCGAGCACATGCTCTTTAAGGGCACGGCGAGCCGCGCTCCGGGCTTCGTGGACCGCGAGGTGGAAGGGGTCGGCGGGCGACTCAACGCGGGGACTTCACTCGACTACACGTATTACCACACCGTGCTTCCCGCGCCTCGCGCGACCGCGGCCATCGAGTTGCTCGCCGACCTGAGCGTGAATTCGACGCTCGGAGAGCAGACGCTCGACCTCGAGAAGCGCGTCGTCCTCGAGGAGATGCGACGGGGTGAGGACAACCCGCATCGCCATCTCCTCCGGCGGCTCTATGCGCTCCTCTTCGACGGGCACCCCTACGGCCGCCCAGTGATCGGCACCGCGGAGATCATCCAGGGGCTCACGCGCGAAACGCTTGTCGGATTCTACCGGCGGTCCTACGTTCCCGAGTCGTTCGTGCTGGTCGTCGTGGGGCCCGTCAGTACGCCCGAGGTGCTGAGCGCGGCGGAGCGCACGCTCGGACGGCTGCCGCGCAGCGGGCTCAAGCGATTTCCGCCGTCGGCGCCAGCCGCCGTGCGCTTGCACACGCTCGATGTCGAGCGGCCGGGGACGCAGGCCTACCTCGGCTTGGCGTGGCTCGGTCCGAAGCTCGACCACGCGGACACGCCCGTCGTGGACTTGCTCGTGTCGATCCTCGGCCAGTCGCGGTCGTCGCGGTTGCCACAGGCGCTGCGTGAGAGGCTCGGCCTCGTGAGCTCGGTCAGCGCGGACTACTCGGCACTCGAGGCCGCCGGCGCGGTGACGATCACGGCGCAGCTCGAGCCGACGAATCTGTCGCGCGTCGAGGCGGAGATCCTGAGAGAGCTCGCACGCCTGAGCGAGCGCGGCGTCACGAGCGCCGAGCTCAGGCGCGCCGTCACAGCGGCCGAGGCGCGCCATGCCTTCGCGAGCGAGACGGCGGAGGGCCGCGCCTACACGTTCGGTCGCGCGGAGACGGTCTGGCGCCTCGAGGAGGAGCTCGCCTACGTCGATCGCCTCCGCTCGGTGACGCGCGACCAGATCCGCGCGGCGGCGCGCCGCTACCTCGATCCCGAGCGCTACACCCGGCTGGCGTTCGTGCCGCCCTCGCGATGACCTCTCCGCAGCGCTGTGTCGCGCTGGTCCTTGTCGCGGCGCTCGTCGGCCCCGCCTCCACCGCGACGGCGCAGCCGCCCAGCGTCACGCGCCACGTCCTGGCCAATGGGATGACGGTCATCGTGCGCGAGAATCCCCTTGCGCCGGTGGTCGCGGTGTCCCTCCAGGTGCGAACCGGCTTGCGGGCCGAAACGCCGGAGACCGCCGGCGTCACCAACCTCCTGGTGCGGGCGATGATTCGCGGCACGGCGCGTCGCTCTGGCGCGGCGCTTGCCGAGACGGCCGAGGGGCTCGGCGGGAGCCTGGACGCGTCGGGCGAGGTGGAGTCCGCCGAGATCCGCGGCGAAGCGCTCGCCCGCCACTGGGGGGATCTGCTCGGGCTGATCGCGGAGGTCGCGCTCGAGCCGGCGCTCCTCGAGGCGGAGATCGAGCGCGAGCGGCGGCTCATCCTGAGTCAGATCCAGACGCGCGCCGAGGCGCCGTTCGAACTGAGCCTGGACACCCTGCTGCACCAGCTCTACGGCGACCATCCGTACGCGTGGCAGCGGCTCGGTCTCAAGGCGGCCATCGGGCGGCTCGGGCGCGCCGACCTGGTCGCGCACTACCGCGGCGTCTTCCAGGCGGCGCGGACGGTTCTCGCGGTGAGCGGCCAGGTGTCGAGCCCGCGCGTCGTCAAGACCGCCGAGCGGCTCTTCGCGAAGTTCCCGAGTTCGAGCGTGGGCGAGGTCGGCGCCGTGGCATCGGCTATGCCGAGCGGCGAGCGGCGCGCCCTCGAGCGACCCGCTCAGCAGGCGCAGATCCTCGTCGGCTACCTCGGGCCCGCGCTCAACGACCCGGCGTATCCCGCCGTCCGCGTGCTGGGCGTCGTGCTCGGCGGCGGGACGGCGGGCCGGCTCTTCGCCGAGCTCCGGGAGAAGCGCGGGCTCGCGTACTCGCTCGGGGTCCTGACACCGTTCCGCACCGGACCCGCCTTCGTCGTCGCCCACCTGGGCACGGCGCCCGAGAACGCGGCCGCGGCCGAGGCGGCCCTCCTCGCCGAGCTCGAGAGGGTCCGCCAAGCGCCGGTCGACGACCACGAGCTCGCTCGGGCGAAGGCCTACCTCATCGGGACCTTTTCGATGGACCGGCGGACGAACGCGCGACAGGCGTGGTACCTCGCGTTCTTCGAGGTGATCGGCGCGGGCTGGGATTTCGCCGACCGCTACGCGCGCGCCCTCGAAGCGGTCACGGCCGCCGACGTCGAGACCGCGGCGCGCCGCTACCTGGTCCGCCCGACGATCGTCGTCCTCCGGCCCCCGGCCCGATGATTCCGATCAGCGACGACGTTCCGAGCCGCACCGTTCCGTTGGTGACGATCGGGCTCATCGGGGCGAACGTCGCCGTGTTTCTCTACCAGGCCTCGCTCGGGATCAGCGCCGATCCCCGTGCGGCGAGCATCGCCCAGGCGTTCGTGATGGAGTTTGGGGCGATCCCATGCCGGCTCAGCGGTGGATGCCCGGCCGTCGACGGGTTCCCGCACCCGGTCGTCACGATCTTCACGGCGATGTTCCTCCACGGCGGGCTGTTCCACGTCGGCGGCAACATGCTCTATCTCTGGATCTTCGGGAACAATGTCGAGGACACCCTGGGACACGGACGGTTCCTCCTCTTCTACCTCGCGTCCGGCATCGCGGCGGCCTTCGCCCAAACGTTCGTGAACCCCGACTCGACGGTGCCGATGATCGGGGCGAGTGGCGCCGTGTCTGGGGTCCTCGGCGCCTACCTGTTCCTGTTCCCGTACGCGCGCGTGCTCGTGTTGCTGATCTTCGGCTTCTTCATCCGACCCGTGTACGTTCCGGCGATCGTCGTGCTCGGCTTCTGGATCGTGGTTCAGTTCGTCAATGGCCTGATCACCGTCAGCGCGGCGGCCCACGGCGGCGGCGAGGCGGGAGGGACGGCGTGGTTCGCCCACATCGGCGGGTTCCTCGCGGGGATCGTGCTGCTGTTTCTGATTCGGCGGTGGCGGGGTGGTCGCCTATAATGAGAAACGTGACCAAGGCCGCGGCCCGCGTGCGCATCGACCGCCTGCTCGTCGAGCGCGGGCTCGTCGAGAGTCGGGAGCAGGCCGCCCGCCTGATCCTCGCGGGCGAGGTGCTCGTGGACGGCAAGCGCGTGGACAAGGCGGGCGCCCTCGTCGGCGGGGAGGCGAGCGTCGAGCTCCAGGGGCGCGCGCCGTTCGTGAGCCGGGGCGGCGAGAAGCTCGTCCACGCCCTCGACGCCTTCCAAATGAAGGTGGCCGGCCGGGTCTGCCTCGACGTGGGCGCCTCGACCGGCGGCTTCACCGACTGCCTGCTCCAGCGCGGCGCCGCCCGCGTGTACGCCGTGGACGTCGGGGTGGGCCAGCTCGACGCCAGGCTGCGCAAGGACCCGCGCGTCATCGTGATGGAGAAGAGCAACGCCCGGGCCCTCGACCCCCGGATCTTCGGCGAGCAGCCTACGCTCGCCGTCATCGACGTCTCGTTCATCTCGCTGGAGAAGGTCTTGCCGTCGGTGTTCGGCGTGCTCGCGCCGCGCGGTGAGGTCATCGCGCTGGTGAAGCCCCAGTTTGAAGTGGGGCGCGAGGCCGTGGGCAAGGGCGGCGTCGTGCGAGAACCGGCGCTCCACCGTCAGGCGGTGGCCCGCCTCGCGCGGTACGCGGTGCTCCGCGGCTGGCACGTGCTCGGCGTCACCGCCTCACCGCTCCGGGGCCCCAAGGGCAACCGCGAGTTCTTCCTCTATTGCTCGAGCCACGGGCGCACCGCGAGCGACCTCGAGTCGATGATCGACCGGAGCGTCGAGGCGCTTGCGTGAAGCGCGTCGGCGTCGTAGCGAAGCCAGGCGCGGGTGAGTCCCGGGCCCCGATCCAGGCGCTCCTCGAGTGGCTCTCGGCACGGGGACTCTCCCCGGTGCTCGAGAAGGAGACCGCCGGGCTGGTCCCGGCGGCCACCGTCCCCTCCGTGGGCAAGGCGGACCTGCCCGCACAGGTGGACCTGGTCGTGGTGCTCGGCGGCGACGGCACCCTCCTCTCGACGGCTCGCGCGGTCGGCGACCTCGGCGTGCCGCTGCTCGGCGTGAACCTCGGCGGGCTCGGCTTCCTCACCGCGACGACGCTGGACGAGATGTTCCCGGCGCTCGAGGCGGTCCTCGCGGGCCGGATGGCGGTGGACGAGCGTATGATGCTGATCGCGCGCATCGTCCGGGACGGCCAGCGGCTCGGGGAGTACGCCGCCCTCAACGACATCGTCATCACCAAGTCCGCGATGAGTCGTATCATCGATCTCGCGGTGTCGGTCGAGGGACAACACGCCACCTCCTACCGCGCCGACGGCCTCATCATCTCGACGCCCACTGGCTCGACCGCCTACAACCTCTCGGCCGGCGGGCCCATCCTGTTCCCGACGATGGACGCGATCGTGCTGACGCCGATCTGTTCCCACACGCTGACGAACCGACCGATCGTCCTCCCGGGCATGCACCGGGTCGAGGTCACGCTGATGGCGGACCAGGACGTCATGGTCACCGTGGACGGCCAGATCGGCGTGGGCCTCAGGGAGCACGACACCGTACAGGTGATCAAGGGCGCCGCCCGGATCCGCCTCGTGCGCTTCCCGCAGACGGAGTTCTTCTCGGTCCTCCGGACCAAGCTGAAGTGGGGGGAACGCTAGGGCGTCTTCCCCCGGATACGACTTGAGCCGCCGCGGCGAGTAACCTAGCATCGTCACCGATGCTCCGCGAGCTTCGCATCCGGAACTTCGCCGTCATCGAAAGCGCCGCGGCGGAGTTTCGCCCGGGCCTCAACGTCCTCACCGGCGAGACCGGCGCTGGCAAGTCCATGCTCATCGACGCGATTCTGTTGGTTCTGGGAGCGCGCGCCCAGACTGACGTGATCCGAGGCGACACCGACACCGCCACGATCGAGGCGGTGTTCGACGTCGAGCCGCGCGGCGCCGTCGCCGCCGCGCTCGAAGAGGCGGGACTCTCGCTCGACGACGGCCTCCTCGTGGCGCGGCGCGAGCTCAGTCGCTCGGGCCGCCACCGGGCCTTCGTCAACGACGCGGCCGTCACCGTCGGGCTCCTCGAACGCCTGGGCGACCACCTCGTCGAGGTGCACGGCCAGCACGAGCACGCGCGTCTGCTCGAGCCCGCCCGCCAGCTCGAGCTCCTGGACCGCTTCGCCGATGCGGAGGAGCTCAGGGAGCGCGTGACGAGTCTCGTGGCGAAGTTTCGCGCCGCGCGCGCCGAGGTGGAACGGGCGCGCGCCGCCGAGCGCGACCGGGCCCAGCGGGAGGATCTCCTGCGCTTCCAGCTCTCCGAGCTCGACGGCGCGCGCGTGCGCCCGGGCGAGGAGGAGGAGCTCCGGCAGGAGCGGCGCCGGCTCCAACACGCCGACAAGCTCGCCGCGGGGCTGGCCGAAGTCGTGGCGCTCCTCGACGACGATCGCGACGCTGCGACGGCGCGGCTCCACCGCGCGACGCGCGTCCTCGGCGACCTGGCGCGCCTCGACCCCGCGTTCGCGGCGCCCGTCGAGCCTCTCGACGCGGCCAACGCGCAGCTCGAGGAAGCGCTCGCGGCGGTCCGGGCGCTCCGCGATTCGGTGGCGGTCGAGCCCGGCCGGCTCGAGTCGCTCGACGAGCGCCTGGATGCCCTCACGCGCCTCAAGCGGAAGTACGGCGACACCGAGGACGCGATGCTCAAGTTCCGCGACGAGGTCGCCGCCGAGCTCGACCGTCTCTCGCGCCACGAGGAGATCCGCGCCGCCGAGGAGCGGAGGCTCGGCGAGCTCCAGGCGGAGCTCGCGCAGGCGGCCACGACGCTCTCCGAGCGACGGCGGGTCGCGGCGGAGCGGTTGGCTCCCGCGGTGGAGCGGGAGCTGCGCGCGCTCGGAATGGAGCGCTCCGTGTTCCGGATCGGACTGGAGCGGGCGGAGCTCGAGGAGGTGTCGCCGCGGGGTCTCGAGCGGGTTGAGTTCCGGCTCTCGACCAACCCGGGGGAGGAGGCGCGGTCGCTCGCGCGGGTGGCGTCCGGGGGCGAGCTGTCCCGGACGATGCTCGGGCTCCAGACCGTCCTCGCGAAGGCGGACCGGGTGCCGACGATGGTGTTCGACGAGGTGGACGCGGGCATCGGCGGACGCGTCGCCTCGGTCGTCGCGCAGAAGCTCGCGATGGCGGCGGAGGGCCGCCAGGTGCTCTGCGTGACCCACCTCGCGCCGATCGCGGCGCGCGCCAGCCACCACGTGCGCGTGACCAAGAGCCTGCGCGCCGGGCGCACGCGCGTCGCCGCCGAGGTACTAGCCGGCGACACGCGTGTCGAGGAGATCGCGCGTATGCTCGCCGGCGAGCGAGTCACCGACACCGCGCGTGGCCACGCGCGCGAGCTGCTCGGCGCGTCAGGGCCGCGCGAAAGGCGGGCGTGAGTCGCGCGGTGTGCCATAATCGATTCTGATGATCGCGGCGATCCTCCGAAAGATCCTCGGCACCAAGCACGAGCGGGACGTCAAGCGCATGACGCCCACGGTCGAGGCGATCAATGCCCTCGAGCCGGCGATCCAGACGCTCGGCGAGGCCGAGCTCCAGGCGAAGACCGACGCGCTCCGGAAGCGCCTCGAGGCGGGCGAGACGGTCGAGGAGCTCCTCCCGGAGGCGTTCGCCGTCTGCCGCGAGGCGGCGCGGCGCACCGTGGGCATGCGCCACTTCGACGTCCAGCTGATCGGCGGCATGGTGCTGCACCAGGGCACGATCGCCGAGATGGCGACGGGCGAGGGCAAGACGCTCGTCGCGACGCTCCCCGCGTACCTCAACGGCCTCACGGGCCGCGGCGTGCACATCGTCACGGTCAACGATTACCTCGCCAAGCGCGACGCCCAGTGGATGGGGCCCATCTATCAGGCGCTCGGCCTGACCGTCGGGGTGATCCAGCACGAGGCCTCCTTCCGCTACGATCCGACGTACGTGACCTCGGACATCCGGATGACGGCGCTCCGACCGTGCACGCGCCAGGAGGCGTACCGCGCAGACGTCACGTACGGCACGAACAACGAGTTCGGCTTCGACTACCTCCGCGACAACATGCGCTTCACGCTCGACGAGCTCGTTCAGCGGGAGTTGCACTACGCGATCGTGGACGAGGTGGACTCGATCCTGATCGACGAGGCGCGAACGCCGTTGATCATCTCGGGACCGGCGGACGAATCGACCGAGCTGTATTACAAGCTCGACCGCATCATCCCCAAGCTCAAGCGGGCGGCGACGATCGTCGACGGCAAGCTCTCCGAGGTCGAGGCGCAGAAGGAGGGCGACTACATCGTCGACGAGAAGGCACGCGCCGTGGCGCTCACGGAGCAGGGGATCGCCACCTGCGAGCGGCTGCTCTCCATCGAGAACCTGTACGACCCCCAGCACATCACGGTCCTCCACCACATCCAGCAGGGGCTCAGGGCGCACGCGCTCTTCAAGCGCGACGTAGACTACGTCGTCAAGGACGGTCAGGTCATCATCGTGGACGAGTTCACGGGCCGACTCATGCCGGGACGCCGGTGGTCGGACGGCCTCCACCAGGCCGTCGAGGCCAAGGAGGGCGTGCGGATCGAGCGTGAGAACCAGACGCTCGCGACGATCACGTTCCAGAACTACTTCCGGATGTACGAAAAGCTCGCCGGCATGACCGGCACCGCCGAGACCGAGGCCGAAGAGTTCGCGAAGATCTACAAGCTCGACGTCACGGTCATCCCCACCAACCGGCCGCTCGTTCGGGTGAATCACCCGGACGTCGTCTACAAGAGTGAGCGCGAGAAGTTCAACGCGGTGGTGGAGGACATCATCGAGCGCACCACGCAGGGCCAGCCCGTGCTCGTCGGCACGGTCTCCATCGAGAAGTCCGAGCAGCTCTCGAAGCTCCTCAAGAAGCGCGGCGTCCGTCACGAGGTCCTGAACGCCAAGTACCACGAGCGCGAGGCCGAGATCGTCGCCCAGGCCGGCCGCGAGGGCGCCGTCACGATCGCGACCAACATGGCGGGCCGCGGGACCGACATCCTGCTCGGCGGCAACCCGGAGTTCCTCTCGAAGGAGATCCTCCGGCGGAAGGGGCTCGACCCGGCGACCGCGGCCCCTCCGGAGCGCGCGGACGCGGTCGCTGAGGCGCGCCGGATCACCGAGCCGGAGCACGCGCGCGTCGTCGCCCGCGGCGGGCTGCACATCGTCGGCACGGAGCGGCACGAGGCGCGGCGCGTGGACAACCAGCTTCGCGGCCGTGCCGGACGCCAGGGCGACCCGGGCTCCTCGCGCTTCTATCTGTCGCTCGAGGACGACCTGCTCCGGATCT
Source organism: Candidatus Rokubacteria bacterium 13_2_20CM_69_15_1 (assembly GCA_001914535.1). Classification (GTDB taxonomy): domain Bacteria; phylum Methylomirabilota; class Methylomirabilia; order Rokubacteriales; family CSP1-6; genus 20CM-2-70-11. The sequence goes on from MNCR01000102.1 coordinate 8,623, forward strand.
TCGGCTCGCAACGTATCCAGAAGATCATGGAGCGCCTCGGGATGGAAGAGGGCGAGCCGATCGAGCATAAGCTCGTGACGCGCGCGATCGCGACGGCGCAGAAGCGCGTCGAGACGCACAACTACGAGATCCGCAAGCACCTCCTCGAGTACGACGACGTGATGAACAAGCAGCGCGAGATCATCTACGGCATGCGCCGCCAGATCCTCGATGGGGAAAGCCAGGCGGACACGATCGCGGAATGGATCGAGGACCTCGTGGTGCTGACGTTGGACGCCTACGCGGCCGAAGGCGCCCACCCCGAGGACTGGGACCTCGGCGGGCTCGGCGAGGCGCTCTACCGCCAGTTCGACGTGCGGATTCCGCCCGCGCGCCACGCGGAGGCCGTCTCGCGCGACGGGCTCGCCGAGCTGGTCGGAGCCGCCGTCCGCGAGCGCTACGCGGATCGCGAGCGCCAGCTCGGCCCGGATCTCATGCGCGCGCTCGAGCGCCACGAGATGCTGGTCGTCATCGACGCGCAGTGGAAGGACCACCTCCTCTCCATCGACCACCTGAAGGAGGGGATCGGCCTCCGAGGCTACGGCCAGCGAGACCCGCTCACCGAGTACAAGAAGGAAGCGTTCGATCTGTTCCAGGACATGGTCGAGCGCGTGAAGGCCGCGGTCGTCGAGCGGCTGTTCAAGGTCCAGGTCGTCCGGGACGCGCCGATGGAGCTGCCCGCGATGACCGCGTGGACGGATGCGCGCGAGTCCCGCGGCGAGCTGCCGACGGAGCCCGGGCGGGCCGGCCCGCCCCCCAAGCGCGAGCCCACGCGCACGCCGACGGGCGCTAAAGTGGGGCGCAACGACCCGTGCCCCTGCGGGTCCGGCAAGAAGTACAAGAAGTGCTGCTATCTGAAGGGTTGACGGCCTCCGTATAAGCCTCGACATCTGGGGCTCCGGTGGTCCTCGGGCCCTACCGCTGGTACATTTATTTTGGCCGCAAGGGTCCGTCCGTGTTAGAAAAACTCATGCGCCTCGAGTCGATCACGTTGCACGGGTTCAAGTCGTTCGGCGAGAAGACCGTGGTGCGGGTCCTGCCCGGCATCACGGGGGTCGTCGGCCCGAACGGGTGCGGGAAAAGCAACGTGGCAGACGCCGTCCGCTGGGCGCTCGGCGAGCAGAGCGCGAAGTCGCTCCGCGGCCAGCGCATGGAAGACCTGATCTTCCACGGCTCGCAGTCGCGAAAGCCGGTCGGGCTCGCCGAGGTCGAGCTGGCCTTCGGAAACGACGGCACGCTCTCGGTGCCGTGGGCCGAAGTGTCGGTCACGCGGCGGCTCTACCGTTCGGGCGAGAGCGAGTACCTCCTCAACGGTGGCCCGTCGCGGCTGCGCGACATCCTCGACCTCTTCGCGGGCACCGGCGCCAACCCGCGCGCCTACTCGGTCATGGACCAGGACAAACTCAACCACGTGCTGACGGCGAAGCCCCACGAGCGACGGGTTTTCATCGAGGAGGCGGCCGGAATCGCGCGCTACAAGCAGCAGCGCAACGAGACGCAGGGTAAGCTCGACGCGACCCGCGCGAACCTCGTCCGCGTGCGCGACGTCATGGACGAGGTCAAGCGGCAGCTCTCCTCCCTCGAGCGGCAGGCGAAGAAGGCGCAGCAGTACAAGGCGCTGCAGACCACGAAGCGCGACCTCTCGCTCGCGGTCCTCGCGGCCGAGTACGTGGCGCGCGTGGCCGAGGGCGAGCGGCTCGCGGAGGAGCTCACCCGCCTGCGCGATCAGGAGCAGGCGCTCCGGACGCGTTCCGCGCAGCTCGCGGCGCGAGAGGCACGGCAGCGCGAGCGACTCCAGGAGAGCGATCACCGGCTCTCGGACCTCCGCCAGTCGGTCCAGAAGGTGCAGGGCGAGCTCGAGCGGCTGCTGGAGCGGCGTGAGCAGATGGGGGTGCAGCTCGCCGAGCTCGGCGAGGAGACGCTCCGGCTCGACGCGGAGATCCGCGCCACGTCGGATCGGCTCGGGGCGATCGTCGGCGAGCGTGAGACCGCGCGAGAGTCGCTCACCGAAGCCTCACGGCTCGTCGAGGAGCGGGGGCGCACGGCGGACGCGCTCGCCGCCGCCCTCGAGCGCCATCGCGAGGCCCTCGCCGCAGAGCGCGACCGCGCCGAGGCGGCGAGGCTCGAGCAGGTGAGGGTCGCCGCCGAGCGCGTCGACCTCATGCGGCACGCGGGCGAGCTGCGGGAGCGCGAGGCCCAGCTCCGTCGGCGGGCGGAGCGCCTCGCGGTCGAGCTCGGCCAGGCGGAGGCCGAGGCGGCGGGGATCCTGGCCCTCCGCGCGAGCCTCGTCCAGGCGCGTGACGCCGCGCAGACGGAGCTCGGCGCGCTCGCCAGCGAGCGGGAGCGGCTCGCGACCCGACTCGCGGCGGAGGAGCGTGGCCTGGCCGAGACGGAGAGCGCGCTGGCGAACGCGCGGGTCACGCTGGCGGCTCGCCGGTCGAGCCTCGAGGCGCTCGCGGAGCTCGAGCGTGCGCGCGAGGGTTACGGCGCGGGCGTGCGCGCCGTTTTTCGAGGGGGACGCGTGGCGGCGTTGACGGGCGTCGTGGGGACGGTGGCGGATCTCCTCGAGGTGCCGAAGGGCTTGGAGCGCGCGATCGAAGCGGTGCTGGGCGAGCGCCTCCAGTGGGTGGTCGTCGAACGGTTCGAGCACGCGCGCGCGGCGGTCGCGTACCTCAGCGAGCGGTCGCTAGGCGCGGCCACGTTCCTGCCGCTCGAGCACCTGCCCGCGCCGGCGGGCTCGCCGCCGGACGAGCATGGAGTCAGCTGGGTGGCGCGGAGCGTGGGTGCGCCGAGCCTGAGCCTCGTCCACCACCTCCTCGGACAGGTCGCGATCGTCGACCACCTCGACGAGGCGGAAGCGCTCTGGCGGCGGAACGGCGTCGTCGCGACGTATGTCACGCCGATCGGCGAGGTGCTCGGCCCGACCGGACGGCTCCACGGCGGGGGCCAGGCTCCGGCGGCCGATGTCGAGCACTCGCTGCTCACGCGCAAGCGCCAGCTGCGCGAGCTCGAGGAGGAGGTGCGCCGGCTTTCGACGTCGGTGGACGAGGCGCAAGCCGAGGTGGGGCGGCACGAGGCCGAGGTGACGACGATCCGCGCCGAGATCGCCGAGATCGAGCGGGCCCTCCACGCGCGGGAAGCGGCCCAGCTCGCCGGCGAGAAGGATCTCGAGCAGGCGGGGCGCGAGCACGAGCGGGTTCATCGCCACCGCGAGACGATCCAGACCGAGGCGCGCCAGGTCGCGCAGGAGTGCGAGGAGACCGTCGCGACCCTGGGCCAGCTCGAGGCGCGCGTCGCCCTCGCGCGCGACGCCGAGGCGACCCACGAAGCGCGGATGGCGCGGCTCCGCGAGGCGATCGAGGCGGCGCAGGCCCGGGAAACGGAGCTGGTGGCGCAGACGACGGCGTGCCGCGTGGACGTGGCGTCCACCACCGAGCGTGTGGAGGCGCTGGGCCGCGAGCTCACGCGGATCGACGACATCGAGCGTGACTTCACGGGGCGCATCGAGCAGGCCCGGGCGCGACAGGTCCAGCTCGCCGACCGGCGAACCTGGCTCACCGAGGAGCGAGAGCGCACGGACGCGAGCGCGCGCGAAATCGCCGTCGAGCGCGACCGCAAGGACGCCGAGGTGCGGCAGGCGTCGGAGCACCACGAGGGGCTGCTCGCGGAGTTGCGCGCGATCGAAACCGACCAGCGCACGGTTGACGGCGAGCTCGCGCGGCTCGTCGCCTCGATCCACGAGATCGATCTGGGCGCGACCGAGTGCCGGGTGCGCCGGGAGGAGCTCGGCCAGGAGGCGTGGCGCGCCTATGGCGTAGACGCGGCGGCGCTTGCCGCCCACCACGACCCGGCCCGCGACCTCGGAACGGCCCGGGCGCAGATCGCCGAGCTCGAGGAGAAGCTGGCCGCGATCGGGCCCGTGAACCTCGTCGCCGACGACGAGTACCGCGAGCTCGACGAGCGGCTCGCGTTCCTCCAGACGCAGCACGACGACCTCGTCGCCTCGATCAAGGACCTCGAAAAGGCGCTGCGTGGCATGACGCGGAGCGCGCAGGAGCGCTTCGCTCAGGCGTTCCAGGAGATCAACCGCCACTTCAGCGAACTCTTCCAGCGTCTCTTCGAGGGGGGCCGGGCCGAGCTCCGGCTGGTCGAGGCCGAAGATGGCGGTGACCCGCTCGACACCGGTGTCGATCTGATGGCACAGCCCCGGGGCAAACGGTTGCAGTCCGTGACGTTGCTCTCGGGCGGCGAGCGTGCGCTGACGGGCCTGGCGCTCCTGTTCGCGATCTTCTACTTCCGGCCGAGTCCGTTCTGCGTTCTCGACGAGGTGGATGCGCCCCTCGACGACGCCAACATCCATCGGTTCTTGCGCGTGCTGCGGGAGTTGACGAGCCGGACCCAGTTCCTCGTCATCACCCACAATCGGAAGACCATGGAGGCGACCGACGTTCTCTACGGCGTCACCATGGAGGAGCCCGGGCTCTCGAAGCTCGTCTCGGTCAACCTCAACGCCGAGGTCTCGCTCAGTAAGTAGGTGAAGAGGCTGACGAAATAGGCTAGACTCGGCGCGTTGGTATATGTCGTCGGTCGGCTCCCATCTTCGCGAGCTCCGTGAGCGGCGAGGCGTCTCCCTCGACGAGATCTCTCGCTCCACACGGGTTCTGTCCCCCCAACTGCAAGCGCTCGAGGCGGACAATTTCGCGGCGCTTCCGGCCCCCGCATTCGTCCGGGGGTTCATCCGCGCGTACTGTCAGGCCCTCGGTGAGCACCCCGACGCGGCGCTCGCCCTCTACGAGGCGAGCCGGCCCCCAGGCCGGCCAGAGGGCGTGGGGCCGCGCGTCGCCCAGGGAAGCGACGCCGCTCTAGGGGAATCGCGGACGCGAGCGGAGCAGGGGACGCCCCAGGAGGCCCGCGGTCGCGGTGCGGTCTTCGTGAGCTTTGTGCTCCTCGTCGTCCTCGGCGTCGCCCTCTTCGCGGTGACACTCGCGCTCCAGCCTGCCGGAGAACGCCGGGTCGAGCCGCGGACGCCGCCGCCGACGATCGCGGCCCCTGCGCCCGAGGCCCCGCCCTCGAGCGTGGCCGAACCGGTGGCGCCGACGGTGCGCCCGGCGATGCGTCCGCCGACGCCGGCGGCGCCAGTCCAGACCCCGGCGTCGCCGCCGGCGACCGCCCCTGCGGGGGTCACCGACGTCGCGGCCACGTACCGGCTCGTCGCGCGCACGTCGGAGCTGACGTGGATACGAGTGCGCATGGACGACGGGCGGATGAGCGAGGAGAACATCCCGGCGGGCGAGGTCCGCGAATGGGTCTCGAATCGGCCGTTCGTCCTGAGCATCGGTAACGCGGGAGGAGTCACCCTCGAGCTGAACGGCCAGCGCCTTCCGCCGCTGGGCCGGAGCGGAGCCGCGATCGCGCGGCTCGTCCTGCCCTCGGAAGGCCAGTGACGTTCCTCGGGGGTCTCGGGGACCGGCTTCGCGAGGGGCTCAGGCGGTCGCAGGAGCATCTCGCAAACGGCCTCCGCACGGTGCTCGAGCCGGAGCGGCCGATCGGTGAGGCGCTCTACGCGGAGCTCGAGGAGCTCCTCATCGCGGCCGACCTGGGCGCCACGCTCGCCGCCGACTTCACGAACCGCGCGCGCGAAGAGGTCATGTTCGGGACGGTCACGCGCGCCGACCAGCTCCGCCCAGTTTTCCGGCGGTTCCTCGCCGACACGCTCCAGTCCGCTGCCCAGCCGCTCAACCTCGACCACCGGCCCGCGGTGGTGCTGATGCTCGGGGTCAACGGCGCGGGGAAGACGACGACGGCCGCCAAGCTCGCCGCCGCCCTCAAGGGATCGGACAGGCGGGTTCTCCTCGCGGCCGCCGACACGTTCCGCGCGGCGGCGATCGAGCAGCTCCAGCGCTGGGGCGAGCGGATCGGCGTCGAGGTGATCCACCAGGCCACCGGCTCGGATCCGGCGGCGGTCGTGTTCGACGCCGTGAAGGCCGCGACCGCCCGCGGGACGGATGCGCTGATCATCGACACGGCCGGGCGCCTGCACACAAAGGCGAACCTGATGGAAGAGCTGGCGAAGCTCAAGCGCGTGATCGAGCGGCAGCTCCCCGGCGGTCCACACGAGTCGCTCATGGTCCTCGACGCGCCGACGGGCCAGAACGGCTTCGCCCAGGCGCGCGTGTTCCACGAAGCGATCGGCCTCACCGGCGTCGCGCTGACGAAGCTCGACGGCACCGCCAAGGGCGGCATCGTCGTGCGGATCGTGCGCGAGCTGAAGGTGCCGATCAAGCTGATCGGCGTCGGCGAGCGCGTCGACGACCTGCAGGGGTTCGACGCCGAGGCGTTCGTGGACGCCCTGGTGCCTCCGCCGTGACCTCTAGCGAGGAGCGCGTCATGCGGCGTGCGCTCGAGCTCGCCGAGCGGGGGCGGGGGCTCACGTCGCCGAACCCGATGGTCGGCGCCGTCGTCGCGGCGCCGGGCGGCGAGATCGTCGGCGAGGGAGTCCACTTGAAGGCGGGCGGGCCGCACGCGGAGATCGAGGCGCTCCGGGCGGCGGGCCGCTACGCCCGCGGCGCGACGCTCTACGTCACCCTGGAACCGTGCGCCCACCAGGGGCGAACGCCGCCCTGCACGACCCGGATCGTCGACGCGGGCGTGGCGCGCGTCGTGGCCCCGCTCGTCGATCCGAACCCCCTCGTCGCGGGCCGTGGGTTCGAGGTCCTGCGTCGCGCGGCCATCGAGGTGACCGTGGGGCTCCTCGCCGAGGAGGCCGCACTCCAGAATCGCGTGTTCTTCACCGCGATGCGGGAGCGGCGGCCCCACGTGACGCTCAAGGCGGCGATGACGCTCGACGGGAAGATCGCGGACGCCCAGGGCGCCTCCCGCTGGATCACGGGCGAGCCGGCGCGGGCCCGGGCGCACCGATGCAGGAGCGAGGCCGACGCGATCGTCGTCGGCGTCACCACGGTGATGCGCGACGACCCCGAGTTGACCGTCCGGCTTGGCGAGCCCTGGCCGCGGGAACCGTATCGGGTGGCGCTCGACACCGAGGGGCGTACGCCGCCCGGCGCGCGCTTCATCGCGGCCGGCGACCCGGCGCGCGCGCTCGTCGCCGTCGGCGCGGCGGCGCCCGAGGAACGGGTCCTTCCGCTTCAGGCGGCGGGCGCGACCGTGGTCCGGTGCCCGACGCGCGACGGGCGCGTCGATCTCGGGTTCCTGCTCGGTGAGCTGTTCAGGCGTGACGTGCGGGGCGTCCTCGTGGAAGGCGGCGGGGAGGTTCACGCGGCCTTCCTGGACGCCGGTCTCGTGGATCGCGTCACGGTCTTCCTGGCACCCCTGCTCGTCGGCGGGCGCACGGCGCCGTCCGTCGTCGGCGGCGGGGGCCGGGAGCTCAAGAGCGCGGTGAGGCTTGGGCCGCTGACCATCACCCCGGTCGGCGACGATATCTTGCTGGAGGCGGACGTGATCCGCGAGCCGCGCGGGGCGTAGGTGTTCACCGGGATTGTCGAGGAGATGGGGACCGTCGTCGCGCTCGCGCGCTCCGGCCAGGCCGCCCGGCTCGGCGTGCGAGCGGAGGCGACGCTCGAGGGCAGCGACCGCGGCGCGAGCCTGGCCGTGAACGGCGCCTGCCTCACGGTGGTCGAGCGGAGCGCGGACGGGTTCGTCTTCGAGCTCGGGCCGGAGACCCTCGCGCGGACGACGCTCGGCCGGCTTCAGCCGGGCGAGCCCGTCAACCTCGAACGGCCGCTGCGCTTTGGAGGGGCCCTGGGCGGCCACCTCGTGCTTGGCCACGTGGATGGAGTGGGCGCCGTCGAGGAGGTAACGCGTGTAGAATCAACCACGCGGGTACGGATCGCGCTGCCCAGCCGAGAGCTCGAGCCGCTGCTGATCCCCCAGGGGTCGGTGGCGGTGGACGGTGTGAGCCTCACGGTGGCCGCGCTGGGCGACATGAGCTTCGAGGTCATGCTGATCCCGTACACACTGACCGCCACGACGCTCGGTCGGCTCAGGCCCGGGCAGCCGACGAACGTCGAAACCGACGTGATCGGCAAGTACCTGGTTCGATCGCTGGCGCAGAAGGGGGTGACATGACGGTGTTTGCGACCATCGAGGAGGCCATCGAGAACATTCGCCAGGGGCGGATCCTCGTGGTCGTGGACGACGAGGACCGCGAGAACGAAGGCGATCTCGTGATGGCCGCCGACCGGGTCACGCCAGAGGCGGTCAACTTCATGGCCAAGCACGGCCGCGGCCTCATCTGCGTGCCGATGACCGGTGAGCGGCTGGACGAGCTCAGGATCTCGATGATGGTCTCGGACAACACGGCGCCCATGGGGACCGCGTTCACCGTCACGGTCGACGCCCGACGTGGCGTCACGACCGGCACCTCCGCCTATGACCGGGCGGTCACGATCCGCACCCTGGTCGATCCACAGATGCGGGCCGACGACCTCGCACGTCCGGGCCACATCCTCCCGCTGCGAGCGATGCCGGGCGGCGTCCTGCGCCGCGCCGGCCACACCGAGGCGGCGGTGGACCTGGCCCGGCTGGCCGGCTGCTACCCGGCGGGTGTCATCTGCGAGGTCCTCGACGAGGACGGAGGAATGGCGCGGGTGGACCAGCTCCAGGAGCTGGCCTTGGCGCACGGCCTCATGATGATCACGATCAAGGACCTGATCGAGTACCGGATCCGCACGGAGAAGCTCGTCCGGCGGGTCGCCACGACCAAGCTCCCAACGGATTGGGGGGAGCTCACGGCGATCGCGTACGACACGAGCGTGGACCCGCGCGTGCCGCTCGCCCTCGTCATGGGACAGGTGGGGGGCGACGCGCCGGTGCTCGTCCGTGTCCACTCCGAGTGCTTGCCGGGAGACGTCTTCCACTCACGCCGGTGCGACTGTGGGCCCCAGCTCGAGAAGGCGTTGGCGATCATCCAGGCCGAGGGACGCGGCGTCTTCGTTTACATGCGCCAGGAGGGGCGGGGCATCGGGCTCCTCAACAAGATGCGCGCCTACGAACTTCAAGATCTGGGCAAGGACACGGTTGAGGCCAACGCGGCGCTCGGTTTCAAGGCCGACCTTCGCGACTACGGGATCGGCGCCCAGATCCTCGTGGACCTGGGCGTGAAAAATCTCAGGTTGCTCACCAACAACCCGAAGAAGATCGTCGGGCTGGAGGGCTACGGTCTCCACATCGCCGAGCGCGTGCCTATCGAGATCCCGCCCAACGACGCCAATCGAAAGTACTTGAGCACCAAGCGCGACAAGCTCGGGCATCTCCTCTCGTCGCTCCCGGACTGAGATGGCCGGTCGAGCGCCCAGACTGCGCCGCGTGCGCCCGTCGGGACGCTCCGTCAGGTTCGCGATCGTCGCGGCTCGCTTCAACGAGCGCATCACCGCGCGCCTCGTCCAGGGCGCGCTCCGGGCGTTCCGCACCGCGCGCCTCGCCGACGACGCCGTGGAGGTCCACTGGGTGCCGGGGTCGTTCGAGCTTCCGCAGGCCGCCGGTCACCTGGCCGCGACGGGGCGATACGCCGGAATCGTGTGCGTGGGCGTGGTCATTCGGGGCCAGACGCCACACTTCGAGCTCGTCGCGCGCGAGGCCGCGGCGGGGATCCGCCAGGTGGCGCTCACCACCGGTGTGCCCGCGACGTTCGGCGTGGTCACCGCGCTCAGCGAGGAGCAGGCGTGGGCGCGGGCGGGCGGCGAGGTGGGGAACCGAGGCGGGGAGGCCGCCGAGGCGGCGCTCGCGATGGCCGAGTGGATCAGCCGGCTGCGGAATGGCCGCGGGACCCTACGCCCCGCAAAGTCCGCGGGAGCGGAGCCGCGCGCGCCTCTCGCTGGCCACCCACGCCTCTTGCGGCCTCGCGGCACCCGATAAATGGGCAGTCGGCGACGGGCGCGGGAAGTCGCGCTGCAGTTCCTCTACCAACTGGATCTGCAGGGCGAGGACGACCCCGTGCCGCACGAGCAGGAGTTCTGGGCGCGCCACGCGCTGTCCGGCGAGGCCAAGACGTTCGCCGAGACGCTCGTGCGCGGCACGAAGGCGAGCCAGGCCAAGATCGACCAGATGATCGAGCAGTACACCGAGAACTGGGCCCTCGAGCGCATGGCGGCCGTGGATCGCAACATTCTGCGCGTCGCCGTCTACGAAATGCTCTGGACGGACGAGGCGCCGGGGAAGGTCGTCATCAACGAGGCGATCGAGATCGCGAAGAAGTTCGGCACGAAGGAGTCGGGCCGGTTCATCAACGGCGTCCTCGACCGGATCCACAAAGAGCTGCGACCGGCTTCTTGACCCTTGCCGTGCGGTACGCGGTCGTCTCCGACATCCACGGCAACCTCGAAGCGCTCGACGCCGTCCTAGCCGACGTCGCCGGACGCGCGGACGCGATTCTCTGCCTGGGCGACGTCGTGGGCTACGGCGCCGACCCGCGCGCGTGCATCGAGCGATTGGCCGAGCGCGCGCAGGTGATCACGGCCGGCAACCACGAGCACGCCGTCGCGGGCCTCCTCGACCTCGACTGGTTCAATCCATACGCACGCGCCGCGGCTGAGTGGACGCGCGAGCGCCTCGACGACGACCACCGGAGCTACCTCGCCGCGCTGCCGCTGGTGGCCCAGGTGGACGACGCGACGCTCGTCCACGCCTCGCCCGACCATCCGGAGGAGTGGGAGTACCTCGTGTCCGCCGAGGACGGCTTCCAGGCGTTCGCCGCGTTCACGACGCGCCTGTGCTTCGTGGGGCACTCGCATGTGCCGGGCGTATGGTCGCTCGGCTCGACTGGCCCCACGTGGCTCCCGGGCGCGGTGGAGGTCGATCTCGAGCACGGCCGCCGCTACCTCGTGAACGTGGGGAGCGTCGGCCAGCCCCGGGACCGTGACTCGCGCGCGGCGTACGCGCTCTGGTCCGTCGAGGACGGGGCCGTCGCCATCCGGAGGGTCCCGTACGACGTCGACGCCGCCCGCCGAAAGATCGTCGCGGGCGGACTGCCGCAGTATCTCGCCGACCGCCTGGCATGGGGCGCCTGATCGGAGCATCGGTCTTGCGTGAGGATCTGGCTCTCGCCGGGCTCCTGTCGGTGAGCGCGATGGGTCTCGCCCTGGCGTTCCCGCGCACCGACTGGGACGGAGTCGCCTGGCTCCTCGTGGCGCCGGTCATCGTGACGGCGTTGAGCCACGCGCCGCGCGCGGCGCTCGCCTGGGGCTGGTTCTTCGGCTCCGTGTTCTTCCTGACGCTCCTCCGGTGGCTTGACCATACGTTCAGGGTGTATAGCGCCATCCCGTGGCCGGCCACCTGGCTGCCGATCGTCGCGCTCGCGGCGTACTGCGGGCTCTACGTCGGTGGTTTCGCATGGGCGGTGTCCTGGATCGGCAGGCGGCGCGCCGCCGGAGTCGCCCTGGCGGCGGCGCCCTTCCTCTGGGTGACCGGTGAGTGGGTGCGGTCCCACCTCCTCGGCGGGTTCCCCTGGGGCACGCTCGGTTACTCGCAGTATCTAAGGTTGCCGGTCATCCAGATCGCCGAGCTGGGAGGCGTCCACGCCGTGTCGTTCGTTCTGGTCGCGGTGAATGCCGCGGTCGCGGGCTGTCTCGTGCTGCCGTGGCGCGGGGCGCTCGCCGGGGTAGCGCTCGGTGGAACGCTGCTCGCGGCGACGCTCGCGTTCGGGAGCGCGAGGCTCGCCGAGGCGCCGGGCGGCCCGGGCGAAGTCACCGTGGCCATCATGCAGCCGTCGATCGAGCAGCCGTTGAAGTTCGATCCGACTCACGCGGCGACGACACTCGGGATCTACACCTCGCTCACCCGGCTCGCGAGCGTCGAGCGCCCGGACCTGGTCGTGTGGCCCGAGACGGCGGCGCCGATGGCGCTCCGGCGCGACCCGCGGCTGGTCGATGCCCTCAGCACCCTCTCAAAAACTCTCAAGGTCCCGCTTCTCGTGGGCTCGATCGATGCTAATGATACGACTCCGACGAGGCTGACTAATTCTGTGTTTTTATTGACTGAAGGAGGTATCGTAGACAGGTACGATAAGATCCACCTCGTCCCGTTCGGAGAGTTCGTCCCCCTCTCGCGTCTGCTCGGGTTCATCCGGGGCTGGGCCGAGTTCATCGGCGAGCTCGAGCCCGGCTCGCGCGCGGTGGTATTCCAGGGCCCGCCCGCGCCGTTCGGTGTCGTAATCTGTTACGAGGGGATTTTCCCGGAGCTCGTGCGCGAATTCGTGAGAGGTGGAGCGCGCTTGATGGTGAACGTGACGAACGACGCCTGGTTCGGCCGCACCGACGGTCCGTGGCAACACCTCGCCATGTACCCCTTCCGGGCCGTCGAACATCGCACGGCCGTCGTGCGGACAGCAAACACCGGCGTCTCCGCCTTCATCGCGCCTTCCGGGCAGATCCTCCGGCGGCTGTCGCTCTACCGCCGCGCCGTCATGGCCGAGCGCCTGCCGCTCAGGGTCGGCGCGACGGTCTACACGCGGTTCGGTGAGTGGCTCGCGTATCTATCCCTCGGTGTGACCGTGGGCACGCTCGCGGCGAGCGCGCGCAGGGGGCGGCGTTAATGCTCGGCGAGCTCAAGCGCGACGTCGCCGACCTCGCGGCGCGGGTCAACGAGCTCCGGGGGCATCTTTGACATCCCGGCGAAGGAGCAGCGGCTCGCCGCGCTCGAAGGGGAGATGGCGTCGCCCGCCTTCTGGGAGGACAACCGCCGCGCGCAGGAGCTCATCCGCGAGCGCACGGAGCTCAGCCGGGGCGTCAGTCGGCTGAAGGAGCTGGCGGCGCGCGCCGAGGACCTCACCGTGTTCCTCGAGCTGGCGGCAGAGACGGACGACGGAAGCCTCGACGCCGAGATCGCCACCGGCATCGCGAGCCTCCGCAAGGACCTCGACGAGTTCGAGCTGAAAGTCATGATGTCGGGGCCGCACGACATCAAGGCGGCGGTCCTCTCGATCCACCCGGGCGCGGGCGGTACGGAGTCCCAGGACTGGGCGCAGATGCTCCTCCGGATGTACCTCCGCTGGTGTGAGCGCGCGGGGCTCAAGGCGGAGGTCGTGGACCTTCTTCCCGGAGACGAGGCCGGGATCAAGTCGGCGACCGTCGAGATCACGGGCGAGTACGCCTACGGCTTCCTCAAGGGCGAGACGGGCGTGCACCGGCTCGTGAGGATCTCGCCGTTCGACGCCTCGCGCCGTCGGCAGACGAGCTTCGCGTCCGTCGCGGTCGTCCCGGAGGTGGACGACGTGGAGGTCAACGTGCGGGAGGACGAGATCCGGGTGGACGTCTTCCGAGCCTCCGGTCCCGGCGGCCAGGGGGTCAACACCGCCGACTCGGCCGTCCGCGTCACGCACCTGCCGACCGGCATCGTCGTCCAGTGCCAGAACGAGCGGTCGCAGCTCCGCAACCGCGACACGGCGATGCGAATCCTCAAAGCGCGGCTCTACGAGCTCGCGCACAAGAAGCAGCGCGAGGAGCTCGCCGAGCTCACCGGTGCGAAGAAGGAGATCGCCTTCGGCAGCCAGATTCGCTCGTACACGTTCCATCCCTACCAGCTCATCAAGGACCATCGGACGGGGGTCGAGATCGGCAACGTCGAGGCGGTGATGGACGGCGACCTCGACGAGCTGATCCGGGCGTATCTGCTCTGGGTCCGCGGGCGTGAAGGATAGCGAGGGTGGCCGTGCGAAGGGGAGCGGAACGCGAGGCGAGCGTGTGAATCCAGACGACGCGAACGAGCTGATCCGCGAGCGGCGTGCGAAGCTCACGGCCCTACGGGCCAAGGGGGTCGATCCGTTCGGCGGCCGCTTCCCGGTGACCCACTGGGCGCTGCCGCTCGCCGACCGACTCCGCGACGCGCGCGACGAGGAGCTCAAGGGGTTCGGCCCCGTGAGCCTGGCCGGACGGGTCGTCGCCCTGCGCGACCACGGCAAGTCGTGCTTCGGCCACCTCATGGACTACACGGGGCGGATCCAGCTCTACGCCCGTGAAGACCAGCTCGGCGACGACTACGCGCGCTTCACCGGTCTCGACCGCGGTGACTTCATCGGCGTCACCGGCGAGATGTTTCGGACCCGGACCGGCGAGCTGACGGTCGCCGTCAAGGCGTTCACGTTTCTCGCCAAGTCGCTCCGGCCGCTGCCCGAGAAGTGGCACGGCCTCCGCGACGTCGAGACGCGCTACCGGCAGCGGTACGTCGACCTGATCGTCAACGCGGAGGTACGGGCGATCTTCCTGCTCCGCGCCCGGATCGTGGCGGCGATCCGGACGTTTCTCGACGCGCGCGGCTTCCTGGAGGTCGAGACCCCGATGATGCACCCGATTCCTGGGGGCGCCATCGCGCGGCCGTTCAAGACGCACCACAACGCGCTCGGCATGGACCTGTATCTCCGGATCGCGCCGGAGCTCTACCTCAAGCGGCTCGTCGTCGGCGGCTTCGAGCGTGTCTACGAGATCAACCGGAACTTCCGGAACGAAGGGATCTCGACCCAGCACAATCCCGAGTTCACGATGCTCGAGTTCTACCAGGCGTACGCCGACTACACGGACCTGATGGACCTGACCGAAGCGCTGTTCACGGAGCTCGCGCAGTCGGTCCGCGGGACGCTCAGGCTCACCTGGGGCGAGCACGTCATCGACCTCACGCCGCCCTGGCGGCGGCTCGGGTTCTTCGATGGTCTCTCGGAGGCCCTCGGCATCCGGGTCACGCCGGAGACCGACGCGGCGTCGCTCTCCCGCGCCGCGGAGGCGCGCGGCGTGGGCGCGGCCGAGGGGCCGCCGTGGAAGCTCTGGAAGGAGGTCTTCGAGCAGCTCGTCGAGCCGACGCTCGTGCAGCCCACGTTCGTCATCGACTTTCCCGTCGCGCTTTCGCCGCTCGCCAAGAAGAAGCGCGAGGCGCCGGCGCTTGTGGACCGCTTCGAGCTTTTCATCGGTCGGCGCGAACTGGCCAACGCGTATAGCGAGCTGAACGACCCGATCGACCAGCTCGCCCGCTTCCGCGAGCAGGCGCAGCTCCTCGCGCGCGGCGACGACGAAGCCCACTGGCTCGACGAAGACTACGTCCGCGCGCTCGAGTACGGCATGCCGCCGGCGGCGGGCGAGGGGATCGGCATCGACCGTCTGGTGATGCTCTTCGGCGACCTGCCGTCGATCCGCGAGGTCATCCTCTTCCCGCACCTCAGGCCCGAGGCCGGCCGGACGGGCGAGGGCGACGTCCCGTGAGGTGCCAGCTGCCGTTCGAGCTGTTCCTCGGCCTGCGCTACCTGCGCGCCCGTGGCCAGCGGACGAATTTGTCGCTCTTCGTGTGGATCGGCGTCGGTGGAGTCTTCCTCGGCGTGGCGGCCCTCATCGTCGTGCTCGCCGTGATGACGGGCTTCCAGGACGGGATCCGCGAGAAGATCATCGCGGCCAACCCACACCTGCTCGTCTATCAATCGGGCGGGGCCGGGCTCGCCGACCCGAGCGCGGTCGTCGCCCGGATCGCCGCGGTCCCGGGCGTCCGCCTGGCGACGCCGTTCGTGCACCAGCAAGCGCTCTTCACCACGTCGGCCGGCGGCTCCCACGGCGGCCTCATCCGCGGCATCGACCTCCGCACCCCCGCGGTGGCCCGGGACATCGGCTCGCAACTGCGCAGCGGGAGCCTCGAGCCCGTCGAGCACGGCGAGGCGGCGATCCTTCTCGGGCGCGAGCTCGCCCGTGTGCTCGGCGTCCTGCCCGGCGACACGGTGACGGTGATCTCGCCAAAGGGTGCGCTCACGGCCGTCGGGATGGTGCCGAAGATGCGCCGGTACACCGTCGCGGGGACGTTCGAGGTCGGCATGTACGAGTTCGACGCCTCGTTCGCCTACCTCGCGCTGCCGGTGGCGCAGGAGTTCGCCGGGCTCGGCGGCGTCACCGGGATCGAGGTCAAGCTGGCCGACCCGTTCGACGCCAAGCGTGTGGGACGGGCGGTCGCCGGCGCGCTCGGGTTCCCGTACTGGGTTCGCGACTGGATGGACATGAACCGAAGCCTCTTCGCGGCGCTCCAGCTCGAGAAGCTCGCGCTCTTCGTGATCGTGACGATCATCGTCCTCGTGGCGGCGTTTGCCATCATCGGCCACCTTGTCCTGCTCGTCGCGGACAAGCGCAAGGAGATCGGGGTCCTCAAGGCGATCGGCGCCTCACGGCAGTCCGTCGCCGTGACGTTCTTCGCCGTGGGGATGGGGATCGGTGTGGCTGGCACCGTCGCCGGGAGCGCCGTGGGTCTCTTGATCATCTGGGCGCAGAACACCTTCAAAGTGATCCGCCTCGCGAGCGACGTCTACCAGATTGACTACCTGCCGATGAAGCTGACGCTGTCGGACGGGCTCATGGTGGTCGGCGCGACGCTCTTTCTGTCGTTTCTGGCGACGATCATCCCGGCGCGCCGGGCGGGTGCCCTCGAGCCGGTCGACGTCTTGAGGTACGAATGAAGCCACGGGCTCCTCTCTCAGGCCACGCCCGGTCCGACCCGGCCCCGCGGACCCCGATACAAATGAAGCTACGCGCGCCTCGCTCAGGCCACCCACGGTGTGCGTCGGCCTCGCGCAGCCCGATACAAATGAAGCCACGGGCTCCTCTCTCAGGCCACGCCCGGTCCGACCCGGCCCCGCGGACCTGGGTGGAATGAGCCGCGACATGCGGAACGCAGCCGGGGCGCACCTCGTCTCGGGCCAATGACCGAGCCGCTCCTGGTCGCCGAAGATCTCGAAAAGGAGTATCGCGCGGGCCCCGAGGTCGTGCGCGTCCTCCGGGGCGCGAGTCTGGTCGTGCGCCCGGGCGAGATCGTTGCGCTCGTGGGCGCGTCCGGCGTCGGCAAGTCCACGCTCCTCCACCTCCTGGGCGCGCTCGAGCGGCCCACCGCGGGCCGTGTCTTCTTCCGGGGTGAGGAGTTGTTCGCGCGCGGCGAGGCGGGGCTCGTGCGCTATCGGCGGCAGGACGTCGGCTTCGTTTTCCAGTTTTACAACCTGCTCGGCGAGCTGTCGGCGCTGGAGAACGCCATGATCCCGGCGCTCCTCCTGCGCAAGCCGTCGGCGGAGGCCCGGGAAATTGCGGCGGCGGCTCTCGCCGAGGTCGGCCTGGCCGACCGTCTCCACCACCGCCCGGGCGAGCTGTCGGGAGGGGAGCAGCAGCGCGTCGCGGTCGCGCGGGCTCTCATCAACGGCCCTAAGCTGATCCTGGCCGACGAGCCCACGGGCAACCTCGACCCGAAGACGAGCGAGATCATCTACGACCTGTTCGGGAGGCTCCAGGCGGAGCGCGGCATCGCATTCCTCGTCGCGACCCACAATCCCGACCTCGCGCGGAAGGCCGAGCGGGGGTACCGGCTGATCGAGGGGCGAGCCCGGGAGATCGACACGGGTGGCGGCTGAGCGCGCTCGCGGCCGGGGGCGCCTCTGCGAGAAGATGCGCGCCGATTCGCGCAGTTACTCGCGTGGCAGAAAAACGCTAGCCCGGGTTTCCCCCCTAGGCTATACTGAGTTCGAAGTCACTAACTAGCCGTCGCCGAAAGAAAATTTCGCTCAGGCGGCTCGGGAAGGGGTGGGGCACGCCAGTGTTTGAACGATTCACCGAGCGGGCGCGACGGGTCATCATCTTGGCGCGGGAGGAAGCCGGTCGTTTCCGACACGACTTCGTGGGCACTGAGCACGTCCTCCTCGGGCTGATTCGCGACGGCGAAGGGATCGCGACCGCTGTCCTCCAGCGTCTGGGCCTCAGGCTCGAGACGGTGAAGGCGGAAGTCGAGCGGGCCCTGGCCGGTTTCCCCAAGACGCTCACGTTCGGTGAAGTGCCCTTTACGCCGCAGGCCAAGCGCGTCCTCGAGCTCTCGATCGAGGAAGCCCGGCAGCTTGGCCACAACTACATCGGCACCGAGCACCTCCTCCTCGGCCTCATGAAGGAAGGGCAGTCGATCGCGGCGAAGATTCTCGAGTCGCTCGGTGCGCGCCTGGACGAGGTCCGGCAGGAAACGCTGGCGCTCCTCGGCGACCAGTATTACCCGCGGCCCAAGAAGCGCTCGCAGACGCCCGTCCTCGACGAGTTCGCCCGCGACCTCACGCAGCTCGCACGCGAGAGCAAGCTCGACCCGGTCATCGGGCGCGAGCAGGAGATCGAGCGCGTGATCCAGATCCTGGCCAGACGGACGAAGAACAATCCGGTCTTGATCGGCGAGCCGGGCGTGGGGAAGACGGCCATCGTCGAGGGTCTCGCCCAGAAGATCGTCAACCACGACGTGCCCGACGTGCTCGTGAACAAGCGGTTGCTCCAGCTCGATCTGGGCGCTCTGGTCGCTGGCACCAAGTATCGGGGTCAGTTCGAGGAGCGGCTCAAGGCGGTGATGAAGGAGATCCGCCAGTCGGAAAACGTCGTCCTGTTCCTCGACGAGCTGCACACGCTCATCGGCGCCGGCGCCGCCGAGGGCGCGATCGACGCCTCGAACATGCTCAAGCCGGCGCTCTCGCGCGGCGAGATCCAGACGATCGGCGCGACGACGCTCGACGAGTACCGCAAGTACATCGAGAAGGACGGCGCGCTCGAGCGGCGCTTCCAGCCGGTCATCGTGAAAGCCCCGACGGTTCCGGAGGCGATCGAGATCATCCGTGGCCTCCGGCACAAGTACGAGGCGCACCACCGGGTGAAGATCACCGAGCAGGCGATCTCCGCCGCGGTGCACCTCGCCGACCGCTACATCACCGACCGGCAGCTCCCCGACAAGGCGATCGACGTGATTGACGAGGCATCGTCGCGGACGCGGCTCATGGCGCTCACGCCGCCGCCCGAGCTCAAGGAGATCGAGAAAGAGCTCGAGCGCGTCATCCGCGAAAAGGACATGTATCTGGAGGCGCAGGAGTTCGAGAAGGCGGCGTCACTCCGCGAGAAGGAAAAGATCCTCCGGCACCGCGAGGAGGAGCTCAAGCGCGAGTGGGAGAAGAACAAGGGCAAAGGGACCCAGTCGGTCGAGGAGGAGGACATCGAGTTCATCGTGTCCCGCTGGACCGGCATCCCGTTGGCGAAGCTCGAGGAGAAAGAGTCCGCGAAGCTCGCGCGCATGGAGGAAGCGCTCCACGGGCGGATCGTTGGCCAGGACGACGCGGTGGCCGCCGTGTCGCGCGCGATCCGGCGCTCGCGCGCCGGTCTGAAGGACGCGAAGCGTCCGGTGGGGTCGTTCGTCTTCCTGGGCCCGACGGGTGTCGGCAAGACGGAGCTCGCGCGCGCGCTCGCCGAGTACCTCTTCGGTGACGAGAACGCGCTGATCCGCGTCGACATGTCGGAGTACATGGAGAAGTTCTCGGTCTCGCGCCTGCTCGGGGCCCCGCCCGGCTACGTCGGCTACGAGGAGGGCGGCTTCCTCACGGAGAAGGTCCGGCGGCGCCCGTACTCGGTCGTCCTCTTCGACGAGATCGAGAAGGCGCATCCCGACGTGTTCAACATGCTCCTGCAAGTCTTGGACGACGGACGGCTGACCGACTCGCTCGGCCACGTCGTGGACTTCAAGAACACGATCCTGATCATGACGTCGAACCTGGGCACGAGCCTCATCGGCAAGCGCGTGTCGCCCGGGTTCCTGCAGGAGTCCGACGAGGCGTCCTACGAGAAGATGAAGGAACGCGTGCTGGACGAGCTGAAGCGCACGTTCCGGCCCGAGTTCTTGAACCGCATCGACGACATCATCGTCTTCCACGCGCTCGGCTCCGAGCACATCAAGCAGATCATCCGCTTGATGCTCGCGAGGATCAACAAGCAGCTGGCCGACAAGGGGATCGAGCTCGTGCTCACGCGCGCGGCCGAGGCGGCGCTCGTCGAGAAAGGGTACGATCCCACCTACGGCGCCCGACAGCTGCGACGCACGATCCAGAAGTACATCGAGGATCCCCTGGCCGAGGCCATCGTGCGCGGTCAGGTCGCGGAAAGCGCCCGGATCGAAGTGGATGTGGACGGGGCGAACTTTACTTTCCGCGAGGCGCAGGCCGTCGATGCGCCGCTCGAGCTTGCAGAGCACTAGGGCGCAGTTTCCACACGCCTGAGCGCTCGGTGACACCAGGGGGGCGAGCCCGTCTCACTATCGTTGTCGCCCTCGTGCCCCCGCTCCTCCAGGTCTCGCCGGCCACGGCGCAGCGACCCCAGCCGCCCCCGATCATCATCAAGGAGATCACGGTCGAGGGTACGAAGCGGGTTCAGGAGGCCGTCGTGCTCGGGCGGATCAAGAGCGCCGTCGGCTCCCCCTTCAACCCGAGCCTCCTCTCCGAGGACATCCGGTCGATCTTCAACCTGGGCTTCTTCGACGATGTGCAGACGCGGGCCGAGGATTTCGAAGGCGGGGTGAAGGTGACGTTCGTCGTCAGGGAGCGGCCCTTTGTCCGAGACGTCGACTTCGCCGGCAACAAGGCCGTGAAGACCAGCGAGCTCCAGGACAAGATCGACCTCAAGTTGGGCAGCGTCTACAACCCCGTGGACGTCCAGCGTGTCGTCGAGAAGCTCAAGGACTTCTACGAAGACGAGGGGTACTTCGAGGTCCAGGTGACTCCGAACGTCGAGAAGTTCCCCGACGGGGACGTGCGCGTGGTATTCAGCATCGTCGAGGGGCGGCAGATCAAGATCGACCGGATCGTGTTCAAGGGCAACAAGGGCCTCACGGAGCGCGAGCTCAAAGACGCGCTCGCGACGCGGGAGCGGCAGTACTTCATCCTCCGGGGCAAGGTGCAGCGCCAGCGCCTCGACGAGGACGTCGAGCGGATCATTCAGCTCTACAACGACCACGGCTACATCCAGGCCCGAGTCGAGTCCACCGACGTGGTCGTGGACCGTGAGAAGGCGCTCGTGACGGTCACCTTCACGGTCGTCGAGGGGCCGCAGTTCAAGGTCGGCGCGGTCAAGCTCAGCGGGATCACGCTCCTCCCCGAGTCGGAGGTCCGACGCCAGCTGAAGCTCAAGACCGGCGACGTGTTCTCGCGCTCGAAGCTCCGCGAGAGCCTCAAGGGTACCGAGAGCCTCTACAGCACCATCGGCCGGGCGTCGGTGGACGTCGTCCCCAAGACGGAGCAGGTACCCGGCGAGAACACGATGAACGTCACGCTCGACATCAACGAGGGGCCCGAGGTATTCGTCGAGCGCATCAACATCAGCGGCAACGTGCGGAGCCAGGACAAGATCCTGCGCCGCGAGATTCCGCTCCACGAGGGCGACCTGTACACGCTACAGAAGAAGGAGCGGGCCCGCCAGAAGCTCGTGAACCTCGGCTACTTCGAGAAGGTCGACGTCAACACGCAGCCGGGGTCGGACAAGACGAAGATCATCGTCAACGTCGAGGTCACCGAACGCCCCACGGGCATCTTCAGCCTGGGCGGCGGGTTCTCGTCGGTGGACAGCTTCGTGGGCACCATCGACCTCGCGCAGCGCAACTTCCTGGGGCGCGGCTTGGAGGTCTCGGTGCGCCTGCGGGGCGGCGGCAAGACTCAGCAGGGCGTGATCGGCGTCACCGACCCGTGGCTGTTCGACCGCCCGCTCTCTGGAGGCTTCGACCTCTACAGCAACACGCGGATCTTCACCGAGTATCGCTACGAGACGCTCGGCGCCGGGCTCCGGCTCGGCCACCCGTTCTTCGAGTACTGGCGGTGGAGCCTCGGCTATCGGGCGTCGCAGGACCGGATCAGCGACCTGAGCGACGTCGCCGCGTTGTCGACCGCGCTCCTCGAGGAGAGGGGGACCCACGTGACGTCGGCGATGTCGGGAAGCGTGGGCCGCGACAGTCGTGACAACGTCATCGCGCCGACGAAGGGTGGTCAGGGTGCCCTGGCGGCGCAGTTCGCGGGCCTCGGCGGTACCGAACGGTACGTGAAGACGAGCGCGTTCATCACACAGTTCGTCCCGATCTGGTTCGACCACGTGCTCAGCGGACGGCTCGAAGGGGACTACGGCTTTGGCTGGTCGGACAAGCCGATGCCCCTCTTCGAGCGGTTCTATCTCGGGGGCCCTAACTCGATCCGGAGCTTCAAGTTCATGCAGATCTCGCCCGTGGACGATAACGGCGTGCGCGTCGGCGGAACCAGTGAAGTGCTCGCCAACGCCGAGTACCTCATCCCGTTGCCCTTTGGCCTTCGGCTCGCCGGATTCTATGATGTCGGCAACGTGTACGGGTCTGGAACCAGTTTCGACCTGACCAGCCTGAAGCAAGGGGTCGGCGGCGGCGTCCGGTGGCAATCGCCATTCGGGCCGATCCGGGTCGACTACGGCATCAACCCGAATCGCAAGCCCGGCGAGAGTTTCGGCGCGTTCCAATTCTCGGTCGGGTCTCCGTTTTAGGGAGGGACATGCGGACCCTGGGGAACGCACTCATGCTCACTGCCGTCGCCCTCGCGGTGGTCTGCACGTCGGCGCGGGCGCAGGCGCCCGCGGGCCGGGTCGGCTTCATCGACGTGCAGCGCGTCCTCGTCCGCTCCGCGGCGGGCGTCGCGGCCCGCGAGCAGCTCGAGCGTGAGAAGACGGTGATGCAGCAGAAGATGGACGGCAAGCGCAAGGAGCTCGAGGCGCTGCGCGACGAGCTCGAAAAGAAGGGGCCGCTGATGACGGCGGACGCACGGCGCGACAAGCAGGATGCGTTCGAGCGCAACCGCCGCGACACCGCGCGCCTGGCCGACGATCTCCAGAAGGAGCTCGAGAAGAAGGAGCAGCAGCTCCTCCAGCGCGTGCTCCAGGACCTGAGCGGCGTCATCGAGAAGGTCGGCAAGGAGCGCGGCTTCCATCTGATCGTGGAGAAGCGGGGCGGGGCCGTCCTCTACGGCGCGCCCGAGGCGGATCTGACCGACGAGATCATCCGAGCATACGATCAGCAGAATACGGGCAAGGAAAAGAAATAAGGCGCCGATGGCCAAGGGAGTCGGGTTCACCCTCG
The DNA here is from genome assembly GCA_001914535.1 of Candidatus Rokubacteria bacterium 13_2_20CM_69_15_1. Taxonomy (GTDB): domain Bacteria; phylum Methylomirabilota; class Methylomirabilia; order Rokubacteriales; family CSP1-6; genus 20CM-2-70-11. Next base: position 31,546 of record MNCR01000102.1, read on the forward strand.
GTGAGCTCGCCCGCGCCCTCCACGCCACACTGGAGGGTGATCCGGCGACCGTCGTGACGGGTGTCGCGCCGCTCGAGAGTGCCGCCCGCGACCAGATTTCCTTCCTCGTGGACGCGCGCTACACTGACGCGGCGAAGGCCTCGCGCGCGGGCGCCCTCCTGGCCGGGCCCGACGTGTCGGGGCTGCCCGGCCCGGTGCTGCGCGTGAGCGCGCCCCACCGGGCGCTGATCGACCTGCTCACCCTGTTTCATCCGCCCGCGGGCGCGGTGCCCGGCATCGCCCCCTCGGCGGTCGTCGCGCGCGACGCGAGCGTCGCCCCGACCGCGACGATCGGGGCGCTCGCCGTGATCGAGTCGGGCGCCGTGATCGGCCCCCTGGCCCGGATCGGCCCGCTGGCTTTCGTCGGGGCAGGCGCCCAGGTGGGCGAGGCGTCGGTCGTGCACGCGCGGGTGGCGCTCTGTGCGGGCGCCACGCTCGGCAAGCGCGTCGTGGTCCACCCTGGCGCCGTGATCGGCGCCGACGGCTTCGGCTACGTCTTCGACGGCGAGGCACACCGGAAAATTCCCCAGGTGGGCTCCGTACGGCTCGAGGACGACGTCGAGATCGGTGCGAATACGACGATCGATCGAGCCACGCTCGGCGAGACGATCATCCGCCGCGGGACCAAGATCGACAACCTGGTGCAGGTCGGCCACAACGTCGAGATCGGTGAGCACTCGATCATCGTGGCGCTGGTGGGGATTTCGGGATCGTGCCGGATCGGACGCGGGGTCGTGCTCGCCGGGCAGGTGGGCATCAACGACCACGTCACGATCGGTGACGGTGCCGTGGTCGCCGCGCAGTCCGGGATCGCGCGGGACGTCGCGCCGGGCGAGAAGATGCTCGGCTCGCCGGCGCGCCCGCTGATGGAGAGCAAGCGGATTTTCGTCCTCGAGGGGGAACTCCCGGAGCTGGTACGGCGCCTGCGCGACGCGGAGCGCCGGCTCGCCCATCTCGAGGCGCGGCTCGGCGCCGGGGGCGCGCGCGATGGCTGATGCCGTCCACCCGACTGCCGTCGTGGATCCCCGCGCGAGAATCCATCCGGGCGTCACCGTCGGCGCGTACTCGATGGTCGGCCCCGACGTGACGATCGGCGCCGACGTGGAGATCGGTCACCACTGCGTGCTCGAGGGGCGTGTCGAGCTCGGGCCCGGCGTGAAGGTCGGCCACGGCTCCATCCTCGGCGGCGAACCTCAAGACCTGAAGTTCAAGGAGGGCACGCCGTCCGGGGTGCGGATCGGTGCGAAGACCGTGATCCGTGAGTACGTCACGATCCACCGCGCCACGCGTGCCGACGGTTGGACCCGTGTCGGCGAGGGGTGCCTCCTCATGGCCATGAGCCACATCGCCCACGATTGCACCGTGGGCGATGGCGCGATCATCATCAACTACGCCGGGATCACGGGCCACTGCGAGATCGGCGAGCGCGCGACGGTCGGTGGCCTCACGGGTGTGCTACCCTTCACGCGAGTCGGCGCCTACGCGTACGTGGGGGGCGTGTCGAAGGTGAACGCGGACGTGCCGCCCTATATGCTCGTAGCCGGGAACCCGGCCGTCGCCCACGGGATCAACGTCGTCGGACTCCGCCGCGCCGGGATGCCGACCGCCGAGCGCCGCGTCCTCCAGGACGCGTACAGCCTTCTCTACCGCTCGGGGCTCACGCCTCAGCGCGCGCTCGAGCGGATCCAGAGCGAGCTGCCGCCCCTCCCGCCCCTGGCCCGGCTGGTCGAGTTCCTCGCGGGCGCGCGGCGCGGGATCTGCGGGCCGCCGAGGCGCGGCGCGGGTGAGGGAGGCGACGTCACGCCCGAGCCCGAGAGCGAGCGCGTGTGATGGCGACGGAACGACTGCGCGCGGGGGTGGTGGGCGCGGGCCACATGGGTCAGTACCACATGCTCGTCTACGCCGAGCTCTGGGACATCGAGCTCGCGGGCGTGGTCGACGTGGACCGCGACCGCGCCGCGCGCGCCGCCGCTCACTACGATACGCGGGCGTTCGCCGACCACCGCGACCTGCTCGGCCGGGTCGACCTCGTCAGCATCGCGGTGCCGACCGAGCATCACTTCCACATCGCGAGCGACTTTCTCGAGCGGGGCGTGAGCGTGCTCGTCGAGAAGCCGGTGACGCCAACGCTCGAAGAGGCGCGCGAGCTGTACGCGCTCGCGCGCCGCAGCGGGGCCGTCCTCCACATCGGTCACGTCGAGCGGTTCAACGGGGCGGTGCAGGAGCTCAAGAAGATCGTCGAGCGGCCGCTCCTCGTCGAGTCGCGCCGGCTCGGCCCGTTCGAGCCGCGCGTCCAGAAGGACACGGTCGTGATGGACCTGATGATCCACGACCTCGACATCGTGCTGGGGCTTGTCGACTCGCCGCCCCGACGCCTGACCGCGATGGGCTCGACGGTCCATTCGGGCACGGTGGACGTCGCGAACGTCCAGATCGCGTTCGAGTCGGGGACGATCGCGGTCATCACGGCGAGCCGCGCCACCGAGGAGAAAATCCGTACGCTCGCGATCACGCAGCCCGACGCGTACATCGTCCTCGACTACTCCGAGCAGGACATCCGCGTCCACCGGCGCGCCGCGCAGGAGTACACGCTCAACCGGGAGTCGATCCGCTACCGCCGCGCCTCCTTCGTCGAGCACGTCCAGGTACACAAAGACAACCCGCTGAAGCTCGAGATCCTGCACCTCGCTCACGCGGTGAAGCGGGCACGTGCGGGGCAGCCCGTCGTCCTGGCGCCGGACGAGGACCTGCGATCGCTGGCGATGGCCCTCGAGATCGAGCGGATGATCCGAGACGGGCGCGCCGAGGTCGTCTACCCGAACACCCTGCCGTGGAGCGAGCACTCGGCCTGATGTGTGGCGCCGGCACGCTGCCGGCGCGCATGGCGGCGGAGGCACAGCGCCAGGGCTGGCGCGTCGTGGCCTTCGCCTTCGGCGACGCCTCGGGCCCCGCGACCTACGCCGAGCGGGTGATCCCGAGCCGGCTCGCCGAGTTCGGCACCGTGCTTCAGACGCTCCGCGAGGAGTCCGTCGAGGCCGTCCTGCTGACGGGCAAGTTCTGGGTCCAGGACGTGCTCGGGGCCGGCCCGGTCGATGCGACGGTCGTCTCCATGGCGGCACGCGCGGGTGCGTTGACCGATGTGCGCATGCTGGACGTGCTCGTGAAGACGCTGGAGGACATGGACATCACGCTCCTCGATCAGCGCCAGTTTCTCGGCGACGGCCTGGCCACGGCGGGCTGCTGGTCGGCTCGTCGGCCGACGGAGGCGGAACGGCGCGACGTCGAGCGCGGCCTGCGCCTTGCCCGCCACGCGGCGGCGGCGGGCATCGGCCAGACCGTCGTGCTGCGCCGGGGGGCGGTCGCGGCCGTCGAGGCCCTCGAGGGGACCACCGAGGCGATTCGTCGTGGCGCGGCCCTCGCCGGGCCGGGCGTCGTGATCGTCAAGGCCGTGGCGGCGGACCACGACTATCGCTTTGACACGCCGGTGATCGGGCCCGAGAGCCTCGAGGCCGCCGCGGCCGGCCGCGCGTCGGTGGTGGCCGTCGAGGCGGGTCGCGTGTTGATCGTGGACCAGGAGGCGAGCGTGCGGCGCGCCGACGCGGCCGGGATCGCGTTTCTCGGTGTCTAGGATCATGTCGGAGGAGAGCGCCATCGCTTCTGGGGGGAGGGTTCGGAAGGGGGGCGAGGCCCCCCTCCGACTAATCTAGGATGCCGGCGCACGCCCCCTCGATCATGCTCGCCGCCGGCGAGGCGTCGGGCGATCTCCATGGTGCGGCACTGTGCCACGCGCTCCGCGCGGAGGCGCCGGGCTGCCGCCTCTTCGGGATGGGTGGCGAGCGCATGGCGGCGGCGGGGATGGATCTGCTCGTCGACGTCACTGCTGTCGCGGTGGCCGGCGGGACCGAGGCCCTGAGCCGGATCCCGCCGCTCTACCGAGCCTACCGGCGGCTCCGGGCGACGCTCGCCGGCGCCCGACGACCCGGCGTCCTCGTCGTGATCGACTTTCCCGAGTTCAACCTGCGCCTGGCGCGGGCGGCGCGCCAGGCGGGCATCCCCGTCGTCTATTTCATCCCGCCCCAGATCTGGGCGTGGCGTTCGTGGCGTGTGCGGACGATCCGACGCGTGATCTCGCGCGTGCTCGCGGTCTTCCCGTTCGAGACGGCGCTCTACCGGCGCGCGGGCGTGCCTGTCGAATTCGTCGGCCATCCACTGCTCGACGCGCTCGCCGGCGCGCCCGACCGGGTGGCCGCGCGGCGCGCGCTCGGGCTCGACGACCGGGCGCTCGTGATCGGGCTCTTGCCCGGCAGTCGCCGCGAGGAGATCGCGCGCGTGCTTCCGGTGATGCGGGAGGCGGTCGCGGCCATTGGCGCGGCGCGCTCCGACGCGCGCTTCGTACTCGCCCTGGCGCCGACGGTCGAGCCGGCGGCGGTCGAGCGCCGACTCGGCGAGGGGAGTCCGGTGGCGGTCGCCCGCGGCCAGACCCACGCCGTCATGCGCGGCGCCGACCTGCTGCTCGTGGGGTCGGGCACGGCGACGCTTGAAGCAGCGCTCCTCGGCACGCCGATGGTCGTGTGCTATCGCGTGTCCCGTCTGACGGAGCTGATGGTCCGGATGCTGATGCGCGTGCCGTGGATCAGCCTGCCGAACCTGACGCTCGGGCGCGCGGTCGTCCCGGAACTCTACCAGGAAGACGCGACGGGCGAGCGTCTCGGTCGCGAGGCGTTGAGGCTTCTCGACACTCCGGGGGCTCTCGACACTCAGCGAGCCGCGTTCAGGGAGCTCCAGGGTCAGTTGGGCGAGCCGGGCGTCGGTGAACGCGCTGCACGTCTCGTCCTCGCCGAGGCGGGAACGGCGCCGTGAGCGCGCTGTCACGTGTCGCGGGCTCGCTGGCGCCACCGCTCGCCGCGATTCTGGTGAGGGCGCTCGGAACGACGCTCCGCCTCAGTGTGGCGGGTGCCGAGGATGTCGTCCGCCACTGGATCCCGGGCCGTCCCCTGATCTACGCGGTGTGGCACGGCCAAGCCCTGATGCTCCCCTGGCTCAACGAGCGGCTCCGCGCGAGTCATGGCGCGCGACCCGCGACGGTCCTCGTCAGCCGCTCCGAGGACGGCGAGATGGTCGCGCGCTACCTGGTCCGCTTCGGCCTCGACAGCGTGCGGGGCTCCACGTCGCACGGCGGCGCCGAGGCGGGACGCGCGCTCGTGGCGGTGGTGCGACGCGGGCGCGACGTCGTGGTCGTTCCCGACGGGCCGCGGGGGCCGTCCCGACGGCTCCAGCCGGGCGTGGTGACGCTCGCCGCCCTCACCGGCGCGCCGGTCGTGCCGGTCGCCGTCGCCGCGCGGCCGGCCCTCCGACTCCGGAGCTGGGACGCGTTCATGATCCCCCTGCCGTTCGCGCGGTGCGCGGTCGTCTTCGCAGAGCCCCTCGCGGTGGCGCGAGACGCCGATCGCGCGCGCTCGATGAAGGACGTCGAGCGGAGCCTCGACGAGGCCACGGCGGCGGCCGAGAAACTGGCGGCCTCCTGATGTACGCGCTCTACACGGCGGCGAGCCTCGTAGCGCTCGTGCTCGTCTATGCGCCGGCGGCGGTGGTCCGACGCCTCATCCGCGGCGTGCCCCTCAACATGCGTGCGCGCCTGGGCCTCGGCGGCGCGCCACGGCGCCGCGGCGTCCGCGCCGGCTGGCTCCACGCGGTCTCCGTCGGCGAGGCGATCACGGCGGCCCCGCTCATCGAGGGGCTACGTCGGCTCTGCCCCGAGCGTTCGCTGGTGGTGACGACGGTGACGGAGACCGGCGCGAAGATCGTCCGCGAGCGGTACGCGGGGCTCGCGAGGCACCGATTCTTCCCGCTCGATCTGCCGTGGGCGACGCGGCGGTTCGTCGCCTCCCTCGACCCGGCGTTCCTGGTGTGCATGGAGACGGAGCTCTGGCCGAACATGCTGCGCACGCTCGCCGCGCGCGGCGTGCCGGTCATGATCGCCAACGGGAGGATCTCCGACCGTTCGTACCGCCGCTACCGGCTGCTGCGCGGCTTCATGGGCCCCCTGCTCGCCGACGTTCGGGTCTTCGCCATGCAGTCGGCGGAGGACGCGAGGCGGATCATCGCCCTCGGCGTCAGCCCGGAGCGCGTCGTCGTTACCGGCAATATCAAGAACGAGCCGCTGCCCGACACGACGGGCTCGGCGGACCTCTGGCGCCGGCTCCTCGGCTTCGGGCCCGGCCAGCGCGTGTGGATCGCGGGGAGCACGCATCGAGGCGAGGAAGAGGCGGTGCTCGACGCGCACCGCGTCGCGCTCCAGGAGTACCCCGACCTCAGGTTGGTCATCGCGCCCCGTCATCCGGAGCGCGCGCCCGAGGTCCTCGGTCTCGTCGCCGGGCGGGGCTGGCCCGCGGTCCGGCGCAGTGAGCTCGGGCGCGGGCGCAACCCGAGCGCCGTCGTCGTACTCGACACGGTCGGCGAGCTGGCGCCGATCTACGCCGTCGCTGACGTCGTCTTCGTCGGCGGGAGCCTCGTCGACTTCGGCGGGCACAACATGTTGGAGCCGGCGCTCCGACGGAAGCCGGTGCTCATGGGCCCGTACACACAGAACTTCCGGGAGTCGGCGGCGCTCCTCGAGTCGGTGGGCGCGGCGGTCGTGGTGGAGGACGGCCCCCGGCTCGGCCGCGAGCTCGCCCGGCTCCTCTCGGACCCCGGGCTCAGGGCGAAGATCGGCGAGGCGGGGTACGGGGCCGTCGCGGCGCGCCACGGCGCCGTGAGCGAGACGCTCGACCTCGTCAGCCGCTTCCTGGTCCCGGGAGACCGCCCGTGACGAACGGCGGATCGCGGTTCGCGCGGCGATGGGAGGACGGATTCCCGGGGGGCCAGGCGCGCCTGCTCGGCGCCGCGCGCAGGGGCTACGGTGGCCTGCTCGGGGCGCGCGAGTGGCTCTACAGGCGCGGTGTCCTCAGGTCTCGCGCACTCCCGGTGCCCGTGGTGTCCGTCGGCAACCTGACGGTGGGCGGCACGGGCAAGACGCCGGCGGTGGAGGTCGCCGTGCACACGCTCCCCGCGCTCGGGCATCGGCCGGCGGTCGTCAGCCGCGGCTACGGCCGCCGCACCCGTGGCGTCCAGATCGTCGCCGACGCGGCGTCGATCCGGCTCGACGCCGAGGACGCGGGCGACGAGCCGTTCCTGCTCGCGCGGCGCCTGCCCGGCGTGCCGGTGGTCGTCGGCTCGAACCGCTATGACACGGCGCGCCTCGCGCTCGAGAGGTTCGGCGTCACCGCGATCGTCCTCGACGACGCATTCCAGCACCGCACGCTCCGGAAGGACCTCGAGATCGTGATGGCGCGCGCGCGAAGCCCGTGGGGCAACGGGGCGCTCCTGCCAGCGGGCCCGTTACGAGAGCCGCTCGCGGCGCTCCGCCGTGCGAACCTGGTCGTCGCCACCGGTGCCGAGCGACCGGAAGACGCCGCGGCCGTCGTCAGCGCCGTCGACACCCATGCGCCCGGCGTTCCGGTCCTGACGGCCGTCTACACGATCGCGGAGTGCTGGGAGGCGAACCGGATGCGGCCCGTGAGTCTCGCGGAGCTCGCGCAGAAGCGGGTGCTCGCGTTTGCCGGGATCGCGGCGCCCCGCGCGTTCGAGGAGACGCTCCGCGCTGGGGGCGTCGCCGTCGAGCAGGTCCTCGAATTCGCCGACCACCACTGGTACGCACCCGCCGAGCTCGCGACCCTCGAGGCGCGGGCCCACGACCTCGGTGTCGAGGGCCTCATGACGACCGAGAAGGACTGGGTGCGTCTCAGGAAGCTGCCGCTGCCGCGGCGGCCCCTGTACGTCCTGTCGGTCCGCCTCGCCCTCACCTCTGGCGAGAACCTCTGGCAGTCCGCCTTCACGCGCGCGTGCCCGACGGCGTAGTCGTTCGCCTCCCGAATTGGCTGGGGGACACCGTGATGGCGGTGCCCGCCATCCGCGCCCTTCGCCAGGATGCTCCCGGCGGACGGCTCCTGGTGGCTGGCCCGTGGGCGACGCTGCTCGGAGAGCAGGCGCTCGCCGACGTGCTCGTCACGTATCCCCGCTCGTGGAGCGGGCGGCTCTCCACTGCAGACACCGTGCGGGGCTTCGGCGGCTCGACCGCGGTGCTCCTGCCGAACTCGTTCGAGGCCGCGGTGAGCGCGGTCTACTGGGGGGCGCGCCGGCGGATCGGCTTCGCGGTCGGTGGGCGGAGCGCTCTCCTCACCGACCGGGTCGAGCTCCCGGAGCCGCGTCGCCACCAGGTGGACGAGTATCTCCTGCTCGTCGAGCGGCTCGGCGTCGCGGCCGACCTCCGTGAGCCAAGGCTCGTCCCGCCCGATCCGGCGTCGCCTGCGCGTCGCCGCGTGCGCGCGCTGCTGGCCGAGGCGGGCGTGGACGTGCCGTGCGGACGGGCGCGGCTCGTCGGCGTTCACCTGGGCGCGGCGTACGGCAGCGCGAAGGTCTGGGACCCTGAACGTGCCGTGGAGCTGTGCCGTCTGCTCGGCGCGCGCGGGGACGTGGCGGTCCTGCTCGGCGCCTCCAGCGACGTCCCGGTCGTGGAGACGGTGCGGCGCGCGAGCGGCGCGCCGAGCCTCGCCGGGCGCGACGGTCCCGATCTCCTCATGGCACTCCTCGCCGAGCTCGACGCCCTCGCCTGCGGCGACACCGGCGTCGCCCACCTCGCCGCGGCGCTCGGGACGCCCGTCGTCGCGCTCTTTGGCCCCACCGATCCGCGGCTCACCGCCCCACGCGGCCCGGTCGCCGTGATCCGCGGCGACGCGCCGTGCGCGCCGTGTTTCTACCGGGCGTGCCCGATCGATCATCCGTGCATGCGCGGGATCGGCGCCGGCGCCGTGCTCGAGCGCCTCGACGCGCTCCTCGCGGTGCGTGCGTGACGCCGCTCACGATCCTGCACCTTGCCGCCAACCGCTGGTGGACGGGCAGCGCCGACCCGACGATCCAGCTCGCGGCGGGCCTGCGCGCGCGCGGCCATCGCGTCCTCCTCGGCGTGATCCCCGGCGACCGGTTCGAGGTGAAGGCGCGGGAGGCAGGCCTCGAGCTGGTCGAAGAGCTCAGGCTCGGCTCCGGGGCGGTCCTCCGCGACACCCTTCGGCTGCGGGCCGTGATCTACCGTGAGGGGATCGATATCGTTCACGCCCATCACTCGCACGACCACTGGCTCGCGCTGATCGTGCGTGCAGTCCTCCGCGGCCGCCTGCGCCCGCCCGTCGTGCGGACTTTTCACAACCTCCGCGCGGTGAGGCGCGACCGGCTCGCCGGCGGCCTCTATCGGCGCACCGCTGCGCTCTTCGCGGTCTCGCGCCAGATCGAGGCGCGCTGCCGCGAGGTCGGTGTCCCGCCGGACCGCGTCCACTGGATTCCGGGCGCCGCAGACCTCGGGCGCTTCGCCGGCGAGGCCGACCCGCTTCCCGTGCGCGACGAGTTCAAGCTCGGCGAGGCGCCGGTGATCGTCTCGGTCGCGCGTCTGGCGCCGAACCGCGGCCATGAGCTCCTGCTGGCGGGCTTTCGGCTGCTCCTCCAGGAGCTGCCCGCGGCGCGGCTCCTCCTCGTGGGCAAGGGCGAGACGCGCGGGCACCTCGAGCAGGTGGCCGCCGAGCTCGGGCTCGTGAACCGGGTCGTCTTCACCGGCTACCGCGATCGCGATCTGCCACTGGTCCTCGCCGCGGCCGACTGCTTCGCGCTGATGTCCGCGGGCTCCGACGAGTCGTGCCGGGCGGCGCTCGAAGCCATGGCGGCCGGACGCCCGGTCGTCGCGCGACGGGTCGGCGCGCTACCCGAGACCGTCGTGCACGGCGAGACGGGGCTCCTGATCGACGACGACCGGCCCGAGAGCGTCTGTGCCGCGCTCGCCGCGGCGCTCGCGGCGCCGGAGCGTGGGCGTGCGATGGGTGTCGCCGGGCGCAGGCGCGCGCGCGACGTGTTCAGCCCCGAGCGGTCGATCGATACCGTGGAGCGGGTCTACCGGAGCCTCGTGTGAGGATCCTCCAGCTCGTCTCCTGCCGTGGCTGGTCCTCCGACGCATACTGGGCCGCTCGCGTGAGCCGCGAGCTCGAGCGGCGTGGCCACGAGGTGACGCTCGGCTGCCGCGTGGGAACGGACGAGCGGGTGATCACGCCGGCGCTCCAGCTGGGGGTCCGGAGTATCGAGACGTTCGCCTTCGCGAGCGGGCTCAAGCCCCTCGCCGACCCCGCCGATGTGCGCCGGCTCACCGCGAAGCTCGCGGAGACCGACATCGTGCACGTCCATCGGGGCAAGGAGCACTGGCTCGCCGCCGCCGCCAACCGGCTCAGCCAGACGCCGCGCCCGCTCGTCCGCACGCGGCACATCGCCCTTGCCGTCCGGCCGCACGCGGCGAACCGCTGGCTCTACCGGCGGGCGACGGCGTGGGTCGTCACGGTGACCGACGCGATCCGCGGCCAGTACATCGCCTCGGGGCTTCTCGAACCCGAGCGCGTGACGGCGCTCCCGGGCGGCGTCGACACCGAGGTCTACCGACCGCTCCCCGCGGACCCCGGCGTCCGGCGGAAGCTCGGGGGCGAGCCCGATCGCCCGCTCGTCGGGGTGGTCGCCGGGCTCAGAGTCATGAAGGGACACGCCGTCGTGATCGAGGCGGCGGGGTACCTGGGGGCGCGTGGACTGCGCCCCCGGTTCGCCTTCGTCGGCCGCGGATCGACGGAGCCCGCGATCCGCGCGGCGATCCGGGCCGCCGGGCTCGACGCGCAGTTCACCGTCTCGGGGTTCGCAGACGATCTACCCCAGGTGCTCGCGGCGCTCGACGTCGTCCTGTACGTCCCGCTCGAGTCCGACGGCATGTCGCGTGTCGTCTTCGAGTGCCTCGCCGCCGGCCGGCCGCTGATCGCCTCCCGCGTGGGCGTGGTGCCCGAGGTGCTGACCGACGACGAGCACGCGGTGCTGGTCCCCTCCGGCGACGCGGCGGCCCTCGCCGACGCGATCGCGCGCCTGCTCGGGAACGCAGGCATCCGCGAGCGGCTCGGCCGTGCGGCACGGAAGCTCGTCGAGAGCCGGTACTCCGGTGCGCAGCTCGCTGCCGCGCTCGAGACCCGCTACGCACGTCTCGTCACGGCTCCGCCAGTGTGAAGATCTCGGTCGTCGCCTTCGACCTCTCTGACAACGCGACCGGCCGTGCCGATCTGCTCGCCCGTCTGCTGGCCGCGCGCTGGGACGTCGAGGTCGTCGGCCCCCGATTCGGTCCGTCGCTCTGGAAGCCCGCCGAGGGCGGCCCGGTCAAGCACCGGACCGTGCGGGCGGGGAAATATCCAGGGTTTCTCCGACGGCTGCCCGCGCTGCTCTCGCTGGTCGACGGCGACCTCATCGTCGCGTCGAAGCCGCGCCCGACGAGCTACGGCCTCGGCCTGCTGGCCCGGTCACGGCGTCGGCGCCCGCTGCTGCTCGACATCGACGACTGGGAGCTCGGGTTCCTCTATCGGTCTGGGGTCTGGGGCCGCGTCGGCCGGGCGCTCGACCTCGCCGATCCCAACGGGCTCGCGTGGACATGGGTGACGGAGCGGTTGGTCGGCCGCGCAGACGCCCTCACGGTCGCCTCACGCTTCCTCGCCGAGCGCTTCGGCGGCGTCCTGCTCCCGCACGTGCGCGACACCGATGCGTGGGACCCGGCGCGTTACGATCCGGCGAGCGCGCGGGCGACGCTCGGCGTCGCCGCGGAGAAGGTCGTCATGTTTCTCGGCACGCCGCGGGCCTACAAGGGCGTGGACGATCTGGTCGAGGCGGTCGGGCTCCTCGGGCCGGGTGTGGTCTTGGCCCTCGTCGGCGCGAATGGGGAGCGCCGTGCCGCGGGACGCTGGGCGGCGCTGCCGCACGTGAGGGTTTTCGGCGAGATCCCGTTCGACGAGGTTCCGCGTTACCTCATCGCCGCCGACGTCGTGGCGGTGCCCCAGCGGGCGACGATGGACACCATCGGCCAGGTGCCGGCGAAGCTCTTCGACGCGATGGCGCTCGGGCGGCCGATCGTGTCCACGGCGGTCTCGATGATCCCCGAGATCCTCGATGGCTGCGGTCTCATCGTGACGCCGGGGGATCCGCGTGGGCTCGCGACGGCGATCCGACGCCTGCTGGAGCGCCCCGACGAGGCCAGAGGGCTCGGGGAACGCGCCCGCCGGCGCTGCCACGAGCGCTACAGCTTCCGTGCCGCCCGAGCGACGTTGTTCCCCCTCGTCGAGCGCCTGACCCGGGGATCAGTGAAATGAGTAGCGCCATGCGGAACGCAGCCGGGGCGCACCTCGTCTCGGGCCACCCCCCGAAGGTGCCGGCCCCGCGGCGTCGGTGAAATGAATCGCGCGATGCGGAACGCAGCCGCGGCGCACCTCGTCTCGGGCCACCCGTGAAGCTCCTGATCATCGCCCGCCCCTTCGTGTTCCACGGCGGCGTCGAGCGGGCGACGGCCGGTCTCGTGGACGCGCTGGTGCAGCACGGCTACGACGTGCACCTCCTGAGCCCCCGCGCCCAGGTGCCCATACCCGGCGTCACGCGACACGTGCTCCCGCTCCCGCCGCTCCCGTCGGCGGCGCGTGCCCTGGCCCTCGCCGCGCTCGCGCGCGTCGTGGTGTCCCGTGGCGGATGGGACGTCGTGCAGAGCCACGAGCGTACGCTCCGCCAGGACATCTATCGGGCGGGGGAGGGGTGCCATCGGGCTTACCTCCACAGCATGGGCGACGCGGGGCGTCGTCGCCCGCTCTTTCACCGGATCGTCCTCGGGCTCGAGCGGCGCGTGTTCGCGGCGACCCCGCATGTCGTCGCGATCTCCCGCCGCGGCGCGGCCGAGATCGCCGACCTCTACGGCGTCCCGGGTGAGCGTCTCTCGGTCGTGTACAACGGCGTGGACCTCGAGCGCTTCCACCCGAAGAACCGCGACGCCGAGCGGCGCGCCGCGCGTGCCGAGGCCGGGGTCGCCGCCGACGCGTGGACCCTCCTCTTCGTCGGCAGCGGCTTCGAGCGCAAGGGGCTCGGCACCGTGGTGGAGGCGCTCGCGCTCTGCTCGGATCGCACGAGCCGCCTCATCGTGGTCGGGCGGGGCGCCACCCAGGCGTTCCGAGAGCAGGCCGCGCGCGTCGGAGTCGACAGCCGTATCGTGTGGCTCGGTCCTCGGCGCGACGTCGAGCGGTGGTACGCCGCCGCGGACGTCGCCGTTCTGCCGAGCCGCTATGAGCCGTTCGGCAACGTCCATCTCGAGGCGCTCGCGTCGGGCGTCCCGGTCGTTGCGAGCGCCGTGGCCGGCGGCGCCGAGGCGATCGCGGACGGTCGGGGCGGCGCGATCGTGGATCCGCGCGACGCGAGGGCCGTCGTGGCGGCCCTCGGGCGCCTCCGCGAGCGGAACCCCGGCGAGGTCACCGACGCCGCACGCCGCGCCGCGGAGCCCTTCACGTTCGCCGCGCAGGTCGCCGGATTCGGCCGGATCTATGCGCAGATGGCAGCCCCAAGGTGCGATTTTTCTTGAGAAATCCGGACGTGCGACTTACACTCGGCGGCGTGGGTTCTCGCCCGGCGGTCTTCATCGATCGTGACGGGACGCTCACGGAGGAAGTGGGCTACGTCAACCATCCCAGCCGGCTACGACTTCTTCCCCGATCGGCAGAGGCCGTCCGCCGCCTGAACCGAGCCGGCATCGCGACTCTCGTGGTGACGAACCAGGCGGGCGTGGCGCGCGGCTACTTCTCGGAGGAGGTTCTGGCCGCGGTGAACGCGGCGCTCGCGGCGAAGCTCAAGGAGGAGGGCGCCTACCTGGACGGCATCTACGTCTGCCCGCACCATCCGACCGAGGGCGAGCCTCCGTACCGGGTCGCGTGCGACTGCCGGAAGCCCAAGCCGGGACTCCTGTACCGCGCCGCCGCCGATCATGGGCTCGACTTGCCACGGTGCACGTTGGTCGGCGACAAGCCGTCCGACCTCGTACCGGCGCGCACGGTCGGAGCGCAGGCGGTGCTCGTCTTGACGGGCTACGGGCTCGGCGAGTGGGAATACCGGCGCGCGAGCTTCCCCGTGGAGCCCGACCACGTGGCGAAGGACCTGCTCGACGCCGTCGACTGGGTGCTCGCGGGGCGCTCGGCGTGAGCGCGGCGACGAGCGGGATGCGCGCCGCGGTCGACGCCTTCGGCGCGCGCACGGTCGTCGTCATCGGCGACCTCATCACCGACGAGTATCTCTTCGGCAAGCCGTCGCGGATCTCGCGCGAGGCGCCCGTCCTGATCTTGCGATTTGTCGAGCGCGAGGTGCTGCTGGGCGGCGCGGCCAATGCGGCGCACAACGTCCACGCGCTCGGCGCGCGCGTCGTCCCGATCGGCGTGATCGGGCGCGACGGGGCGGGGCAGGAGCTGCAGGCGCTCTTTCACGCCGCCGGCATGCCGACCGACGGCCTGGTGTCGGAGCCGGGCCGCCCGACGCCCGTGAAGACGCGCATCATGGCCGGTGGTTACCCGGCGACGCGCCAGCAGCTGGTCCGCCTCGACCGCGAGCCGGCGCAGGATCTCATGCCGACCACCGAGGACGCGCTGCTCGGCCGGCTCAGCGCGCTCGCGGCGCGCGTCGACGCGATCCTCGTCTCGGACTACGGCTACGGGACCGTCACCCCGCGCGTCTTCGAGCGCGTCAAGGCCGTCGCCCGCCGCGCCAATGCGATCGTCACGGTGGACAGTCGCTACCACCTTCCGCGCTTCGCGGGCGCCACGGCTGCCACGCCCAACGAGGCGGAGCTCGCCGAGCTCACCGGCATGCCCGTCGACGACGAGCGCGCCGTCGAGAAGGCGGGACGCCAGCTGCTCGAACGGCTCGAGGCGCGCATGCTCCTCGTCACCCGCGGTAGCCGCGGGATGGCGCTGTTCGAGCGCGACGGCGCGACCACGTTCATCCCGATCCACGGGACCGACGAGATCGCCGACGTGACGGGAGCGGGGGACACCGTCATCAGCACGTTCACGCTCGCCCTGGCGTGCCGCGCGGCGTCCGCCGAGGCCGCGGCGCTCGCGAACGTCGCGGGCGGGATCGTGGTGATGAAGCGCGGGACCGCCACGGTCTCGCGCGCGGAGCTCCAACAGGCCCTCGGCCTGGGCGCGACGCCGTGACGCCCCCGACATGACGCTCGACGAAGCGGCCGCCCTCGCCGCGCGGCTCCGCGCCGAGGGCCGACGCATCGTCCTCGCGAACGGCTGCTTCGACCTCCTGCACGTCGGCCACATCCGCTACCTTCGCGCGGCCCGACGGCTCGGCGACGTGCTCTTCGTCGGCCTCAACTCGGACGCGGCGGTGGCGCGGCTGAAAGGCCCGGGACGTCCCCTGATACCCGCCGCGGAGCGCGTCGAGCTCCTCCGCTCGCTCCGCGACGTCGATCACGTGGTCGTCTTCGACGACGACACGGCCGACCGGCTCGTCGCCTCGGTCCGGCCTCACGTGCACGCGAAGGGGACGGACTACACGGCCGGGTCGGTGCCCGAGGCTCCCGCGGTACGGTCGGTGGGCGGGGAGGTGGCCGTCGTCGGTGACGCGAAGGACCATTCCACGCGGGACTTGATCTCCCGGATCGTGGAGCGCTTTGCGTGAACATCGTGCTCGTCAAGCTCTCCTCGCTCGGCGATGTCGTCCACGCGCTCCCGGTCGCCGCGGCGCTCCGTGCGCGGCTCCCACGCGCGCGCCTGAGCTGGATCGTGGAGCGCCGCGAGGCGGCGTTGCTCCGGGGCAACGGGGTCCTCGACGCGGTCGTGGATGTGGACACGCGCGGCTGGCGCCGCGCGCGCACGCCGGCGGACCTGGTCCGGGCCGGCGGCGCGCTCGGCGAGCTCGCGCGCGGTCTTCGCGCGGCGCGGTTCGACGTCGCCGTGGACCTCCAGGGGCTCGTGAAGAGCGGTCTCGTGACGGCGGCCACGCGCGCGCCGCTGCGGATCGGCTTCGCCGCGCCCCTCTGCCGCGAGCGCCTCAGCGCGCTCTTCACGAACCGACACGTGACGCCGCCCGTGACCGCGCGACACGTGGTCGAGCAGTACCTCGCGGTGCTCGAGCCGCTCGGCGTCCGGCCCACCGCGATCGCGTTTCCGCTGCCCGCGGATCCCGCGGCGGAGGCGCGGGTCGACGCATTCTTCATGAGGTCCGGCGTGAAGCCCCGTGACCGGCTCGTCGTCCTGCTCCCGGGCGCGGGCCGGGCCGACAAGCGCTGGCCCGTCGACCGCTTCGCCGCCCTCGCCAGGTCCCTCACCGCGGACGCCGGCGGCTCGGTGCTGGTCGTGTGGGGCCCCGGCGAGCACGATACGGCGACGGCGATCGTGGAGTCGGCGGGTGGCGGCCGCACGCGGCTCGCGCCGGCCAGCACGATCGAGGAGCTCATCGCGCTGCTCCAGCGGGCGTCGGTCGTCGTCGGGGGCGACACCGGGCCCCTCCACCTGGCCGCCGCCCTCGGCGTCGCGTGCGTCGGGCTCTACGGACCGACCGCGGCGGAGAGAAACGGCCCCTGGGGACAGGTGAATCGGGCGCTGCAGAGCGCCGACGGCACGCTCGCCCGGATCGGCGTGACGGAGGTGCTGGCGCGCGTGACCGCGCTGCTCGAGTCGGCGTGGCAGTGCGAGCCGACGCCGTCCGCCTGTCGGGGCGCGCCGTGAACCGACCCACCATCTCCGCGGTCGTCATCACGTTCAACGAGGAAGAGCGGCTCCGCCCGTGTCTCGAGAGCCTGGCCTGGGTCGACGAGGTCGTCGTGGTGGACGCCGAGTCGAGCGACAAGACGGTCCAGATCGCGCGCGAGTTCACGGACCGCGTCTGGGTTCGGCCGTGGCCCGGGTTCGCCGGCCAGAAGAACTTCGCCATCGAGCAGGCGACCGGGGACTGGATCTTCTCCGTCGACGCGGACGAGGAGGTCCCGCCGGAGCTCAGGGTGGAGATTGGTGCGGTGCTCGAGGGCCGAGGCGAGAGTGTCCAGGCCTACCGGGTGCCGCGTCGGAACATCTTCTGGGGGCGCTGGGTGCGCCACGGCGGCCTCTATCCAGACTGGCAGCTCCGGCTGTTCCGGCGTGGCCTCGGCCGGTTCGTGGACCACTCGGTTCACGAGTCGGCGCAGGTGACCGGAACCGTCGGCCGGCTCCGGGCGCCGCTCGTCCACCGGAGCTACCGCGGCGTGGCAGATTTCCTGGCCCGCGCCGACCGGTACTCCACGCTGGCCGCCGAGGCATGGATTCGGAGCGGCCGGCCAGCCAGGCGCTCGGACCTGGTCTTCCGGCCGCTGGGCAGATTCCTCGGGATGTACGTGGCTCGCGCCGGGTTCCTCGACGGTTGGCGAGGCTTCCTTCTGGCCTGCCTCTACGCGTACTATGTGCTCATCCGTTCGGCGAAGGTTTGGGAGAGAGTGAGGGGCTGATGGCGGGGACGAGGGAGCGGGTGCTGTCGGGGATGCGGCCGAGCGGCAAGGTCCACCTGGGAAACTATCTCGGCGCGCTCGACAACTGGGTGAAGCTGCAGGACGCGTACGACTGCTACTACTTCGTCGCGAACTGGCACGCCCTCACCGACGACACCGACACGGCCACGGTCCCGGGTGACACGGTGGAGATGGTGGCGGACTGGCTCGGCGCCGGCCTCGACCCGCAGCGCTCGACCCTCTTCATCCAGTCGCAGATACCCGAGCACGCCGAGCTCCATCTGCTCTTCTCGATGGTCACCCCGGTGGGCTGGCTCGAGCGCGTACCGACCTACAAGGAGCGGATCGAGGCGCAGGGGATCGCGTCGCCGTCCTATGGGCTGCTCGGCTATCCGCTGCTCCAGGCCGCCGACATTTTGATGTACAAGCCCCGCTGGGTCCCGGTCGGCGCGGATCAGGTGCCGCACGTCGAGCTGACGCGCGAGGTGGCGCGGCGCTTCAACAACGCGTTCAAGCCCGTGTTCCCCGAGCCCGAGGCCAAGCTCACCCAGATTCCCAAGGTGCCGGGAACCGACGGGCGCAAGATGTCGAAGTCCTACGACAACGCGATCTACCTCTCCGACCCGGCGGACGCGGTCATCCGGAAGGTCAAGCCCATGATGACCGACCCGGCGCGCCGACGGCGGACCGACCCGGGCAATCCCGACGTCTGCCCGGTGTTCGACCTGCACAAGATCTTCACCCCCGTCGCCGAGCGCGAGGCGTGCGCGACAGGCTGCCGCACGGCGGGGATCGGCTGCCTCGACTGCAAGGACGTGTTGCTCCGTCACCTCGTCCCGAAGCTCGACGGGATCCGTGAGCGCCGCACGAAGTTCGCCGAGCGGCCAGACGTGATCGTCGACATCCTGCACGAGGGCGGGAGGCGTGCCCGGACGGTGGCGCAGGCGACGATGGAGGAGGTCCGCGCGGCGGTGAACCTCACGCCATGACGGCGGACGCGCCGAAGATCCTCGACACGTCCCGGGACTTCACGCTCCGCGTGGGGGACTTCGAGGGCCCGTTCGACCTGCTGCTGCATCTGTGCCGCACCAACGAGATCGACCTGGCGCGCCTGCCGGTGCGGACGATCACCGACCAGTACCTGGCACACCTCGAAGCGATCGAGTTCCGCGACCTCGAGGCCGCCGGCGGATACCTGGTCATGGCCGCCACGCTCATCTACCTCAAATCCAAGCTGCTCGTGCCGCCCGATCCGAGCGAGACCGAGGCGCTGGACGAGGAGGGCGAGGCGCTCCGGCTCGAGCTCGAGGAGCGGTTGCGCGCCTACGCGCGCGTGAAGGGTCTGGGGGCGTGGCTCGCGGCGCGGGAGGCGGAGCAAGCGCTCCTCTGGGGTCGCCCGGTGGGCGCCCTGCCGCCGCTGGAAGAGGTTCCGCTGGAGGACCTCTCGGTCCACCTGGTCGAGCGGGCGGTCCGGCGGCTGATCGACGAGCAGCTCCGTCGTCGGCCGCGCGAGGTCGAGCCGAATCCGCCCTCGATCCTCGAGCGCATGACCGAGATCCTCACGTTGCTCCGCGACGCGTGGTCGCTCCTGTTCTCGTCGCTCGTCGGCGGTGAGCGCCGCCGCTCCGAGGTCGTCGTCACCCTGCTCGCGGTGCTGGAGCTGGTCCGTCTCGGGCGGATCCGTACCCAGCAGACCGAGCTCTTTGGCGAGATCGTCATCGAACGCCAGACCGGAGAGACCCATGCCGGCTCCAATTGACATCCTGGAAGCCCTGCTCTTCGCCTCGGACACCCCACTCGAGCCCGAGCGCATCCGTGAAGTGCTCGAGCTGCCGGGCGTCGCCGCCGCGCGTGAGCTCGTCGAGGCGCTGCGCTCGCGCTACGCCGACCGTGGCCTCCAGATCGTCGAGGTCGGCGGGGGGTATCGCATGGTCACGCGCCCGGAGCTCCAGCCCTGGCTCGTCCGGCTCACACGGTCGCGGACGAAGCAGCGCCTCTCGCGGCCCGCGCTCGAGACGCTGGCGATCGTCGCGTACAAGCAACCCGTGTCGCGCCCCGAGGTGGACGCGATCCGCGGCGTGAACTCCGAGGCCGTCCTCGAGAGTCTGCTCGAGCGGCGCCTCATCCGCATCCCGGGCCGCAAGGACGCGCCGGGACGGCCGTACCTTTTCGAGACCACGCGCGAGTTCCTCGTCGCGTTCGGCCTGCGCGACCTCGGCGACCTGCCGAAGGTCGAGGGCGAGCTCCTGGTGCCCGAGCTGGCCGTCGTGGCCGAGCATGGCGAAGCTGAGGCTCAACAAGATCCTGGCCCAGGCGGGGCTGACGTCCCGGCGGGGAGCTGACGGGCTGATCGCCGGCGGCCACGTCGCCGTCAACGGCGTGGTCACGCGGAGCCAAGCCACCCTCGCCGATCCCGACGTCGACCGCATCACCGTCGATGGCCGACCGGTGCCGCCGTCGGAGGCGAAGCACTACCTGCTCCTCAACAAGCCTCGCGGCTACGTGACGACCCTGGCGGATCCCCAGGGACGTCCCGTGGTCGCCGACCTCGTCAGGCCCGTCGGGGCGCGTCTCTATCCGGTCGGCCGTCTGGACTGGGACGTCGAGGGTGCGCTCCTGCTGACCAACGACGGCCCCTTGACCCACCGGCTTCTCCACCCGCGCTACGTGCTTCCGCGCGTCTACGAGGCGGACGTGGAGGGGCGCGTGACGTCCGGCGCGCTCGCCCGCTGGCGCCGGGGTGCCGTGCTCGCCGACGGCCCGGCGACGCCCGCCGCCGTCGCGCTCGTCCGCTCGGGCGCCGAGCGGAGCCGTCTCAGGCTGACCTTCACCGAGGGGCGCAAGCACGAGGTCAAGCGCTACTGCGAGGCTCTGGGCCACCCGGTCGTGCAGCTCAAGCGGGTCGCCTTCGGCCCGGTGGCGCTCGGCGCCCTCGCTCCGGGCGCCGTCCGCCGGCTCACCCCGCGCGAGCTCTCCGCGCTCCGGGCGGCGGTCGCCGACCGACCGTAACGCAGCCCCGTGCGCCTAGAGCGGGCCACCCACGGTCCACGCCGACCTCGCGGACCTCGCTACAATAGGTTGACTTGCCCTCGTCTCCGTCGTCGGCCTATAATTGCCGGTATTCGAGAGAGTAGGGTCGGCAGGAGCCGCTATGAACCTGGACGATTGGCGTTCCAGGATCAATGACCTCGACAACCAGATCCTAGACCTCCTCACCCAACGCGCCGAGGCCGCCCTCCAGATCGGAGACCTCAAACGACGTCAGGATGCGCCGTCGTATGCCCCGGAGCGTGAAGCCGACATCAGCCGGCGCCTGATCGAGGAGAACCGCGGGCCGCTCAGCGCCGACGCCGTCGCGGCCGTGTGGCGCGAGATCCTGTCGGGCTGCCGCGCGCTCGAAGGCGCCCTCACCGTCGCGTACCTGGGCCCGTCGGCGACGTTCACGCACCAGGCGGCACTCCAGCACTTCGGCGGCGCGGCGATGTACCGCCCCGCCCGCTCGATCGGCGAGGTGTTCGACGACGTCGAGCGCGGGCGCGCCGACTTTGGCGTCGTGCCCGTCGAGAACTCCACCGAGGGCGCCGTCAACGTGACGCTCGATCGCCTCATCGTCTCCGAGGCGCTGATCTGCGGGGAGCTCAAGCTCGAGATCACCCAGCACCTCCTCTCGCGCGCCGCCGACCTCGGCGAGGTGAAGCGCGTGGTCTCCCACCCGCAGGCGCTCGCCCAGTGCCGCGGGTGGCTCGCCGAGCACCTGGCCGACGTCGCCGCCGAGGAGACGCTCTCGACAGCGGCCGCGGCGGAGCTGGCCGCCACCGATTCGACGGTGGCCGCCATCGCGTCCGAGCTCGCCGGCCGCCTCTACAACGTCCCCGTGCTGAAGGCGCGCATCGAGGACAACCCGCAGAACGCGACGCGCTTCCTCGTCACGGGGCGGCGACCCGTCGGCCCCACCGGGCACGACAAGACGTCGATCCTCTTCGCGATGCGGAACGTGCCCGGCGCGCTGTACCGGATCCTCGAGCCGCTCGCCCGCGACTCCATCAACCTCACGAAGATCGAGTCGCGGCCGGCCAAGCAGAGTCCCTGGGAGTACGTCATCTTCGTCGACCTCGAGGGACATTGCGCCACGCCTCAAATCGCCGCCGTCCTGCGCGAGATCGGGGAACGAACGCTGTTCTTGAAAATCCTCGGCTCCTACCCGGCCGCATAAGGAGAGAGCATGCCTACGCAGTGGGAGTCCCTGGCCAACGAACACATCCTCGGGATCGCGCCGTACGAGCCGGGCAAGCCGATCGACGAGCTGGAGCGCGAGCTCGGCATCCACGACGCGATCAAGCTGGCGTCGAACGAGAACCCGCTGCCGCCCTCCGGCCGGGTCCAGCGGGCGATTCTCGCGGCGGTCAACCACCTCAACCGGTACCCGGACGGCAGCGGCTTCTATCTGCGGCAGGCGCTCGCCAAGAAGCACGGGGTGTCGCCCGACCAGGTC